>JAGWWW010000041.1 GCA_018970205.1 Actinomycetales bacterium
GGCCGCCTGAGGTTCAACGGCAAGGGCGCGGCCGGCATTCCCGGGCTTTGGGGGTGGGTTTGGAGAGGCAGTCGGGTGCCCTGGGGCGACCGGCCCGGGGGCGATTGCCGGCCGGGGACGAACCATTCCTGGCGGCCGAATTTCGCGCATTGCACCGTCAGGTTCTGAGCCGTCATACCCCACCGAAGGCGTGGCTCGTACTTGCTACGGGAGCAGTGACTTGAGGAACTCCCGAGTCTCAGCGTCGGTGGAAGTGATGACCGTGCCGGCCATGCCGCGGGTGAGCAGGACCTTGTAGATGTTGCGCACATACGCGCCGAAGTCCATGTCTCCCGATCTGTTCAATGATGGGTCTCGAGATGCGGACCGGTCGGCGACCCAGCCATCGCCGCGCCGCACGAAGTCCGGGCCGAGGATGACGCCGTTCCAGTCGTACTCGAAACCTTGGGCGGTGTAGACGCAGCCCACCTGGCCGATGCCGCCGGGTTCGCTCGCCCAGAGGTCGCTGGGCGGGATGTCGCCGATGCGACGGTCGCTCTTGCTGTTCCACGGGCGTTGCCAGTCCCCGATGACGACGTCGTTGACAAGACCCGAGCCTGTGGGGCTGCTCCACCGCCAACAGAACCCCGCGGTCATGCGGGCTGTGAGACCGGTCGCGGACTTCTCGACGATGCGCCGCTCGAGTTGCTCCGCGGACTCTGCGAAGTGCACCTCGAACCTGGCATCTCCTTGCCACGGCGTGGGCGGCTCGTCGCTGAGACCGAGGAGCGCGAGCACCCACTCCTCGTAGCCTTTCGAGCCACCAGACCGGAACTGTCCGCTGAGGTCGACTCGCTCGACTGCGATGCCGAGACGCTCCGCGGTCGAGGCGATGTAGTCAACAGTGCCGATCTCCCCGGGGCGCACGACCTGGTGCTCGTCCAAGAGGAACACCGGCACCCGGGCGACTGCCATGAGTTCCTCGATCTGACTCAGACCCGTGCGTCTGGCCGCAGGGGTGAACCGGCTCGCTCCGGAACTGCGGATGCGGTGAGCCTCGTCGCAGATGAGCACTTCGATCTCATTGGGGCTGCTGCCTGTGAAGGAGTTGAAGTACGTGAAGAGCTTCCTCACCCGGGTGTTGCCGCGGCCGGCAACCTGGCGCAGTGTCTGGGTGAAAGACTTTGAACCCGTCGCATGCATGACGGCATACCCCTGCCGCGAGAGTTCACCCAGCAAAGACAAGGCAATCACGCTCTTACCACTGCCGGGTCCGCCGGTCACGATCACGGCGGTCTTGGTGTTCGCACGGCGGCTGCGCTCCACTGCTCGCCGCACAAGCGATAAAGCGACTTGTTGTTCGTCGAGCAGGACGAACTTCTCGCGACGGCTTACCTCATCGGCGGCCTCATCGAGCAGTTTCTTGCTCGGCGCTGTGCGCGACTCGAGCAGCGCATCAGCGACGTCGGCGCCAGACGCAGCCGCGAACTTGCTTCCTAGGAACTCAAGCCACGCACCCCGCTGGGAGCCGAAGAAAATGCGTGCGTCATCGGACTCCGGGATCAATCGCAGGACCTGCAGTTGCCGCTCATCCCCGTTGTGGAGATAGGCGACGCCGGATAGTTGGGCCGGGTGATGTTCGAGGACCCGCAGGAAGTCGCGCATGTAGGCCACGTAGTTCCTGACCTGCTCGATTGGTTGGAGCACAGGACGTCCCCCGTACGCGTCGATCATGACCAGGTCGTCCGCGTCCTCCATGCCACGCGCGTGAGTCCACTGCTTCAGCTCAACCACGAGGTACGTCGGCTCCCCGGTGCGGGGGCTGCGGCCCGCCAGCACGACATCTGCTCTCTGACTCGAATACGGCAGCCGGTATTCCACGATGGCTTCGACGGCACTAAGCCCGGCATCCACCAAGTCCTGCATCAGCACAGGCAGGCTGTTGGTCCACGAGCGCACCTCGCTCTCAGTGGCGTGGTAACCCATGTGAAACCTGAATTGCTCCTGCAGCATCGAGATGAGGCTGCCTTCCAGTGCAGAACGGTGCAGCGATCCCACGCTTGACCGGTGAAACACCGACGACCCCCACGCAGCACGAGTAGAACTCGCACGGGTAGGGGCATGTCATCGCGGTTGCGTGAAGCCCGTCGGGCCGTACTTGATGAAGGGAAGGGTAGCGGCGCAGTGGCTTCGTGGGGAGAGCCGACGCGCACCCATCTCACCCCTCGACGAGCACCCCGATGGGCTTGCCGTCCTTCATGACCTGCACCGCGGCGGCGCCGGCGCGGGTGGCCTCGACGATTGCTGCGGGCTGGCCGACGCCGACGAGGGGCAGCACTGGTTGCAGGACCTGGGTCAGTGGCGTCGCGTCGTCCAAGCCGGAGAGACGGGCCAACGAGACCGAGCCAGCGACCTCGCCGGCGTTCAAGGGCGGGTCCGCTTTGGCGACCAGCGCCACCGGCTCCCCCGCGGCGTTCATCGCGGCGCGCGCATCGCCGACGGTCGCGCCGAGTCGCACGCACGCATACGGCACGCCACCGGCTGCGATCTTCGCGTCGAGGGCGTGGCCGACAGTGGGCGCGTCGTCGGGCATCGGGGTGGCGTCGAGGGCGAAGCCGTAGCGGCTCATCCACTCGTCACTGAAGATCTTGCCGAGGTACCCACGGCCGCTGTCGGGCAGCACCACGACCACGACATCGTCCGGCCCGCACTGCGCGGCGACACGTAACGCGGCCACAACCGCCATGCCGCAGGAGCCGCCGACGAGCAAGCCCTCCTCGCGGGCAAGCCGGCGGGTCATCGCGAACGACTCGGCGTCGCTGACCGCGATGACCTCATCGACGACACCGGCGTCGTAGTTGGCGGGCCAGAAGTCCTCGCCGACGCCCTCGACCAGATACGGCCTCCCCGTGCCCCCGGAGTAGACCGAGCCCTCCGGGTCCGCGGCGATGACGCGCACGCCGCCGTTGGACTGCTCTTTGAGGTAGCGGCCGACGCCGCCGATGGTGCCGCCGGTCCCGGCGCCGGCGACGTAGTGCGTGATGCGGCCGCCGGTCTGGCGCCAGATCTCCGGGCCGGTCGTCTCGTAGTGCGAGCGCGGGTTGTTGGGGTTGGAGTACTGGTCGGGCTTCCACGCGCCGGGGATCTCGCGGGCGAGGCGGTCGCTCACGGAGTAGTAGGAGCGCGGGTCGTCCGGCTCCACGGCGGTCGGGCAGACCTCCACACGCGCGCCGTAGGCACGCAGCACGTTGATCTTGTCGTCGCTGACCTTGTCTGGGCAGACGAAGACGCATTGGTAGCCGCGCTCCTGGGCCACGAGCGCCAGCCCGACGCCGGTGTTGCCGCTGGTGGGCTCCACGATGGTGCCGCCGGTCTTGAGCAGGCCGTCGCGCTCGGCCGCGTCGACCATCGCCACCGCGATGCGGTCCTTCGCGGAGCCGCCGGGGTTGAGGTATTCCACCTTCGCGAGCACTGTGGCGCTGATGCCGTCGGTGACGTGCTTCAGGCGGACCAGCGGGGTGTTGCCGATGAGGTCGAGGACGCTGTCGACGTAATCCACGCGGGCAGGCTAGTCGGGCTGTTCGGGGTTGATGCGCGGTGGGCGAATCGGGGTTGGGGTGGGCGGCCCACCGTGGCTAGGCGCCGGGGCTGTGCGATGTGTGGGGTCGGGGGGCTCAGTCGGGCCGCTGCAACGTCAACGCGGGTCCCCCAAAAAAGCGTGGCCCCTGGGGCCCGCCCCTGGCGGGTCTCCCAGGGACCACTTCGCACCTCCACGTATGAAGGGCGCATTGGCTTCCGACGTTACAGGGGCAGGGGTTCCGACATCAAGTGAGGTCCCCGAAAAGACGTGGCCCCTGGGCCCCGCCTCCGGCGGGAACTCCCAGGGGTCACTTCGCATCTCCCCGTAGAGAGCGCGCATTTGCTCGCAAGGTTACATGGGGCAATCGGCAGACGTCAACCGGCCGGAGGAAATCCACAGCGCACACAGACCGCCTACAACGGCTAAGGCAACTCCAGAGACTTAGCAAGTGCTTCACACCTCGAGTCCGCCTCTACCATCGCCAAGAGCCTTCGGCGATGAATCGATTGTGAGCGTTCGAAGAGAGCGGCGGACTTACGTACTTGCAGCGACCTTGCATCGCGGCTCGGAGATGACGGATATTCGTCGCACACTCCGGCGGCTGAACCGACGGAGCCACGGGAAGCTGCACTGGCACTCAGAAGCTCTTCGAGCACGCCTCTCGATCGTCGCAGCGGTCAATCAGTTGCCTTTCACCTGCGAGCTAGTGACTTTGGATGCTGACTCCCGGATGACTGAGGAGAGACAGCGAAGGCTTTGTCTCATGATGCTGGGCCCCAAACTCGCGGCTAGTGACTGTTCCGCGCTGACCTTGGAGTCGCGTGGCCGCACCCTGGATCGCAGAGATTCCCGTCTGTGGACGGGTTTGCACACCTCAGGACAGCTTCAGCGGACGCTGACACTCAGCCATCTTCCCGGCCCTGCGGAACCCTTGCTGTGGATACCCGACATCGTGTGCGGAGCGTTCAACATGGCAGCGCGCGGAGATGCCCGTGCCTGGGACGTGCTCAAGCATCGCGTCACTCACACCGCACTGGACAGCAAGGGTCAACCATTGGCTTAGAAGTCAAGGGTTGCGAACAGTGCGCCTGGCAGCGAGCACGCTGGGCAGTGAAGATTGCGTGGCCACGACAGTCGCGGCCGTGGTCAGTCCCGGGTCATGCGCGCGATAGTGGCGAGCAGGCGGAGCAGCTCGAGGTAGAGCCAGACCAGCGAGACCACGATGCCGAAGGACGCGCGCCACGCCTCGCGGCGCGGGGCTCCGTAGACGATGGCCTGCTGCACGGACTCGAAATCCATCACCAGCGAGAACGCGGCCAGACCGACGCCGGCGAGGCAGAGCAGCAGCCCGAGTTGGGTGCCGAAGAAGCCGTAGCCGCCGCCGAGGCCGGGGTTGACCAGCGTGGCGATCCAGGAGACCAGCCCGAGCACCACGTACGACACCATCGCGATGAGGAAGATCTTCGTGGTGCGGCCGGTGACGCGGATGACCTTGGTGGAATACAGCGCGAGCATCACGGCGAAGGTGATGATCGTGCCCAGGACCGCCTTGCTGACGATGCCTTGATATTGCGCCTCGTAGAAGCGGGAGACCCCGCCCAGGAACAGGCCCTGGCAGGCCGAGTACGCGAGCACCAGCGTGGGGCTGACGTTGCGCTTGAACGTGTTGACCATCGCGAGGACGAAGCCGAGCCCGGCGCCGACGAGCATGAGCATCGTGCTCGGGCGCATCCAGGTGTACGCGCCGGCGGCGAGCAGCACCGCGAACATCGCGCCGGTCTTGGCGACCACATCATCGATCGCCATCCGGTCGGCCATGCCGGCGCGCGCGGGTGCGTCGAACTGCGATTGCAGGGCGGTGACCTCGGCGGCGATGTCGCTCTGGTTCGCGGTCGCGGTCATGCGGTTGAGAATCGGGTTGTTGGTGGCCATCGTGTGACATCCTCCGTTGTTCTCGGGCCCGCGGTGCCCCCAGAGGGATTCGAACCCACGCTTGAGCGAGTTTAAGTCGCCTGCCTCTACCGCTGGGCTATGGGGGCGAGTCTGTCAGCAGTGCGCGCAGTCTGCCACCGCAGCGGACCTGACCGGCGCGCAAGGCGCCATGTCGATGAGCGTTCGATGTGCGACCCAAGCGAGGTGCCTCGGAACGTACGCGCCGAATGGCGCGACTTCCCTCCAGGCGGCGCGCGAGGCGCGGCTCACCACGCGGTCTCGTCGGCCAGCGCCCAGGCGGTGGCGTCGAGGATGTCGTGCTCGCTGACCACGAGGTGGTCCGCGCCGGTGAGATCCATGATGCGGCGCAGGATGAGCGAGCCGGCGGCGATGACGTCGGCGCGGCCGGGCTCGACCCCGGGAAGTGCCAGCCGCTCCTCGCGGGTCATCGCCAGTAGCCGCTCGGACACCTCCGCGACCTGCTCGGCAGTGATGACCGCGCCGTCGACTGCCTCGGAGTCGTACTGCTGCAAGCCGAGGGCGATGGCGGCGACGGTGGTGACGGTGCCAGCTACTCCGACGAGGGTGAGTGCGCGCGGCGCGGGCACGACTGCGAGAGCTTGCGCGATGGCGGCGTCGATGTCGGCCTGTGCGGCGGCGATTGCTGACGCGGTGGCCGGGGCGGTGTGGATGTGGCGCTCGGTCATGCGCACGCAGCCGATGTCGACGCTGGTCGCGTATTCCACGCCGGTGGTGCCCATGACGAACTCCGTTGAACCGCCGCCTATGTCGATGACCAGGAACGGCCCGGGGTGGTCGGCGCGCACATGCGCGACCGCGCCGGTGAACGACAGTTCGGCCTCCTCGTGCCCGTCGAGGACCGTGAGCTCGCAGCCCAGGCGCGAGCGGATGCCGGCGGCGAACTCCTCGCGGTTGCTGACGTCTCGCGTGGCAGATGTGGCGACGAAGCGCACCGCGCGGGCGTCGTAGTGGTGGATGATCGCGGCGTACTCGTCGATGGCCGCGAAAGTCCGCTCCAGCGCGGCAGCGGAGAACTCGTGGGTGGCGTCGACGCCCTCGCCGAGGCGCACCAGCCGCAACTCGCGCGCGAGGTTCACTGCGTCGACGGAGTCGCTGGTGCGCTCGATGATGAGCAGGCGGATGGAGTTGGTGCCGCAGTCGATGGCGGCGAAGCGGGAGGTGCGCGGGCTGAGGTCTGCCGCAGGTTGCGGGACGGGTGCGTCGGACCCGGCTGTTGCTTGGGACGCAGGGGACGCTAGGGCTACGGAGTTGTCGGCTGCGGTTGTCGCTAGGGCCGCGGCAGTGTCAGCAACCTCGGCGGCGGCGACGGCTGAGGTTGCTGCCTGGGACGCGGCTGTCGCCGGTCCAGCAGCGGACGCAGTCTGTGCTTCGGCGTCTTCAGAAGCAGCGTCGCCGCCGGCGGCGCCAGGGCCGTCGGATGTGGTGCTCGCCACGTGCGGCTACCCCTCTTCCTCGTCGTGCACGTCCACGCAGCGGCCGGCGCCGCCCCAGCAATCCAAGGTGCCGAGCATGCGCTCGAGCAGTTCCAGCGCCTCGTCCCCGAGCGGGTTCACACCCTCCCCGGCGGCCAGCGAGTGGCCGGCCAGCACGTGCAGGCATTTCACGCGTTCGGGCATCCCGCCCGCAGAGACGCCACGCAGTTCCGGCACGACCTGCAGGCGCTCGCGTTCGGCCACGTACGCCTGGTGCGCTCGCGCGTGGGCCGCCGCCAACTCGGGCTCGTCCGCCAACCGCTGTGTCATCTCGCGCATGATGCCGTCGGCCTCGAGGGTGCCGATGGCGGAAGTCGCACGTGGGCAGGTGAGGTAATACAACGTGGGGAACGGCGTGCCGTCGGGAAGCCGGGGCAGCGTTTGCACCACATCGGGCAGCCCGCAGGCGCATCTGTGCGCGACCGCGTGAACCCCGCGCGCCGGCCGGCCGAGTTGCGCGCTGACTGCGGCGAGGTCTTCCGGGCTCACCGGGCTGTCGTGCGCGCTGCTCATGCACCCACGCTACCGAGGTCAGGCCGGCGTGGGTGAGGGACTACGGCTCCCCAACCGCGCTGGACTGGCTCATCACCGCGTGCACAGTGACCCACCACGGCGCTTGGGCGGCGGCCGCGGTGACGTTGGTGTCCAGCGGGATGCTGTCGCCGGTGTCGGTCGGGGCGTCGAGGACGATGTAGGCCGTCTCCCCCGGCATCACGAAGTGCAGCCGGGCGCGGGCGAGGGCCTTGATGTAGTTCGGGTCCTTCAGTCGCGCCTTGCGCTCGCGCAGGTCCTGCACCGCCGACTGCCGCTGCGCCACCTCGGCGCGCAGGTTCTGCGTCTGGCGCTGTTGCGCGATGAGGGCCTGCACCGGGCCGGCGAACTGCAGGGCGGCGATGAGCAGCACCACCCACACCACGGTCTGCCGCAGCGCCACCGAGGAGGAGAGCAGGCCGACCACCGTGCGGTCGTCGCGCGCGCGTGGGGGTCGCGTCGCCTGCCGGGTGCTCACGCGCCAAGTGTGGCGCATGCCGCGCGGTCACACCGGGCTACGAGCCGGCGCGGGTTTGTGTCGCGCGGATCGAAGCGCTGTCTTCGGTCAGCCGCGGGCTGTGAAGCGCGGGAACGCCGATGCGCCGGCCCTCGTTCGAGGCGAGCACGTCGCCGTCACAGCACGTCGCCGTCACAGCACGCCACTGGCGCGAGCGCCAGTCGTTTGCCGACGTGTTTCCAGCGTGCAGCCTCAGCCGCGGGCGGTGAAGCGCGGGAACGCCGAGGCGCCGGCGTAGACAGCGGCCTCGTCGAGGTGCTCCTCGATGCGCAGCAACTGGTTGTACTTCGCGACGCGCTCGCTGCGCGCCGGGGCGCCGGTCTTGATCTGGCCGCAGTTGGTGGCCACGGCGAGGTCGGCGATGGTGGTGTCCTCGGTCTCGCCGGAGCGGTGGCTCATCATGCAGCGGTAGCCGTTGCGCTGGGCGAGCGAGACCGCGTCGAGGGTCTCGGTGAGCGAGCCGATCTGGTTCACCTTCACCAGCAACGCGTTCGCGGTCGCGGTGTCGATGCCGCGCTGCAGGCGCGAGACGTTGGTGACGAACAGGTCGTCGCCGACGATCTGCACGGCCGAGCCCAGGCGGTCGGTCATCGCTTTCCAGCCGGCCCAGTCGTCCTCGCCGAGCGGGTCTTCGATGCTGACCAGCGGGTACGAGGCCACGAGGTCGGCGTAGTAGTCGATCATCTGCTCGCTGGTGAGGGTCTTGCCCTCGAAGGCGTAGCCGGAGTCGCTGTGGAACTCGGTGGCGGCGACATCGAGCGCGAGCGCGATCTGCGAGCCGAGGGTGTAGCCGGCTTTCTCGACCGCGGTCGCGATGAGGTCCAGCGCCGCGCGGTTGCTGGCCAGTGCGGGGGCGAAGCCGCCCTCGTCGCCGAGCCCGGTTGCGAGCCCTTGTGCCTTGAGCACGGACTTCAGGCAGTGGTACACCTCCACGCCCCACTGCAGCGCCTCGCTGAACGACTGCGCGCCGATCGGGGCGATCATGAACTCTTGGATGTCGACGCCGGTGTCGGCGTGGGCGCCGCCGTTGAGGATGTTCATCATCGGCACGGGCAGCACATGCGCGTTGGGGCCGCCGACGTAGCGGAACAGCGGCAGGCCGGCGGACTCGGCCGCGGCCTTGGCAACAGCCAGTGAGACGCCGAGGATGGCGTTCGCGCCGAGCTTGGACTTGTTGTCGGTGCCGTCTGCGGCGAGCATCGCGGCGTCGACCAGGCGCTGCTCGTCGGCGTCGAAGCCGAGCACCGCGGGGGCCAACTCGTCCTCCACGAATCGCACCGCGTTGCGCACGCCCTTGCCGGCGTAGCGCTTCTCGCCGTCGCGCACCTCGACCGCCTCGAAGGCGCCGGTGGAGGCGCCGGAGGGGACTGCGGCGCGGGCCACGGTCTCGTCGTCGAGCATGACCTCGACCTCGACGGTGGGGTTGCCGCGGGAGTCGAGGATCTCGCGGGCGAGGACGTTGGCGATTGTGGGCATCTGCGGGCTCCAGGCTCGGGCTGACGAGAGGTTCCGGCGGGCTTTCGCGCGTGATTGCCGCGCGTTGCGCCGGTGTGGGCAAGCCTACTGACGGGCGGTTTCGGGCCCTGCGCGTGGCGGCGGCGGAGTTGGCCCGACCTGCGCTCGTGCTGCTGCGGTGTCATGCTCATGCCCATGACGCCGTCGCCGCTAGAGGGCTTGCTGCCGCCGGGGTTGCTGACCGGGTTGTTGCCCGAGTGGTTGCCGAAGGGCCTGCTCGGGTCGGGCGCATTGTCGTCGGGGTTGATGAACCCGCTGCAGGTGTGGCTCGGGATGCTGCCGGAGCCGCAGTTCGTGTTCGGGGCCCCGGATTCGCAGAGCGCCGACCCCGGGCTGTTCGGGCCGGAGTCGGTGAGTTGGCAGGTGCATGCCGACCCGATCGCCCTGATTGGAGGCGTGCGGGCGCTGCTGTTGCAGGCGCTGCACCCGGAGGCGATGGCCGGGGTTGCAAAGTGGTCGGACTATCGCGAGGACCCGTGGGGCCGGCTCACGCGCACCGCGGAATACATCGGCATCACGACGTTTGGGACGGCCGATGAGGCCAATGCGGCCGGCGCGAAGGTGCGCGGTGTGCACGCGCGGCTCGGCGTCGACGCACCGCACCTGCTGTTGTGGGTGCACGCCGGTTTTGTTGACTCGCTGCTGCATGTGCACCGGCTCGCCCACCCGGGGTTCAGCGATGCCGATGCTGACGCGTATGTGGACGAGCAGCGTCGGGCTGCCGAGTTGGTCGGGCTCGATGCTGACTCGGTGTTCGCCACTGCTGCGGAACTTGCGGACTACTTTGAGCAGCAGCGGCCTGGTTTGAGCGCGGGTGCCGACGCGCTGACCGCGGCGAGGGTGCTGGTGGCGCCGCCAATGAGCGCGCAGGTTCAGTTGTTGACCCCGGCGCGCGGCGCGTGGTCGCTCGTGGCGAGCACGGCGTTCGCGTCGCTGCCGCTGTGGGCGCAGCGCCTCTACGCGCAGGGACTGGGGTTGCCGGATGTGCCGGCCGGGCTCGCGCCCATCATCGAGGCTAGCGTGAATGCGACTGCGGCGTTGCGCGATGCGTCGATCTCCGCGACCGTGCGCGGGATTCGCGTGCTCCTCGCGACGCTGCCGGAGTCGGCGCGGACCGGCCCGCATGTGCAGGCGGCGCGTATGCGGCTGGGGTTGTAGGGCGGCAGCTGACGGTTAAAGCACCACCAAGCAGAGGCCAGTGCTGCGTTGAGCGCCAGTACGGAGGCTACTAAGTCGACATACGTTAATTTCCTTGAGATTCAAAGCCCAACACGTCAGCCGTGCCGGGCCAACGCTTCTGGCTGCAACGAGAAAGCCCTGACGTGTATTGTGTTGAGTGAGAAGAGCTTGCATTGAGTTCGTCCTTGGACTCTTCCCACCAATTGCGAAAAAGTCTTTTTCGATATTCCCACCAATGCAGCGTTGGTACAAAGGACTCGTGGCTGCGGGAGCCTAGGGACACCTCGACGGAACGGACATTGCCCAAGCGGTCGCCGGGAGGCCTCTGAGGCAGCCAAACAGCAGAAGCCTCTGACGCCTCGACTACTAACTTTTGCAGTTTGCGTAGTCCGGATGCCCTCGAATGACAAATCCGCCGACAATTCACCAAACTTTCTAAAAATCTTCTTCCGCCAGCATCC
>JAGWWW010000007.1 GCA_018970205.1 Actinomycetales bacterium
AAGTAACCCTGATTCGAGCGCGCCTGCGCGACCGGCCCGACGAGGCAGCGGATCGGTAGGTGGTCGCTCGTCTGCAGATGGCTTACCGGGTGGCCGTGCGCCGAGTTCAGTCGGCGACCGTCCGCGGCGCACCGGGGTTGGGGCCTCCTCAGTCAGTGCGCGCGGTGGCAGGTCCACGAGTCGAGATGTCGATGGTTCGGCAGGTCCGACAACTGGACGCAGAGCACCTGGGCCACGCGCGGACGGTGGTGCACCGGGCCGACCGGTTCGAGGCGACGGGCGTTCCGACGGTCGCCGCCCAGTCCGTGGTGAGGGGCGCACATCCAGCGCAGGCGGGGCCAGCGACGAGCGCCGTGGCGGCGCGCGGGATGACCGCCGTGCACAGCGGACTGCGCCTGCTGCGCCATTCGCGGCAACACCGAGGGTGGATTCCGATGTCACGATCGAGATGCTCGATCGCGCCACCCAGAACGAGTTGCGTGCTCTCGAGGAAGCGCAGCGCGAGCGGGTTGCCGGTCATCTTGTCATGGCGGGCCGCCTGCTAGAGGACGACCCGGAAGCTGCTTTGGCGCACGCCACTGCCGCAGCCGCACGCGCCTCGCGCCTCGCGGTTGTGCGGGAAGCATGCGGTGTTGCTGCATACGCATGCGGCCGCTGGGAGCAAGCGATTCGAGAGTTGAAGGCAGCGATGCGCATCAGCGGGAGCGTCGAGTTCCTGCCGCTTGTCGCGGACTGCGAGCGTGGATTGAATCGGCCGGAGCGTGCGATCGCGATTGCAGGAAACGTCGACGTTGCGCGGCTGTCTCAAGCAGGGCGTATCGAGATGAGAATCGTCGCTGCCGGTGCGCGCGCTGATCTGGGACAGTTGGAAGCCGCACTAGTGACGTTGAAGTGCCCTGAGCTCGCCGATCGGAAAGTGCACGAATGGTCAGTGGCCTTGTGGTACGCCTACGCCGACATGCTGCAGCGTGTCGGACGCACGGCGCAGGCCGTTGAGTGGTTCGCCCGCGCGGCCGATGCTGACGAAGATGAGGAGACGGACGCTGCGAGCCGCCTGCAGGACCTGTTGGACTGACGGGGCTCACGCGTGCCGACGTGATGCCTCTGTCCACAGCGGACCACGTCGCGGTCTGTGGTGCACATCTGCGACGACACTTGGCAGAGGTTCGTAGCAACCTTTGAGAAGGTTCGGCCCATGACGAATGTATCCCCGAAGAAGGCAACTCAGTCACACTCCTCGGTCGCCCGCTCGACCGTCCAGGTCACGGCCGTCGCCGCGGACGACACCCCGGATATCAACGAGTGCAGTGTCACCGGCCGCCTTGTGTCGTGCGACCTGCCAACCAAGGACGGGCAACCGATACGGATGCGGCTAGCGATCCGGCAGGCTGATGGTCACCGCGAGGTGGTGGATTGCGAGGCCAGTCGCCCTGCCGCGATCCGCACGATCCAGTCGGCGGCGCAAGGCAGTCGGCTGAGCCTGGTGTGCTCCGTACGCAAGCGCTTCTGGCGCTCCCCTGGGGCTGGTCTTTCCTCCCGCACCTACCTCGAAGTGCATCGCGCCGCCAAACTTCGTTAGTGCCGGCGACCGTATCGACAGCAGGCACGGGCATGCTCTGCCTGTGGGCACAAGTGGCGGCACGAGGCTCGTTGACAACTACGACAGCGTGATCTTCGACCTTGACGGCGTCCTCTACATCGGGCCATCGGCAGTCGCACACGCGTGCGACGTGGTCACATCAGTGACCGCTGAGGGCATCGAGGTCTGGTACGCAACGAACAACGCCTCACGCAGCGCTCACGAAGTCGCAGCGCACCTCGACGCCTTGGGATTTCCGGTCAACGCGCGCCAGGTGGTGGTTGCGTCCGACGTGGCGGCAGCACTGGCCCGGACCATGTTCCCAGCGGCCCGGACTGCGAGGGTCATTGGGACTGCGGCCTTAGCGGACTACATGCGACGCAGCGGGTTCGTCGTGGTCGAGACAACTGGCGGCACGGACTCTCCTGCACCCGGCAGCGTCGACCTGGTCATCCAGGGGCACGACCCGGCGACGGATTGGACGCGCCTCACCATGGGCCTGCGTGATGTGCTTGCAGGTGCGGTCTGGGTCGCCACGAACGACGACCTCACCATCCCCCTGACGGGCGGGGTCGGTATGGGCAACGGAGCCATGGTCGCCGGCCTGGCCGCAGCATTGGGTCGGCGGCCCGATGTCGTGGTCGGTAAGCCGCACCCATGGATGTTCGAAGCAATCAAGGGCCGCAGCCGTGCGCAGCGGTTCCTCATCGTGGGAGACCGACTCGACACTGATATCGCCTGGGCTGAGCAGGTCGGCTGCGACTGCCTGCTGGTACGTACCGGGGTGGACGCTGACGTGCCTGTCGGCACGGCAGGCGTGGCGCAGCCCACCTGGGTGGCTGACGACCTGCGTGGGCTTCTCGCGCCTGGCAGGCGCTGGTGAGCGCCGCTGGAGCGTGGGCGCCGGAGATTGCGCCTCGTCGTGCGACGTCCCGCCACGGGCGCCGGTAGCCTTGGCGAAGCGGCGGTCGTGGATGCGGCGGTTCTGCACAGGTGGAAGGGGCGAGACGTGACGACGGATGCGGTACGAGGGTTGGTGGACCTCGCGGGGGTCGTGACTGGTGCCGGGGTCGACCGTGCCAAGGATGCCGTGCGAACGCTGCTGACCGTGGCTCTGGAGGTGTTGGAGAACCCCGCGGCTGCGGGAGCGCGCCTGGGGGAGACGGCGCGGGAGCACGTCAACGATGCCGGCGAGTCGCTCGACACTGCGGCGGAAGACCTCGCCGAGCGCATCCGGGTCGAGGTGGACCGGGTCGCTGCCCGCTTCGGATTCGTGCGTGAGGAGGAACTCGCTGCCCTCCGGGCCCGGGTGCAGCGCCTCGAGGCGCAGGTCGCGGAATTTGCCCGCGCGGCAGCGCCCGCGACAGCGAACGCTTCTTCTACCCCATCTGCGAAGCCCGCGTCCAGGTCCGGTTCATCGGCCGGGCGCCGCACAACCGGTTCTAAGGCGGCCACAGCACAGTCACCATCAGCCAAACAACGTGGTTCCAAGCCCGCCTCACCTAAGCAGCGGCGATCGGATTCAGGCGCATCCACGAGACGAGGCGCACGTGACTGAGCACGATGACAACGACGGCACCTCCCCGTCCTCACAGTCCGAACCGGGGGATGGGGCGGCAGGGCTGTCGGCTCGCTCGCGTGTAACTGAGGGCTTCGAAGGTGACGGTGTTCCAGAGCCGTCGGCTACCACTTCGGTCGCAGACGCCGCAATCGACGGCTCCGCAAAGCCGTCGGCTGCGAGCGTGGTCCTAGACGCGGACGCGATGGCCAGGCAGGAAGCGGCGGAACGGGCGACCGGAAGCGCTGTTGTGGAAACCGGGTCAACGTCCGGCGCCGGCGAAGGCGCTCCCGCATTTTCAGATGAGCAGGTAACGGGGGAGCCGCGGGTGGACGCGGCGTTGGCGCAACTCCATGGAATCGACCCGAACTCACCTTCTGAAGCGGTGGGTCAACTCGCCCAGGTCTACGAGCGCCTGCAGCGGGTGCTGTCTGAGCCCTGAGATGCTCAGCCGGTGACGATGCGACGGCTTGACGCGGAGTTGGTCCGCCGGCATCTGGCGCGCAGTCGCGAAGACGCCAAGGCCCTCATCGACGCCGGTCGCGTGCTCGTCGAAGGCTTTGTCGCCGATAAGGCCGCACGTCAGGTCTCTGAGCAGGCCTCGGTCGTCGTCTCCGGCGAGTCCGACGGGTGGGTGTCACGCGGCGCGTACAAGCTCATCGGCGCGCTGGACGAGTTAGAGCCTCGGGGACTGTCGGTGCAAGGTCGGCGCTGTCTGGATGCGGGTGCGTCAACCGGCGGGTTCACCCAGGTGCTGCTCGCCCGGGGCGCGGCGCACGTGGTCGCTGCGGACGTGGGCTACGGGCAGCTGCACTGGTCGCTGCGCACCGACGAGCGGGTGACCGTCCTCGACCGCTGCAACGTCCGCAGCCTGTCCCAGGAGGCTGTCGCGGGCCCAGTCGACCTCGTGGTCGCTGATCTGAGTTTCATCAGCCTGACCTTGGTGCTGCCCGCCCTCGCAGAGGTCGTGTCGAAAGACGGGGACATGCTCGTCATGGTCAAACCACAGTTCGAGGTCGGTGTCGCACGCATCGGGGCCAACGGAGTGGTCACGGACCCCACGGCGCGGGCGTGGGCCGTTGCGCACGTCGCACACGCTGCGGGCGAGCTGGGCTGGCCGGCCGGTGCGGTGGTTCCCAGCCCGCTTCCGGGGCCGGCTGGCAATCACGAGTTCTTCCTGTGGTTACGGCGCGGCGTCAGTGCGCTGACTGCTGCCATGATTGCGCACATCGTTGAAGGGGGTGCGTCGTGACCGATACGCGCACAGTGGGCCTGGTGGTCCATCCTGGCCGGCCCGGAGCGACCGCCCGAGCCGCCGAGGTGGCGCTGGCGCTGAGCTCCGCGGGGATCGAGACGGTCGTCGACGCCTGCGACGACCCGATCGGCTCTTTGGCCAGTGTGGGCGTGGCTCACACCTCGTTGGCCGATGCGACTTTGGAATTGATCATCGTGTTCGGCGGCGACGGCACCCTGCTGCGCGCTGCCGAGAGCGGGTTCGCGCGCGACATCCCCTTGCTCGGCGTCAACCTCGGGCATGTGGGGTTCCTCGCTGAGGCGGATGTCGATGCCCTCCCTGTGGTCGTGGACGCAGTCGTCCAGCGCTCCTTCACAGTCGAGGCACGCATGGCGCTCAGCGTGTCGTGTACGAACTCCGACGGATCGGCGTGGCAGTCCTGGGCGTTGAATGAGGTCAGCGTCGAACGGGCCGGCAGCCCCCGCGTCATCGATCTGGGCCTGGCCGTCGACGGCGCGCACCTCTCGCGCTACGGAGCCGACGGCATGGTCTGCTCCACGGCGACGGGTTCCACGGCCTATGCGTTCAGCGCTGGCGGCCCGGTCGTGTGGCCGGATGTGCAGGCGATTTGCGTGGTCCCCGTCAGTGCGCACGGGCTGTTTTCCCGGCCCCTGGTGGTCGCGCCGAACAGCACCGTCTCCGTCGAGATGCTGTCTGACGGCGCAGCAATGCTCTGGGCGGACGGCCGACGCTGGGTTCAATTGGGCCAGGGGTCGATTGTGTCCGTCTCGCGCAGTGCCTCGGATGTGCTCTTCGCGCGGATTCACCCCGCTGCATTCACCGGCCGGCTCGTCGGCAAGTTCGCGCTCCCAGTCAGCGGCTGGAGGGCTCAGGGCCGGCATGTTGACTGACCTCGTCGTGCGCGGTCTGGGCACGGTGAGCGACGCCCACGTGAGGTTCGCCCCAGGGCTCAACGTCATCACCGGGGAGACCGGGGCAGGCAAAACCATGCTTCTACGGGCGCTCACGCTGGTCCTCGGAGGCAAAGCCGAGCCAAACTGGGTGGCCCGAGGCCAATCTGAGGCAGTGGCTGATGCGATGCTCGCTCTCGAGCCAAAATTCCTCTCTGTTCTCGCAGCCGGAGTCGATGCGCTCAGCGACATCGACACCGAGACCGGTGAGTCGGTCATCACTCTGGGCAGGGTGCTCGGCACGCGCAGCCGCGCGAGTGTCAATGGTCGGATGGTCCCTGCGGCCATCCAGGCAGCGCTGGGTGAGCGTCTCATCGCCGTGCACGGCCAGCACGAGCAACGACTTCTGGCCCGTGCCGCGACGCAGCGTGACCTGCTCGACCGGTTCGCCGGCCCCGACCACTGTGCGCTGGTCGCGAGGGCCGATGAGCTGTTCGACGCGGTGCGCCGTGCTGAGGCTGAGGTCGGCGCCCTCCACGACCAGCTGCGCGCAGCGGGCGCGCTCGCGCTGGCCGCGCGGGATGCGTGCGAGGCATTCGACTCGTTGAACCCCGCGGACGACGAGATGGAGAGCCTGTCCCAGCGCATCGCGCTGCTGTCCGACGCCGAAAACGTGGTGGGCGCTCTGGCCGGCTCGTTGTCGCTGATCGCCGGGGATGACCATGACCCCGGCGCACAAGGTCGCATCCATGCCGCGGCCCGCGACCTGGGCAGGCTGGCGGACAGCCATCCCGCGCTCGCCTCGGTTGCGCAGCGATTGACGTCCATCGGCTTCGACGTCGACGACATCGCCGCCGAGGTCACCGCTGTCGCTGGTTCGCTGCAATCAGACCCTGCGGTCTTGCAGGAAGCCCAGCACCGGCGCAGCGCGATTGGCGCGCTGCTGCGCCTACACGGCAAAGCCGACGTGCAGGAGTTGCGAGTTCATGTGGAGCATCTGCGTCGCAGCGCCGACTCGCATCAGATCGAGCGGGCCCTTGCCGAAGGGGTACGACTTCTCGATGAGCGCCGGGCCGCGTGGGCCGGCTGCCTAGTCGAGGTCAGCGCCGGTCGGGCAACCGCTGCGCACACGCTGCAGGCGGAGGTCACGGGCAACCTGTCCCGGCTCGGTCTTGCAGGTGCGCGGTTCATCGTGCACCTGCAGGCAGTGGATCCGTCACGCTACGGGGCCGAGACAGTTGAGTTCCAACTCGACACCGCCGGGGTGGCTGTCCCTCTGGCTGACGGGGTGTCCGGCGGTGAGATGAGTCGTGTTGCTCTGGCAATCGAGTGCGCCCTGGCCGGGGCGAACCCGGTTCCGGTGATGGCGTTCGACGAGGTCGACGCCGGTATCGGCGGAGCGACCGCCCACGACGTCGCAGCTGCGCTCGCCGCAGTATCACGCACTGCCCAAGTGATTGTCGTCACACACCTGCCGCAGGTCGCCGCACTTGCGCAGCATCACATCCGGGTCAGTCGCGACGGCGACGGCACGAAGTTCACCGCGCTCGATGAGTCAGCGCGAATCGATGAGATTGCGAGGATGTTGGGCCACGGTCAAGGCATGGATGCGGCCCGCGAACTCGCGGTTCAGATGCTCGCGCGAGGGCGCCGAATCGCCTGACCGCCTGACGTTCACCGCGGGTAAATGCGGCTACCA
Source organism: Actinomycetales bacterium (assembly GCA_018970205.1). Lineage (GTDB taxonomy): Bacteria > Actinomycetota > Actinomycetes > S36-B12 > UBA5976 > RFTO01. Next base: position 6,982 of record JAGWWW010000007.1, read on the forward strand.
TGCACGCGTGAAGCCAAGCTTGGAGCGGCTGCGTGACCGCTTGTACCTCCTTGTGACTGCGTCGACTGCCGACAGCAGTCACTACTGGGCGATGCGAGAGCGCCCCGATGCCGCACGCAGACAACCCCCGGTTCCAGTTCGAACGGCGAAACTGCTTTCCTCGTTGGCTCAGTCTCACCGAACCGCTGTGGTCTACGGTGCCGTCGGGGCCGCAGTCGCCCTGGTTGACTCCGGCTGCTCTGTTACGCACTTCGAGTCCGACCCTGGCCGTGCATTCGGAGCGGAGTTTCTGCTGACGCCTGCCCAGAAGCCCTCGCTGACGTCGGTGGTCATCGACCGGGGGCATGCCACTGGTCGGTCTGACTACGTACATTCCTACGAGACGTTGACGGACCCCCCACGTTTGGTGGTGGTCGGTGGCCGCAGTCGCACAGCGGTTACTCGCGTCGTCTGTGAATCAGCGCCCGCCGGCTCAACCGTGGTGGTCGTTCGCGGCGGCCGGGAGCGGTATCAGAGTCTGCGGACGTCCCTAGCCGAGGCGGGGCGGAAGTTTGTGCTGCACTCCGGTCCCAGCGCCGACGGCTCAGCCCGACGGACCACAGCCATCGTCATCACCGTCTGACGCTCCACAGTCGCGCCGGGGTGGCCAGCCCCCGCACCCGTGTTAGGTTTGCGGCCCGTGGACAGGCGGGTCCTCCCGCCGCACATCTGCCCCACGGGAGCCGCACGTGACACAGCCGCACACCACGCGCCATGTTTTCGTCACCGGGGGAGTCGTCTCCTCACTCGGCAAGGGCCTAACGGCGTCCAGCCTGGGACGGCTGCTCACCTCCCGCGGCCTTCGGGTGACCATGCAGAAACTCGACCCGTATTTGAACGTCGACCCGGGGACGATGAACCCCTTCCAGCACGGCGAGGTCTTCGTCACCGAGGATGGCGCCGAGACTGACCTCGACATCGGCCACTACGAGCGGTTCCTCGACCGCAACCTCGACGCTTCCGCGAACGTGACCACCGGGCAGGTGTACTCCAGGGTCATCGCCCGTGAGCGCCGCGGCGAGTACCTCGGCGACACGGTTCAGGTCATCCCGCATGTGACGAACGAGATCAAGTCTCGGATGCTGGCCATGGACGGGCCGGACGTCGATGTGGTCATCACCGAGATCGGCGGCACCGTGGGTGACATCGAGTCGCTGCCGTTCCTCGAGGCTGCCCGCCAGGTGCGGCACGAACTCGGTCGCGACACCTGCTTCTTCCTACACATCTCGCTGTTGCCGTGGATCGCGCCGGCAGGGGAGTTGAAGACCAAGCCCACGCAACACTCGGTTGCTGCGCTGCGCAACATCGGCATCCAGCCGGACGGCCTCGTGCTGCGTGCCGACCGCCCGGTGCCGGATGCGACCAAGCGCAAGATCGCCTTGATGTGCGACGTGGACTCCGAGGCCGTCGTGGCGGCGGTGGACGCGCCGTCGATCTACGACATCCCGAAGGTGCTGTACGCCGAGGGCCTTGATTCCTACGTCGTGCGGCGGCTGGGCCTGGACGCGCAGGACGTGGACTGGCGGGTCTGGGATGACCTGCTCACACGTGTGCACGCCCCGGACCACGAAGTTGAGGTCGCGCTGGTGGGCAAGTACGTGGACCTGCCCGACGCCTACCTCTCGGTCACTGAGGCCCTGCGCGCCGGCGGCTTCAGCAACCGTGCCCGCGTGCGGCTGCGCTGGGTGGCCAGTGATGAGTGTGAGACCGACGAGGGCGCGCAGGCCGCGCTCGCCGGGGTTGACGCCGTGTGCGTGCCCGGCGGATTTGGCGTGCGAGGGATCGAGGGCAAGCTCGGGGCGCTGCGGTGGGCACGGGAGCGCCGGGTGCCCGCTTTGGGGTTGTGTTTGGGGCTGCAGTGCATGGTGATCGAGGCCGCGCGCAACCTCGCAGGCTTGCGCGGCGCTTCTAGCGCTGAGTTCGACCCCAGCACGGCGCACCCGGTGGTGGCCACGATGGCATCGCAGTTGCACATCGTCGACGGCGGCGGTGACCTTGGCGGCACGATGCGCCTCGGTGCGTACGAGGCTCATCTCCAGCCTGGCTCGATCGTCCACTCTGTTTACGGCTCCGGCGTCGTCTCTGAGCGACACCGCCACCGGTACGAGGTGAACAACGACTACCGCGCCGCGCTCGCCGCCGCCGGACTGGTGTTCTCAGGGCTGTCGCCGGACGCGAACCTCGTGGAGTTCGTGGAGCTGCCGCGCGAGGTCCACCCGTTCTACGTCGGCACTCAGGCACACCCGGAGTTCAAGTCCCGCCCCACTGATCCGCACCCGCTGTTCGCCGGGCTGATCGCAGCGGCGCTTGCGACCCGAGGCCTGGCGGCGGCAGCACTGTGACGACGGCCGCGGCCGGCCCTGTCGACGAACCGCACCGGCTGACGGACGTGACTGTCCGTGTGGCCCATCAGGGGCGCGTCGTGCGGGTGTCGTGTGAGGAGTTCACTTTCGCGGGGCAGCGGGTCACACGCGATGTCGTTCGCCACCCTGGTGCCGTCGGGGTGGTCGCGCTCAGATACGGGTCCCAGGGGCTGGAGGTGCTGCTCGTGCGGCAGTACCGGCACCCCATGGCCGAGTACATGTGGGAGTTGCCCGCCGGCTTGCGTGATGTCCAAGGGGAGGACCCGGTGGAGTGCGCCCGACGCGAGCTGCGCGAGGAAACGGGCTACGACTGCTGTGAGCTGCACACGTTGCTCGACTGCGCCACGACCCCCGGTGGCAGCGACGAGGTCATCACCTTGTTCCTCGCCTGGGACCCACAGCCTCTGGCCAGCCGACTGGCAACCGGCGAGGCCGAGGAGCAGGACATGCTCGCGCAGTGGTTCCCACTCGAGTCCGTGGTCGAGGCTGTCAGCAGCGGCCGGCTGCGCAATATGGCTGCGCAGGTCGGGGTGCTCGCCGCAGCGTTGCGGGCGCGCGAGGGGCGGATTCCACCCTCGTGACAGGTACTATGTGCCACGCCCGCTAGGTGAGTGCCGGGGGGTGCGGGCCGCGCCCGACTGCAATGCCTGGACCTACACGGCAGCCGAGCGGGCTGCCGGGGGTAAGACGAGAGGACGCCCGTGACTGTCGCTGAATACTTGGCCGCACTTCGTCGGGGCTGGGTCACGGTCTTGATTGCGGTGTTCGTCGGCAGTGGCGCCGCGGCCGGCATCTCTGTGACGCAGACTCCGGTCTACCAGGCGACCTGCCGGCTCTTCGTCGCCATGGGCGGGGTTGACACCAACGGTCAGAACGTCCTCCAAGGCGCACAGTTCGCGGCTCAGCGGGTGAAGTCGTACACGCAGGTTGTGGCGAGCCCGAACGTGCTCGAGCCGGTCATCGGTCAGTTGCAGTTGAAGTCCTCCGTGACCGAGCTCGCTAAGCGAGTGTCGGCGACCAACCCGTTGGACACGGTGCTCATCGACGTCTCCGCCAAGGACCAAAGCGCGGTCCAAGCCGCCAACCTCTCTAATCTCACCTGCGGAAACCTCGGGTCCGAGATCGAGCGGATCGAGCTCATCAAGACCGGTCTCACCCAAGCCAGCGCGGTCTCCGTCTCGGTGATCACCCCGGCAGTGGTGCCGACCTTCCCGGTGTCGCCGCGCAAGAAGTTGAACGTGGCGCTCGGGTTCCTCCTCGGTCTGGCAATCGGATCCGGTCTGGTCATCCTGCGGGAGACCTTGGACACGACCATCAAGGACCCGCAGACCGTCGAGGACCTCATGGACGCCGCGCCGATCGGCACAGTCCCCTTCGACGTCGAGCGAAAGACCACGCCGCTGGCGGCACTGAGCGCCCGGTCCACGGCGTCTGAGGCGTTCCGATCCCTGCGCACCAACCTGCGCTATGTCGACGTTGACAACCCGCCCAAGGTGTTCGTAGTGACATCAAGCGTCCCCGGCGAAGGAAAGTCGACCACGTCGGCCAACTTGGCCATCACTTTCGCGATTGACGGCGCCCGGGTTGCCGTTATCGAGGGCGACCTGCGCATGCCTCGGCTGTCCGCATACCTAGGCAGCGACTCCACGGTTGGTATCACTGATGTCTTGGCAGGGGAGCGCAAGCTAGAGGATGTGCTCATCCCCTTCCGTGACGGCCTCTTCGACCTCCTGCCGGCGGGCAAGGTCCCACCGAACCCCTCAGAGTTGCTCGGCTCGGGCCAGATGCGGGCGCTGCTCGACACACTGCGCGAGAACTACGACGTGGTCATCATCGACTCCCCGCCGCTCTTGCCCGTCACCGACGCAGCCATCCTCGCAACGATGGCCGACGGTGCCGTGCTCGTGGTCCGCCACGCTCGCACGACCCGTGAGCAACTGAGTCGCTCGCGCGAGACGCTGTCCCAGGTCTCCGGGCACCTCATCGGCACGATCATCAACTTCGTGCCCGGCCCAGGCGGCCGCGGCTACGGGCGCTACGGCTACGGGCGCTACGGCTACGGCGGTTACGGTGGCTACGGTGGCTACGGCGGTTACGGGTATGGCTATGGGTATGGCTACGGGTATGGCTACGGGTATGGCTACGGCGGTGGCGGATCGCGTCGCCCCTGGTGGGCGCGCATCCTGCCAAAGCGCCGCCCAAGCGGGGAGAAGGTCCCAGCACAGGGTGAGCCGACATCCGGTGAGTCGACCCGTGAGGACGTCGGCGTCTAGTAACCGTCTGGGGCGGCCGTAGCGACGCCCCTGTGGCGCGACTCACGCACCGACCAGTGTGCGCCCGCTGTGAGCCGCCCCTAGGCTGCCTGCGGTGAGCCAGTGGCTGACTCACCCTTCTTCCCACACTCGGTGGGGGCTGACAGATGCCGGCCGAGTCGTGCCGGGCGAGGATTGATAGGCATGCGTGTCGGAGTCCCCAAGGAAATCAAAGTTCATGAATACCGCGTCGCGCTGACGCCGGCAGGCGTGCACGAGTTGCGCAACCACGGCCATGACGTCTTCATCGAGGCAGGCGCGGGTGCCGGCTCGTCCATCCACGACCGGGAGTACCGGGACGCCGGCGCGACCATCGTTGCGACAGCGGATGACGCTTGGGCCGAGGGGGAGTTGATCCTCAAGGTCAAGGAGCCGATCGCGGCCGAGTACCACCGGATGACCGACCGGCACGTGCTGTTCACCTACCTGCACCTGGCCGCTAGCCGCGAGTGCACCGACGCACTCATCTCATCTGGATGCACGGCCATCGCGTATGAGACTGTGGAGTTGCCAGACCACTCGCTGCCGCTGCTGGCGCCGATGTCTGAGGTGGCGGGGCGCCTGGCGCCGCAAGTCGGGGCGCATGCCCTGCTGCGAGCACAAGGCGGGCGCGGGGTGCTGCTCGGCGGTGTGCCGGGCGTGCACGGTGGCAAGGTCGTGGTGCTCGGCGCCGGCGTCGCCGGCACGAATGCCGCCGCCATCGCCCTCGGGATGCAGGCGGAGGTGCTGCTGCTGGACCGCAACGTGGCCCGGTTGCGCGTCGTTGACGCCATTTACCAGGGGCATTGTCAGACGATCGCGAGCAATTCGTACGAGATCGAGCGAGCGGTGATCGACGCCGACATGGTCATCGGCGCGGTCCTGGTCCCGGGCGCGACCGCGCCCAAACTCGTGAGCAACGAGCTGGTGTCGCGGATGAAGCCGGGGAGTGTGCTCGTGGACATCTCCATCGACCAGGGCGGCTGCTTCGAGGACTCGCGGCCGACCACCCACGCGGACCCGACGTACGTCGTGCACGACTCGGTGTTCTACTGCGTCGCCAACATGCCGGGCGCGGTGCCACACACGTCCACCTACGCCCTGACGAATGTGACCCTGCCCTATGCGGTGGCCATCGCCAACAAGGGCTGGCGCCGGGCCCTGCAGGACGACGCCAGCCTGGCCAAGGGCCTGAATGTGCACGCGGGTGCCGTAACCTACTCGGCGGTGGCAGAGGCATTCGGCTTGGAGTGCACGGACCCGCTCGCGTAGCCACTGCACCACATGCCCACGCTGACACAGGATCCGCCTAGTGGCAGCGAGGCTCACCGACGCCGGTGACCGCGCCTAGGCTGGCAACGTGGACGTGGCCGAGGCGATGAATCGGTACCTCGCGCACGCCACTTTGGAACGCGGACTTTCGCCGAACACGATCGAGGCGTACCGCCGCGACCTCGAGTGCTATCGCGGTTTCCTTCAAGTCGCGGGGATTGCGACTGTGGCGGCCGTCGACGAGCAGGTGATGGCGGACTTCACGGCCGGGCTCCGCACGGGCGTGCCACGTGCCGAGAGCAGCGTGCAGCGGATCTTGTCCAGCGTCCGTGGACTGCACAGGTGGCTGGTACGTGAGGGCATCGAGACAGCCGATCCGACCGGGGTCACCCGCTCACAAGGTCGCCTGCCCTCGTTGCCCAAGGCGCTCTCAGTGGACGAGGTCGAGCGCCTCATCGCCGCCGCGGCTGCCGCGACGGCGCCACTAGGGCTGCGCGACTGCGCGCTCGTGGAGTTCCTCTACGCCGGCGGCGCCCGCATCTCTGAGGCCGTGGGCCTTGACGTGGATGATGTCGACCTTGACGATGCCAGCGCGGTGCTGCGCGGCAAAGGTGACAAACAGCGGCGCGTGCCCTTGGGCGTGCGCGCGTGCGAGGCGCTGCAGGCGTGGCTGGTTCGCGGCCGGCCCGCCCTCGCGGCCGCAGGCGCCGGCTCCTCACGGCTGTTCCTGACACTGCACGGCAAGCCGCTGTCGCGCCAGGCCGGGTTCGCAGTCGTCAATGACGCTGCGCTGCGAGCCGGCCTTAGCGCCAAGGTTGGACCGCACACCCTGCGGCACTCGTGCGCGACACATCTGCTCGAGGCCGGCGCAGACGTGCGGGTGGTGCAGGAGCTGCTCGGCCACGCCAACGTGCAGACCACGCAGATTTACACACTCGTCACAGCGGAGCGGCTGCGTCACGCCCATGCCGAGGCTCACCCGCGAGCGCGGTAGCGGGCACGCAGAGGCGTTGGCCCCGCTGTGACTCAGGCGTGGCGGGAGAGGATCTCCCGAGCGAGTCGCCGATAGGAAGCTGCGCCCGCGGAACTCGATGCGTAGTTGGTGATCGGCTGGCCCGCGGCGGTGGTCTCGGAGAACTTGATGGCACGGCCGATGGATGTGGCGAGCACCCGCTCCCCGAACGCCTCCTGGATGCGCTCGAGCACCTCGCGGGAGTGAAGCGTGCGGTTGTCGTACATCGTCGCGACGATGCCCTCGATCTCAAGGCGCGGGTTCAGCCGCGCCCGCACCTTGCCGACGATGTCCGTGAGCAGCCCGATCCCGCGCAGGGCGAAGTACTCGCACTGCAGCGGGATGAGGACCGAGTCAGCAGCGGTCAGAGCGTTCACAGTGAGCAGGCCGAGCGTGGGCTGACAATCCACGAGCACGAAGTCGTAGTCGGGCACGATCGGCGCGATCGATCGTGCGAACGTGTGCTCGCGTGAGATCTCGTTGGTCAGCGCGATCTCAGCCCCTGACAGGTCGATGTTGCTCGGCAGCAGGTCGAGGTTCGCCACGGACGTGGAGATGACGGCTTCCTGCACGCTCGCTTCCCCGAGCAGCACCGACAACACGGTGTGGTTCAGCCGCAGTGGGTTGATGCCCAGGCCCACCCCGAGCGCGCCCTGCGGGTCGAAGTCGACCAGCAACACCTTGCGCCCGTACTCGGCCAGCGCCGCGCCGAGGTTGATCGTCGTTGTCGTCTTGCCGACGCCGCCCTTTTGATTGCACACGGCGATGACCCGTGCCGGTCCATGGCTGCTCAGGGCCGTCGGCTCGGGAAAGTCCACGGTGCTCTCGCGGCGCGCCGCCGGAACGTTGGCGAGGTGGTCAGACGCGGCAGCCAGCGCCTGCTCGACGACCGGGTCGTGTGCCTGGAGCGAGTCGCTGCCCTGGGCGACGTTGGTTGACTCTGACACCTGTGAGCCTCCGGTCTGGTTCAAGCAAAGCACCTGGCAGTTCATGCATGCGCTCAGGCACGGAGCCTCACGCCAGCCTCGGGCATCGGTGCCCTCGCCTGCCCGCGTGAGGCGGTACGAAACTGTGCGCCAAGCCTATGCAAGCGAGGACTCCCCGGGCAATTGGGTAGCGTGGTGCCATGACTGTGACCGATGCGGTGGACGAGGTCGCGCACGAGCGCGCCGCCACCGGCTTCACGGTCACACTCGAGGAGTTCTCCGGCCCATTCGACCTGCTTCTGCAATTGATCGCGCGGCAGCGCCTCGATGTCACGGCGATGGCCCTGCATGAGGTCACGGATGAGTTCTTGGCCTACATCCGCGGTCGCGGCGGGCAGTGGAGCCTGGATGAAGCCACGTACTTCGTGCTCGTGGCCGCCACGCTGCTCGACCTCAAGGCGGCACGTCTGATCCCCGGGGGGCAGGTGGATGACGAGGAGGACCTCGCGCTGCTCGAGGCGCGAGACCTGCTCTTCGCGCGGCTGCTGCAGTACCGGGCCTTCAAACAGGTCTCGGGGACGTTCGCCGACATGATGGCCAGCACCGGGGTCATGCGCCCGCGGCTGGTCGGGCTGGACCCGGCGTTCCAGGGGATCCTTCCGGATGTCGTCCTCGGCGTCAGCCCTGAGCAGTTCGCAGTGCTCGCGGCGCATGCCATGCGCCCACGACTGGTTCCGCAGGTCGGTTTGGGCCACCTGCACGTCCCCAGGGTGTCGGTGCGGGAGCAGGCCGCGATCATCGTCGAGCGGCTGCGTCAGTCACGGTCATCGTCCTTCCGGGCGTTGGTCTCGGACTGCGACTCTCAGTTGATGGTGGTCGCACGGTTCCTCGCGCTGTTGGAACTGTTCCGCGACGGCGCCGTGGCTTTCGACCAGTTGACGCCGCTGGGGGACCTGCGCATCCGCTGGACCGGGTCTGATGACGCGGATGTGGTCATCAGCGATGAGTTCGACGCCGAGCAGCCTGTCGAGGTGCGCGGTGTGCACGACACCCTGGGCGACGGTTCGCTGCCCGTGGTGCCCGATGTGGAGGGTGAAGACCGATGAGTGAGCAGGAACAGGCCGCGGCGGCGACAGACGTTCCCGACGCGGAGCCCGCCGAGTCCGAGCAGCCTCAGGGGTTCGGTGCGCCGACGTTGGCGGCGGCGCTCGAGGCGTTGGTGCTCATCGCCGATGAGCCGGTGCCGGTGACCGCGTTGGCAGAGGTGACGAACACCCCCGTTGCCGTCGTGGAGACCGAGCTGAACCGCCTGGCTGAGCAGTACACCGAGCAGGGCCGAGGGTTCGCGCTGCGCCAATCCGGCGGGGGCTGGAGGCTTTACACGCGTGACACCTGCGCCGACGCGGTCACGCGCTGGGTCAAGGACGGCCAGCGAGCTCGGCTGAGCCAGGCGGCGATGGAGACTCTCGCCATCATCGCCTACAAGCAGCCGATCACCCGCGCGCGCATCGCCTCCGTGCGCGGCGTCAACGTCGACGGTGTCGTGCGTACCCTCCTCGCCCGCGGACTGGTGGCGGAGGTCGGTGTGGAGCCGACGTCGCAAGCGAGCCTGTACTCGACGACTGAGTTGTTCCTCGAGCGCATGGGCATCGCCGACCTCGAATCGCTGCCGGACATCGCGCCGCTGCTGCCGGACATCGACGATGCTGTCGACCTCTTCGACTCGATGAACGCATGACCCGGGGCAACGACGCCGAGGGCGTCCGCCTGCAGAAGGTGCTCGCGGACGCAGGCATCGGCTCTCGCCGGGCGTGCGAGGAGCTGATCGAGCAGCGGCGGGTGAGCGTCAACGGCGAGGTCGTCCGCCAGCAGGGCATGAGGGTGAACCCGGAGACGGACGTCATCCACGTCGACGGCGAGCGGGTCGCCTCGGCGGCTGGACACGTGGTCCTGGCATTCAACAAGCCCGCGGGCGTGGTGACGACCATGCAGGACGACCTCGGCCGGCCCTGCGTCGGCGACTACCTCACCCAGCGTTCAGAGCGCCTGTTCCACATCGGCCGCCTCGACGCGGACACCGAGGGATTGCTGCTGCTCACAAACGACGGCCAGTTGGCCAACCATGTCAGCCACCCGCGGCACGGAGTTGCGAAGACGTACGTGGTCACTGTGGCCGGTGTCATCAGCCGAGAGGCCGGCCGGGCACTGACCTCGGGTGTCGAGCTTGAAGACGGCCCCGCCCGGGTCGACAGCTACCGGCTGCTCTCCTCGGTTCCCGGGGTGAGCATGATCGAGGTGATCATCCATGAGGGCCGCAAGCACATTGTCCGGCGCATGTTCGAAGAAGTGGGCTTTCCGGTGCAGAGGCTGGTGCGCACGCGGGTCGGCCCGATTCGCCTCGGCGACCAGCGCCCGGGCACGCTGCGCACGCTCTCCACTGCTGAGGCGGGCTCGCTGTACGCCAGCGTCGGGCTCTGAGCCCGCCTGTGCGTGTGGGCTGACGGGTGTTCCACGCACGGCCTGTGCTGCCCTGCATCCTCAGCGCAGGGACGCGTCGATCGTGCTTGAGGCGTGGCCTGCCGCTCCAACGAACAGCGCGTAGGCGGCTCGAGGAACGAATCGCTGGGCACGCCTGGGCGCCTCATGGAGCCGCCTGCGTACGCTGACACCCCTGATGTCTGAGTTGAGCCCCGAGGCGCGTCTGTCCGAGTTGCGCGCCATGTGCCCGCAGATCGCGATAGACGGGCCCTCCGGCTCGGGGAAGTCCACGGTGGCGCGCGCGTTGGCCGGACTGCTGCACGGCGACTATGTCGACACAGGGGCCACATACCGGGCGATGACATGGTGGATGTTGCAGTGCGGTGTCGACGTGGACCAGCCTGATGATGTGGCAGCCCGCGTCAACGAGCCGATCATCGAGCTCGGCGTGGATCCGCAATCCCCGGCCGTCTGGGTCGATGCACGAGATGTGAGCACCGATGTCCGCACCGCGGCCGTGTCAGCCGCGGTCTCCAAGGTTGCGGCCGTGCCCGCCGTGCGCGTGCGCATGGTGGACTTGCAGCGCGCCTATGCCGAGAATGCGCGCAACCACGGCCGCGCGGTCGTGATGGAGGGCCGCGACATCGCCGAAGTCGTCCTGCCGGGCGCTGACGCCAAGGTATGGCTCACCGCGGACTTGCAGGCCCGGGCGGCCCGACGTGCGGCGCAGGACGAGCAGCTGCTCGGGGCGCAGGCAGCCGTGGCGGATGTGGCCCAGGGTTTGCAGCAGCGGGATACGGCTGACAGCAGCCGGGCGGCGACGCCTGTGACCATCGCTGCCGACGCCGTCGTCGTGGATGCGACGCATTTGAGCGTTGAGCAGACCGTGCATGCGGTGCTCGACGCCGCTGCCAAGCAGGCAGGAGTGGCAGATGCCTGAGTCCTTTCAGCAGTCGGAGGCCGATGCGACGCAGTGGTCTGTGACCGAGGACATGCCGGACGGTCAGGAGGCGGCTCTCGATGCTGCCCTCGCCGCCGGCATGGACGGTGAGGACGCGAACGACGATGACCTGCTCGCGGCACTGGGCCTGCAGTTCGCCGACACCCGCGGCGGGGTCGAGGAATCCCTGCTTCCGGTGGTTGCGGTCGTCGGCCGGCCGAACGTGGGCAAGTCCACGTTGGTCAACCGCATCATCGGCCGGCGCGAGGCCGTGGTGGAGGACCTGCCCGGGGTGACCCGCGACCGGGTGCGGTACGAGACGCAGTGGGCAGGCCGGGAGTTCGTGCTGCTGGACACAGGCGGCTATCTCACCTCCGCCGAGGGATTGGCCGCGCAGGTCGCCGCACAGGCCGAGCGGGCGATCGGTGAGTGTGATGTCGTGATGTTCATCGTGGACGCCACTGTGGGAGCCCTTGATGAGGACGAGGCGGTCGTGCGGCTGCTGCGTCGCGCGAACGTGCCCGTGGTGCTGGTCGCGAACAAGGTCGACGACGAGCGCACTGAGGCGGACGCGGCCGGCCTGTGGAACCTTGGTCTCGGCCAGCCGTGGCCGGTGTCCGCTCTGCACGGCCGGGGCTCGGGGGACATGCTCGATGCGGTGGTGGAGGTCCTCCCGGAGCAGGGACGTGACCGCTCCCGGCTCGGTGCGCCCCGCCGCTTGGCGTTGGTCGGACGTCCAAATGTCGGCAAGAGCAGTCTGCTCAATGCGCTGGCCGGCGATTCCCGCGTTGTCGTCCACGAAGTCGCCGGCACCACGGTCGACCCGGTCGACGAGTTGGTCGAGATCGACGGCCGGCCGTGGATCTTGGTCGACACCGCGGGCATCCGTCGCAAGGTCGACCATGCCAGTGGCCACGAGTGGTACGCCTCGTTGCGGACGCACACCGCGCTAGAGAAGGCCGATGTGGCACTGGTGGTGATCGACGCCGCGCAGGTGCTGGCCGAGCAAGACGTGCGGATCGCGACCATGGCGGTTGACTCCGGTCGGGCCGTGGTCGTGGTCTACAACAAGTGGGATCTCGTGGATGAGGAGCGCCAGGACTACCTCGAGCGTGAGCGTGAGCGCGACCTGCACATGATGTCGTGGGCCCCGCGCGTGAACCTCTCTGCCCGCACGACGTGGCATGTCAACCGGCTGGTCCCGGCGATCGACGCGGCGTGGGCGGGGTGGACCACCCGCGTGCCCACCCACCGGCTCAACCGGTTCCTCGCGGAGTTGGTCGCTGCCCACCCGCACCCGGTGCGCAGCGGAAAGCAGTCGCGGATCTTGTTCGGCACCCAGGTGGGCGTGTGCCCGCCCTCATTCGCTCTGTTCACAAGCGGTGTTCTCGACGCCGGTTACTGCCGCTTCGTCGAGCGGCGGCTTCGGGAAGAGTTCGGATTCGCCGGCTCGCCTATCCGCATCATGGTGCGGGTGCGCCGCCGCGAGCGCCGGCGGTAACCGGTCGAGCCTGCTGCCGAGAGGATCCAGCGGCGCCGAACCGCGTGAGTGCATCGCCGCCGCGGTGCAGGCGCGTCGCGGCGGCGACGCCTGCGTCATCACTGTGCGGACGCCCCGCACCCCGAGCGGTGTCCCGGCCCGGTCTATGGCGGGTCGCCGCGGCCTCCTTCGCTGACGGCTCAGGACAGCAAGGTCGGCCGCCACTTCACCAGCGACCGCGCGACGCCCGCCTCAGCAAGGACCTGTTCAAGCTCCGGCCGCGCAGTCGCGGGCAATGCGGTGTGATGCTCGACAACGCCGGCATCGGTCAGGGTCGCATCGGTCAGGGTCGCATCGGTCAGGGTCGCATGGGTTGTGGCGGCATCGGACGTGGGCGCAGCCGTCAACGGGTCCGCGGGCAGACCTGAGTCAGCCGCGGCCGCATCACTCACGCCGAGGCGCACCACCTCGACATCGGTCCGCGCGCGTGTCACCTCAGCCCATGCGGGGATGACGTTGGCTGCATCGACGAGGGCCTTGCGCACCCGAGGCTTCAGGTCTGACTGTGGCTCCTGCGCTGCCACGAGCAGATCCGGCAGCGACGGCCAGCGTGACACCAGTGCTGCGGCCGTCTTCTCTCCGATGCCAGGAACCCCGGGCATTCCGTCGCTGGCATCCCCGCGCAACGTGGCGAACTCGGCGTAGCGGTGCGGAGCAACCCCGTACCGCTCCTGCACCGCGGCGGCGTCGAACCACTGCAGGTGTGCGAGGCCGCGCGCCATCGACAGCAGCCGGACCCGGCCGTCGTCGCTGACGCACTGCAGCAGGTCTCGGTCGCTGGTGACGATGACGACTTCCCCCGGCCATCGCAGGGCGAGGGTGGCGATGACGTCGTCTGCTTCGAACTGCGCGGCGCCCACGCGTGCCAGTCCAGCGGCGTCCAGGACATCAGCGAGGACCTCGACCTGCGGGGCGAGTTCGTCCGCAGTCTCATCCTGAGGTCCCGCGGCGTCATCCTCGGCAGGCTGCACTCGGTTGCGCTTGTAGCCCGGCCACAGGCTCACCCGCCAGGCCGGCCGCCAGTCCACGTCCCAAGCGCAGGCAAGGTGGGTTGCGCCGGCCGCGGCCACCAGCGCCGGTAAGGCGTCGCAGAAGCCGCGCACTGCATTGTTCGGCAGGCCGTCCGGGCCGGTGAGGCTGGTCGGCAGGGCGTGGAAAGCGCGGTAATACAGCGTCGCGGAGTCAAGGAGCAGAAGCCGGCCGGGCGCCATGGCAGAGGATTCTCGCGCCGCTACGGTATGACCTCGTGACCGACACCCTCACCGACGCCATGCTCGATGACCTGCGGGGCCGGCTCGGCCGTGCCGCCGCCGCTGCTGCGGCCGCCGGGGTCGACGCGATCTTGGTCAGCCCGAGCACTGACCTTCGCTACCTCTGCGGCTACCACGCCAAACCCCTGGAGCGGCTCACCTGTCTGGTCGTGCCGGCGGCCTCCGACCCGTTCTTGGTGGCGCCATTCCTAGAGGAGCCGGCCGCACTGGCGAGCCCGGTCGGTGCCTTGGGCATGGACGTGCTCACCTGGCAGGAGACGGACAACCCGTACGCGCTCGTGGCCAGCCGGCTCGGACGCGTCGGGTGCGTGGCGATGGACGACCACATGTGGGCGGAGAAGGTCTTCGCATTCGCACAAGAGATGCCTGACGTGAGGCAGCGCGCAGCCGCGGACCTGTTGCAGGAGTTGCGCATCATCAAGACGCAGGCCGAGGTCGATGCACTGGCGTTCGCAGGGAGGGCGATCGACTCCGTGCACGCTGCGATGGCGCAATGGTTGCGCCCCGGGCGTACTGAGGCGGAGGTTGCGCGTGACATCACCGACGCGATCGTCGCCGCCGGTCACGCCCAGATGGACTTCGTCATCGTGGCCTCCGGCCCGAACGGCGCCAGCCCGCACCACGAAGCATCCAACCGTGTCATCAACCCGGGTGAGCCGGTGGTGGTCGACATCGGGGGCACGACCCCTGAGGGCTACGCCAGCGACTGCACCCGCATGTACTGCATCGGCGAGCCGCCGGCGGACTTCACCGAGTACTACGGCGCCCTGCAGGCCGCCCAGGCCGCCGCGACCGCCGCGGTGCGCCCCGGCGTGGCGTGTGAGGACATCGACGCCGCCGCGCGGGAGGTGCTGACAGACGCCGGTTTCGGCCAGTGGTTCGTCCACCGGGTCGGGCACGGCATCGGCTTGGACACCCACGAGCACCCGTACATGGTCAGCGGCAACCGCCGGGCGCTCCTACCGGGCATGGCGTTCAGCATCGAGCCGGGCGTGTACCTGCCCGGCCGGCACGGTGCGCGCATCGAGGACATCGTCGTCTGCGGCGAGCAGGGGCCGATCGTGTTGAACAACGAGACCCGTGAATTGGTGGTGTTGTGACATGGCAACGAACGTCGAGCGAGAGCTCCCGGACAGTGACGCCGCCGATCTGCTCGCGCTGGTGCGCGAGATCTGCGACTCCGAGCTGATCGGGCAGGCAGCCGAGTACGAGCGCACCGGCACGTTCCCGCGGGATGTGTTCCATACCCTCGGGCGCAGCGGCCTGCTGACGCTGGCGCACCCCGAGGAGTACGGCGGCGGCGGGCTGCCGCAGGCCGTCTACCTGCAGGTCATCGAGGAACTCTCCGCCGCCTGGCTGACAGTCGGCATGGGCACCAGCGTGCACTCCCTGGGCACTCACGCGCTGGCGAAGTACGGCGACGCCGCGCAGAAGGAGAAGTGGCTGCGCGACTCGCTCTCGGGGGAGCGGCTGAACGCCTACTGCCTCTCTGAAGCGCACGCCGGCTCCGATGCCAAGGCGCTGATCACGCGTGCAACACGAGACGACGACGGCTGGGTGCTGGCCGGCAGCAAGGCCTGGATCACGCACGGCGGGGTGGCGGACAACTACACGGTCATCGCGCGCACATCGTCCGAGGGCGACGGGGCCATCAGCGCTTTCTGGGTTCCAGCGAGCCTGCCGGGAGTGGGCGCGAACCCGCCGGAGCACAAGATGGGGCTGAAGGGCTCGCACACCGCGACCGTGAACTTCGACAACGTCAGGCTTCCTGCGGATGCGCTGCTCGGCGAGCTCGGCCAGGGCATGAAGATCGCGCTGGACGCGCTCAACTACGGCCGGCTCGCAATCGCTGCCTGCGCGGTCGGGGTCGCCCAGGCTGCGCTGGAGGTGGCGACCGCGTACAGCCGCGAGCGGATGGCCTTTGGCCAGCGCATCGGCGACTTCCAAGGCGTGCACTTCATGCTGGCGGACATGGCCACGCGCATCGCGGCAGCCCGGCAGCTTTATCTGGTCGGCGCCCGCCGCCTCGACGCCGGGAAGAACGTGGTAGCCGAGGCCGCGATGGCGAAGTTGTTCGCAACAGACATGGCGATGGACGTAACCACAGACGCCGTGCAGGTGCTAGGCGGGGCCGGCTACACCGAGGACTTCCCGGTTGAGCGATACATGCGCGAGGTCAAGGTGCTGCAGATCCTCGAGGGCACTAACCAGATTCAACGCTCCGTCATCGGGCGCGCGCTGGTCGGCCGCTAGTGCCCACTGGCAGGGCGCTGGTCGAGTTCCTCTCTGCCTCGATCCTCATCATCCTGCTGCCCGGGCCGAGTGTCCTCTTCGCCATCGGGCGCGCCATCGCCTACGGCAAGCGGGCGGCGGTGCTGACCGTGGCCGGCAACAGCCTCGGGGCGCTGGTCTTGGCGCTCATGGTGGCGCTCGGTGTCGGCCCGCTGGTGCAGGCCTCGCCGCAGGTGTTGGTCGCGGTGCAGATCGCTGGCGCCGGTTACCTGGTGTACCTCGGAGTGCAGGCCTGGAATGGCCGGCATGCGCAGGTCGCAGCGGCGCGTGCGGGGCATCCCGTGCGCAGCCCGTTGCAACTCGTGCGTGAGGGGTTCACGGTTGGGGTGCTGAACCCGAAGACGGCGGTGTTCTTCGCCACCGTGATGCCCCGGTTCATCGAGCCGGGCGCCACCGGTGTGGGCCGCCGCCTCTTCATCATGGGCGCAGCCTTTGTCGCGATGGCATTCCTGTCAGACGGCGCCTACGGCGTGCTGGCGGGGCAGTTGCGCAGCGCATTCGACGCGCACCCGCGGGCGCTGGGCAAACTCGGCGCAGTCGGGGGAGTGCTCATCACCTCGTTGGGCGCGCTCCTTGGCGTCGGCACTGTGCTTGAGATGCTGCGCTGACGGCAGACTGCGACCATGGCCACGCTGCTGCACAACGGCATCGTCCTCGACCGGGATGGGGGCACGCACGACTGCGTGCTCATTGCCGGTGGACGCATCGCGGCAGTTGGTGCAGCCGCAGTCGATGCGCACTCGGCTGCCCTGGGCGCACGTCGGGTGGACCTCGACGGGTCAGTCATCACTGCGGCTTTCGTGGACGCGCACGTCCACCTCACCGCGACGGGGCTGCAGCAAGGTGGAACAGATCTCACCGGGGTGCGCTCGGCGGCTGAGTTGCTGCGGCGGGTGCGTGATGCGGCGCAGCGGCTGCCCGCGGGCGCGGTGCTCATCGGTCACGGCTGGGATGACTCCGCGTTCACCGAATCCGGGCTGCCCTGCGCCGACGACGTCGAGGCTGCCGCCGGGCGGCACTCGTACCTCACACGCGTGGATGTGCACTCGGCGCTGGTGTCACGCTCATTGATGGACTCCCTGCCGCAGTTGCCGGGCACTGAGGGCTACCGCCATGACGGGTTCCTGACCCGCGCCGCCCACGGAGTTGTTCGCCAGGCTGTGTTCGCCGGCCTCGGCGACGCACAACGCGAAGGCCTGCAAGCTGCGGCCCTACGGCATTTCGCGCGGCTCGGCGTCGTCAGCGTGCATGAGAATGCCGGGCCGGTGGTGTCGGGCGAGGTGGACCTGCGCAGCGCTCTGAGCCTCGGCCGCCGCCCGGACATGCCGGAGGTCGTCGGCTATTGGGGGGAGTTGCATGCGGCTGCGCGGGCAGTGGCCCTCGGCGCCGTCGGTGCCGGAGGCGACCTCTTCGTGGACGGGTCCCTCGGCTCGCGTACCGCCCACCTGACATCGGACTATTGCGACACCGCGGGCGTAGGTGCGCGGTACGTCTCCACCGAGGACCTGACCGAGCACTTTGGCCAGTGCCTTGAGCTCGGGATCCAGGCCGGGGTCCACGCCATCGGCGATGCGGCAGTGGCGGATGTGGTGCAGGCGATTGCTGCCGCGGACCGGCGATGGCGCGATGCGACCCCCGGGCCGGATCGCGGTCAACCCCACGCAGCCCGGCCTTGGCGCATCGAGCACTGCGAGATGGTCGGACCGGATGTGCTGGCCCAGATGGCCGCACTTGGAGTCGTGGCCAGTGTGCAACCGATGTTTGATGCGCTCTGGGGCGGCGCCGGCGGCATGTACGAGCAGCGGCTCGGCGCTGTTCGCGCCGCGCAGATGAACCCGTTCGCATCGATGCGTCAGGCCGGGATTCACCTCGCTTTCGGCAGCGACTCCCCGGTCACCGAGCCCGGCCCGTGGGCCGCGGTCGTCGCGGCGATGAACCACCATCAACGGTCGCAGCGCATAACCGCGATGGCCGCGATGGCCGCGCACACCCACGATGCGGCTGCTGCGGCGCAGATGCACGACGTCGAAGGCGCGGCTTCGGCCGGTGCACGACACGGTGACGGCGGCTTCAACGGTGCGCGGGGCGATTTTTCTGGAGAAGGACTGACGCCGCGAGTGCCCGCAGACGCCCGCCCGAGCGTGCGCGCCTGCGTCCGAGCCGGGGCGCCCGCGGACCTCGCAGTGTGGCCGCGGCCATCCGGGCTGCAAGCAGATGTTGACGCGGAGCAGGTTGTGGCCGCACTGGCGCTGGCGGGAGCGCAGTCGCTCCTGACGATGCGCGCGGGCGTCACCGTGCACGATGCAGGTGTGTTGTGAGTGCTCCTTGCAGCGCGCGCTCGGCTCTTGCGGTGGCGCCGTGGCAACGGGCGGTGGCCGCCGTGGTCTCAGGCGTCGCATTCGTGGGCGCATTCCCGGGCTGGAACGCCGCCTGGCTCGCACCCATCAGCGTCGCCTCGCTGCTCTGGGCCCTCGCGGGTGCGCGTGCGCGCATCGCGGCCTGGGTGTCGGCGCTGCAGGCTGCGGTCGGATTCGGCTTGCTCGTGCACTGGGTGTCCGCAGTGGCTGCAGTCGCATGGCCGGCGCTGGTGGTGGTGATGGTTCTGTGGCGGGTGGCGCTCGGGGTGCTGCTGGCAGCCCTGATACGCCGGCCATGGGCGGCGCTCACGGTGCCTGCCGCGTGGGTGGCCTGCGAGTGGCTGCAGTCGAGTGTGCCGTGGGGTGGCTTCCCCTGGGGGAGGCTGGCGTTCGCCGGGGGCCTTGGTTGGTTCACGAGGGCGGCTGCCTGGGTCGGTGCCGACGGGCTGACGTTCTTGGTGGCATGCGCCGGTGTGGGCCTGTGGCAATTCACGCGCAGACGCCGCACCGGGCTCGTCACAGGTGCAGGTGCCGTAGCGGCGTTGTGTGTCGCGGCAGCCGCAGCTCCGTTGGTGCAGCCGCACCAGGTGGCGCCGGCATTGAAGGTCGCTGTCGTCCAGGGCGGGGTGCCGCGCGAGGGATTCGCCACGGTCGAGCAGGAGCGGGCGGTGTACGCCAACCACCTCGCTGCCACTCGTGCAGCCGTGAGCGAGAACCCCGGACTTGACCTCATCGTGTGGCCGGAGAGCTCTCTGGGCTACTCGGCGGTGTCGGATGCGCCGACGATGGCGCAGTTGCGCTCGCTCATCGCCGCCGGGGGAGTGCCTCTGCTCACCGGGACGGTGCTGACGGACTCCGGCGACCCGGCCAAATTGCGCAATCGCGCGATGCTGTGGAACCGCGATGGTGAGGTGGCCGCCATCTACGACAAGCAGCACCTCGTGCCGTTCGGGGAGTTCGTGCCGCTGCGCTCACTGGCCCGGCGCATCACGCCTGCGGTGGACCTCGTGGGCCGGGACTTCGCCGCGGGGGACCGGGCCGGGGTCATGGCGTTTCGCCCGCAGGTCTCCTTCGGGGTGCTCATCTGCTTCGAGGTGGGCTACGGCGACCTTGCGCGCCGGCTCGGCGATGTCGGGTTCCTGGTGAACCAGACCAACAACGCGACCTACATGCGCTCGGCGCAGCCTCAGCAGCAATTCCGGATGGCGCAGGTGCGGGCCGCTGAGAGTGGCCGGACCACGTTGGTCGCGGCGACCAGCGGTGTGTCCGGGGCCATCGATGGGTACGGTCAGGTGGTGCCCGGGACCGAAGTCGTCGAGAACCGAACTCACGTGAGTGTCGTCAGTGTGCCGGTTGTGTCCGGGTTGACGCCGGGCCTGCGCGCCGGGGCCGTCGCACCCTGGGTCTGTGCGCTGCTGCTCGGGCTTGCGTGGCTGCCGCGCCGCATCGAGGCTGGTCGCGCGCGTCGCGGACCAGCCGCGGGAGCAGACGCCGCCGGGGGAGTCTCGTGACTCGACCCTTGACCGTGGTGGTCATGCCCACCTACAACGAGGCCGACACCCTGGCCGGCACCTGGCGGGACCTGCGTGAGCAGTTGCCCGAGGTTTTGCTGCTGGTGGTCGACGACGGATCACCGGACGGCACCGGCGCCATCGCTGAGGCGCTCGCGGCCGGTGATGCGCAGATGTCTGTGATGCACCGACCGGCGAAGGCCGGCTTGGGTGCGGCCTATCTCGCGGGTTTCCGCTGGGCGCTGGACCACGGTGCCTCGTATGTCGTGGAGATGGACGCCGACGGCTCGCACCGGGCCGTGGACCTGGCAGCGATGCTGAGGGACGCTGCGGACGCGGATCTGACGATCGGCTCGCGCTGGGTGCGGGGCGGTCGGGTGGAGAACTGGTCCTGGCCGCGGATGTTGCTCTCGCGCGCCGGCAACACCTATGTGCGCGCGATGTTGGGGATGCCGGTGCGCGACGCCACGGCAGGGTTCCGCGTCTTCAAGGCGTCGGTGTTGGCGTCGATGGACCTCTCTGACGTCCACTCGGCCGGCTACTGCTTCCAGGTGGACATGACGCGACGGGTCTTCCAAGCCGGGTTGAGCATCCGGGAGCACCCCATCACTTTCGTGGAGCGGCGCGCTGGTCAGAGCAAGATGAGCAACGCAATCGTGCGCGAGGCGCTGTGGCGCGTCACCGTCTGGGGCGTCGTCGACCGGTTGCGCAGGTTCACCTCAGGCAGACGCAGCGAGCGCTGACGCTGCTCACATCTACGTGTCAGCGCGGGTGTACCCATGACGGCATTGCGGTCCGTTGCGGCACCGCCTGTCAGGGTGCGCAGGCATGCCGGCCGCGCGCCGCTCAGGCTGACTTGCGGGTCCGGGCGGTGCTGCCGCGGGGGTTGCTCAGCGCGGGGCGTACGAGGTCAATCGCCTCATCGCCCATGCCGTCACGCTCGTTGCGCAAGGCCGCCAGGCGCTCGTCGAGCAGCTTTTCCAGTTCCGCGATGGTGCGCCGCTCCAGCAGGATCTGCCAGTGCGTGCGGCTCGTGCGCACAGCCCGCGCCGGCGGCGGCGTGGCGCCGTCGCCGAGGGCGTCCTCGCCGCAGCGGCAACCCCAGGTCGCCGGGGCCGCGGCGTCGGTGGCCAGGGGGACGGTGAAGGTATGCCCCTGCGGGCAGGTGTAACTGTGGCGGGCCCGTGGCGCGAGTTCGCTCACTCGGTCAGACAGGCTCGATGCCGAACCGATGCGCATGCCGCGCAACGACAGTTCACTCATGGCGACTACCTCCTGAACCTGATGAGAGCCTGCGTTCGGCCCTCGTGACTCTCTGACGCGCCGTCTAGCCGCTACCGTTCCCACGTCAGCACGCATCAACACCACACGTGCGCGCGTTATTGCCTGGAAACGCCTGATCAGTGCTCACGTGCGGCGTGGTCCCAGCCCAGAGGGCCGGGACCGAGCTGCAGTCGCGTGTGAACAGGCTGGCCGTGCTGGGCCGTAGCCGAGTGCGTGGTGGCCGTCATCATTAGCCGATAATGCACATTATGACACTTTGCCCAAAGGGGCACGGCGCTTCGCTCCGGCGCGCCACAGGTCGGCGGTCGGTATGCGTGGGATAGGACGACGCCAGGGTTGGGTTGCGGTTGGGGTCTCGTGAGCGAGGCGGGCACAGTGGCCCGGCGTGGTCGTCTACTGTCGCGGGCGTGCTTCAACGCTGGCTGGTCCGCGCCGGCTTCGACATGCCCCGGGCATTCTGGGTCGTCTGGTCAGGCCTGCTGGTCAACCGAATCGGCGCCATGGTGCGCACGTTCCTGGTGGTCTTCCTGACACAGGCGCGCGACCTGAGCGTGGAGCAGGCCGGTGTGGTCCTCACGGCGATGGGCGTCGGCTCACTGGTGGGCACTCAGGTCGGGGGCTACCTCGCAGACAAGTGGGGGCGCCGCCGCACCCTGGCCCTCATGCTCAGCAGCGCCGGGGTGTTCATCGGGCTGCTGGGAACGGTGCGCACCTATCCCCTGCTCATGCTGGCCGCCGTGGCCGCCGGCCTCACCCTCGACAGCTTCCGTCCCGCTTCGCAGGCACTCATGGTCGACATCGTGGGCCTGGAACGCCGCCAACGCGCATTCGGGTTGAACTTCTGGGCCATCAACCTCGGCTTCGCCCTCGCGGGCATCATCGGTGGCGCGCTGGTGCGCCACGGCTACTGGCTGCTCTTCCTCGTGGACGCCTTGACCGGCGTTGCCTTCGCTGCGATCGTCTGGTTCGGCATCCCCGCCGATCCGCCGCGTGCCAGCGGCGGCGCGGCCGTGCGCTCCGGTGAGACCACTGCACCCGGGCTGCGCACGGCGCTGCGCGACCCCATCGTGGTCGGCTTGGCGGCCACGCTCGTGGTGGAGGGTCTCGTCTACCAGCAGTCGATGTACGTCTACCCGCTGGCGATGATCAAGGACGACATGCACGCGTCGGACTACGGCGCGGTGGCGTTCGCCAACGGCATCTTCATCGTGCTGCTGCAACCATGGTGGACGCGCATCGTCGACCGCTACGAGCCGATCCGCACGATGGCGCTGGGCATGGTCGTCCTCGGCATCGGCTTCTACCTCACGACCTTCGCACACACCAAGGCCGCCTACGTCGCCGTCTGCGCCGTGTGGACCTGCGGCGAGATCCTGCGGGCCGGGCTGGTCGGCGCGGTGATCGCGAACATCTCCCCCGCGCAGGCGCGCGCCCGCTACCAGTCTGCGGTCATGGGATTGGGATACGGCACGGCGTCTCTGCTGGCGCCGGTCGTCGGGACCCGGGTGTTCAGCGCCTTCGGCGCGGACACGGTCTGGCTGATGTGCCTGGTGCTGAACCTCGCGGGCGCGGCCTGGCTCATGGTGTGGATGCGGCGCGCATACGCGGCGCGGTTGGCGTTGGCGCAGATGGAACCCGTCTGATGTCCGCCACTGACCTGCACACGGAGGGTTCGGCTCGCCACTGCTCTGCGGCTCGCTTGACCGTCATGGACCTCGACGGTGTCTGTGCTGACGTACGGCACCGACTGCACCACCTCGCACGCCGGCCCAAGGACTGGGAGGCGTTCTTCGCGGCCTGTGTGGACGATGCCGCGCTGCCATTGGCGCTGGAGGTGGCCGCCGCAGCGGCGGCTGACCCCCGCGGCCCGGCGCTGGCGTACCTCAGCGGCCGGCCCGAGCGCTATCGCGCTCTCACCACACGCTGGCTGACTGAGCACGGCTTCCCAGATGCTCCCGTGTATCTCCGGCCGGACGTCGACCACCGTCCCGCCCGCTTCTTCAAGCCGGAGGTGCTCGCCCGGCTCGGCGGCCCGGCCGCGATCGAGATGGTGTACGACGACGACGTGCATGTGGTAGACGCGTTGATCAGCTTGGGTTACCCCGTGTTCCACGTCACCTGGATGCCGGCCGCCGACGTTGACGAGCAGTTGGCCTTGTTCGAGGCGCAGGAGAAGCAGGGCCGCACCTGACTCGGCCCGCCGTGCGAGGGCTCAGACTGACTCGGCCCGCCGTGCGAGGGCTCAGACTGACTCGAAGGCGCGTGGATCCGGGCAGGAGCACACCAGGTTGCGGTCGCCATAGGCGCCGTCGACGCGGCGCACCGGCGGCCAGTACTTGCCTGTCGGGCTGACCCCGGGCGGGAATGCGGCGGTCATCCGGTCGTAGGGCTTGTCCCACTCCCCCGCGATCGCGACAGCAGTGTGCGGCGCGTTGCGCAAGGGGCTGTTGTCAACGGGCCAGACGCCTGCGGCGACTGCGTCGATCTCGCCGCGGATGGCGATCATCGCGTCGCAGAAACGGTCCAGTTCGGCCAGCGGCTCACTCTCCGTGGGCTCGACCATCAGTGTTCCCGCCACCGGGAAGGACATCGTTGGGGCGTGGAAGCCGTAGTCCATGAGTCGTTTCGCCACATCGTCGACCGTGACGCCGGTGGACTTGGTGATCTCACGAAGATCGAGGATGCACTCGTGGGCCACGAAGCCCGATGCCCCCGTGTACAGCACGGGGTAGTGCTCGCGCAGGCGCGCCGCGATGTAGTTGGCGCTGACGATCGCGATGGACGTCGCGTCGAGCAAGCCCTGTGCGCCCATCATGCGGATGTACATCCACGGGATCGGCAGGATTCCGGCCGATCCCCAGGGGGCCCCGCTGATCGGGCCGACCCCGTCGCCGTCGAAGCCGCGGCTGACCGGTCCGGCGTCGGCGCGCAGCGGGTGGCTGGGCAAGAACGGCGCGAGGTGCGCGCGTACCGCGACCGGACCGACTCCCGGGCCGCCGCCGCCGTGCGGGATGCAGAAGGTCTTGTGCAGGTTCAGGTGCGACACGTCCGCACCGAACTTGCCCGGCTTCGCCAGCCCGACGAGGGCGTTGAGGTTGGCGCCGTCGACGTAGACCTGGCCGCCGGCGTCGTGCACCATCGCGCAGATGTCGCTCACGGCCGACTCGAACACGCCGTGTGTCGAGGGGTAGGTGATCATCAGCGCGGCAACTCGGCCGGCGTTGGCCGCCACCTTGGCTGCGAGGTCCTCCACATCGACATTGCCGCGCTCGTCGCAGCCGACGACGACCACTCGCATACCGGCCATGACGGCGCTCGCGGCGTTGGTGCCGTGGGCACTGGACGGGATGAGGCAGACGTCACGCTCGAGGTCGCCGCGGCTGCGGTGGTAAGCCGCGATGGCGAGCAGGCCGGCGAACTCCCCCTGTGAGCCGGCGTTGGGCTGCACGCTCACAGCGTCGTATCCGGTGACCTCGCACAGCCATTGCTCGAGTTGGCTGATCATGGTGGTGTAGCCCTCAGTGTGGCCGGCCGGCGCGAAGGGGTGGATATCAGCCCACTGCGGGTCTGTGACCGGCTGCATCTCGCTGGTGGCGTTGAGTTTCATCGTGCACGAGCCGAGCGGGATCATCGATCTGTCTAGGGCGATGTCCTGGTCGGCCAGGCGGCGCAGGTAGCGCAGCATCTCGGTCTCACTTCGGTAGGACGAGAAGACCGGGTGCGCGAGGATCGGGTCCTGTCGCAGGACCGCCGCGCTGATGCCGAGTATCGCGGTGTCTGTCGAGGAGGCGCTGCCGGCCACGGCGATGATCGCCTCCGCGGCAGCGGCGACGTCGGAGCCAGTGGTCAGCTCATTGCACGAGACGCTGACGCGGTCAGCGTCAAGTTCGCGGATGAGGATGCCGGCCTCGGCGCAGCGCGCGACGCAGTCGGTTGCCCGGCCGGGCACGACTGCCGTGACGGTGTCGAAGAACGAGGTGTGGGCTATCGCCACTGCCCCGGCCCGCAACCGTGAGGCCAGATCGGCGGCGTGTTCGTGCACTCGCCGCGCGATGTCTGTCAGGCCCTGCGGCCCGTGCCACGCGGCGTACATGCCCGCCATCACCGCAAGCAGGACCTGCGCGGTGCAGATGTTCGAGGTGGCTTTCTCCCGCCGGATGTGCTGCTCGCGGGTCTGCAGTGCCAGCCGCAGGGCGGGCGCGCCGTCGGCATCCACGCTCACCCCGACGAGACGACCGGGCATCATGCGCTCCAGCCCGGAACGCACGCTCATGAAGCCGGCGTGCGGGCCGCCGAATCCCATAGGCACCCCGAACCGTTGCGCCGACCCGACAACGATGTCGGCACCGAGCGAGCCCGGTGATGTCAGCAGGCACAGCGCAAGCAGGTCCGTCGTGACGGCGACCATCGCTCCGGCCTCGTGCGCTGCGTCGATGATGGGTTGGACATCGCGCACCGCGCCGTCAGAGCCTGGGTACGACACGAGGACTCCGAAGCACTCGGGCAATTGGTCTCGCCACATCGGGTCGGCGAAGTCGACGCTCGCCACAGTGATGCCCAGCGGCAGCGCGCGCACCTGCAAGACCGCCAGCGTCTGCGGATGTGTGTTGACGTCCACCGCGTACACGTGTGACTGGTGGCTGCCCGCGCGGCGCGAGAGTGTCATCGCCTCTGCCGCCGCGGTCGGCTCGTCGAGCAGGCTGGCACCGGCAATCGGTAGCCCGGTGAGGTCCTCGATCATCGTCTGGAAGTTCAGCAGCGCAGTCAGGCGGCCCTGGGAGATCTCCGGCTGATAGGGCGTGTAGGCGGTGTACCAGGCCGGGTTCTCGAGGATGTTGCGCAAGATCACCGGCGGCGTCAGGTTCGGGTGGTAGCCGAGGCCGAGCATCGACGTGGAGCGAGTGTTCAGACGTGCCAACTGCGCGAGCTCGGCGGCGGCGTCATGCTCGCTCGCGGGCTCAGGAAGGTTGAGGCGTTCGCGGATGTGGATGGCGGCGGGAACGGTCTGCTCGAGGAGCTCGGCGACGCTGCTGACACCGATATGCCGCAGCATGTGCTCAGTGTCGGGGTCTGTGGGTCCGATGTGACGGTGTGCGAAATCCGAGCCGGCCATGGTTCAACCCTAGACGCACGGGTCTGCCTTCGCTCGGCGCGGGAAGCGCCCTCGCGGTGGCTTAGGAGATGCGGCGGGCGCGGCGCGCTGCGAGCTCGTCCGCAGGGGCCTGCGCGCTCTGCGCGGTTGCGGTGGGCAACGTCGTGAGCGAGCCGGCCAACTCCCGCCAGACCTGTCCGACCGCGATCCCGAACACACCTTGACCCTGCCGGACGAGGTCGATGACTTCATCGTTGTTCGTGCACTCGTAGACGCTCGCGCCGTCGCTCATGAGCGTGATGTCTGCGAGCGTCTCCGCGGAGCGCTGGCGCAGGTACGCCGTGGCCGCGCGGATGTTCTGCAAGGAGACACCCGCATCAAGGAGCCGCTTGACGACCTTCAGAAGCAGCATGTCGCGGAAGGAGTACAGCCGCTGGTTGCCTGAGCCGGCGGCGTCCCGGACAGTCGGCTCGACCAGGCCGGTGCGCGCCCAATAATCGAGTTGGCGGTAGGTGATGCCCGCAGCGGTCATCGCGACGCGGGCCTGGTACCCGACCTCGGAGTCGTCGAGGGTGTGCGCGGTGCCGTTGCCGAACAAGGTCCCCTGCACGATGCCTAGCGCGTCGTGGCCGGTAGCCCCCGACTGCTCAGTGGTGTCGTCAGTACCGCGTGACATCTGACCGCCTCCTGGCGACTTGACCGAACCGGGTTCACCTGCATATGAATCCCGGGAACGAGGCTAAGGCTAAACCCGAACCCACGTCTAAGCGTGCAGGCTGCCCCCGACACGCAGACTAAACCTCAACTTGAGAGTTAGTGGAATCGTCAGGGTTGGTGCGCTGTCGGGCGCCTACCGCCCCGGTCTACGACTCAGACTGCCCGAAGTCCTCCGGGGACACGGTGTCCAGGAACGCCCGGAACTGCTCGAGGTCCACATCAGCTGTTTCCTCATCCTGGTCTTCCTCAGATGCCACGATCGCGGCGTCGTCCATGACCGCCGGTGCCACGTGCACGGGGCAGCCGACCCGGACGGCGAGCGCGACGGCATCGGACGGCCGTGCCGTGACCCGGCGGCCGTCACTGAGGACTAGGTCGGCGAGGAAGACATGCTCGACCATCGCTGTGATCTCGACCCGCTCGAGTTCGGCGCCGCCGCTGGCGATCACGTCGAGCAGCAGGTCGTGCGTGAGCGGACGTTCCGGGCGTTGGCCCTCGAGCCCGAAGGCGATGGCGGCGGCCTCGGCGGCACCGATCCAGATCGGCAGCACCCTGTCGCCCTCGCGCTCCTTGAGCAGAACCACGGGGGCGTTGTCGGGAAGTTGCAGGCGCACGCCCATCACGTCGACCGGAAGCATGCTCTGAGGGTACGCGCAAAAAGCCTGCGCTGCGTGGGCCCGCCCCCGGTCAGTTCAGAGGTCAGCCGTCGATGGTCTCGCGCAGCCCTGACTGCAGCACAGAGGAGTGCAAGCGCAGCACCAGCGCGGCCACCTCGCGCGCCATGTCCTGTGCGCGCGACCGGCTATCGGAGCCGGGGCGCCGCAGATACGGTGTGACTGCGGCCGACACCAGGCCGACCTCACGGTCGGCGGCGACCTTGAACTGGCGCAGGTGCCTCGGCTCGATTCCGAACGAGGTCAGTTCCTGCGCGCAGTGACAGATGCGCAGGGCGTGGACGTCGAAAAAGCCGTCGGCATCGGCCTCGACGAGCCCGTACTGCTCGATGGTTCGTAGCAGCGGCTCCTCGATCCCGGTGTCCCGCAGGAGTTCTTCGCGCGTGACACGTAATCCCGCGCCGGAGTCGCCATCGTCGTCGCCGACGCCCGGCGCGAGCACCAATGCGCGCGGCACCCGGACCGCCGCCTCCCCCGTCGTCGTCGGCTGCAAGCCGCGGTCGATCGCGTCGAGCTCCTCGCGGATGACGCGCAGCGGCAGGTAGCGGTCCCGTTGGGCGCGCAGAATGTAGCGCAGCCGCTCGAGGTCTGACTGGGAGAACTTGCGATAGCCCCCGGGTGTGCGCACCGGCGTGATGAGATGCTCTGACTCCAGGAACCGCACTTTGGACACGGAGATGTCGGGGAACTCATCACGCAGGGCGTCGAGGACCTCGCCGATACCGAGCAGGCCCTCGAGGCGTGCGGCCTTCACGACGCCGGGCCCAGCTGCACGATGAAGTGGAACTTGCCCACAGTGACGCGGTCGCCCGCTGCGAGCGCGGACTCGGTGCAGCGCCGGCCGTTGATGTAGGTCCCATTGAGGCTGCCCTCGTCGCGCAGGTGCCACGCGCCGCTGTCCAAGGTGACGGTCGCGTGCTTGCGCGAGACGGTGACGTCGTCGAGGAAGACATCGGAGGAGTGTTCGCGACCGATGGCGAATCGCTCGCCTCCGGCGAGCAGGAACCGGGTGCCGGTGTCCGGCCCACGCTCTACTACCAGAGCCATGACGCCTCTTGGTAGTGCCTCAGCGTCCGGCAGGGTTCCGGGCTGGGCTGCGGGCGCGTCCGCTGCGCTGACAGGCAATGTCACGGGGATAGTCGAGGTGTCGTCGGCCGCATGAGTGCGCGCCCCGCAGGCGTGGCAGAAGCGGGCGTGTTCGGCGACATCTGCCCCGCACACGGGGCATACCTGCTCAGTCATCGCAACCCTCCTCTGGGCGCAACTCTAGACCTGAGGTTGAGGTTCTGACAGGGGGCCGCGACTGCCGCTGTCACTGCCCGAGGAGGGCGGCGTAGCCGGCCGCGTCGAGCAGGGACGCGACTTCGGAGGCGTCGGTCAGACGCACTTCGAACAGCCAGCCCGCACCGTAGGGGTCGGCATTGAGCGTCTCGGGTGCGGTCTCGGCTGACTCATTGCGCGCTACGACCTCGCCCGAGACTGGGGCGTAGATGTCGCTGACGCTCTTGGTCGACTCGACCTCGCCGCAGGCCTGACCGGCCGCGAGGGTGGCACCCACAGAGGGCAGGGTGAGGAAGACGATGTCGCCGAGGGCTTCCTGGGCGTGGTCGGTGATCCCGATGCGGGCGACGCCGTCCGCGGACAGCGAGAGCCACTCGTGCTCGGCGGTGTAGTGCAAGTCTGCTGGGATTGAGGACATCGGCTCGTCCCTTCCTGGTCGTCTTCCCGCGGCCTGGAGCCGGTCGGGTTGTGGCGAGCCTCAGCCTTGCACAGGCTAGGGCGCGAGTGCTCAGCGGGCGGGGGCCACCGCGCTCACCGTGACCGAGCGGCCGGCGGCCACCCGGACCGACCCGCCCGCTGCCGTGACAGAGTCGATGATGCCGCCGGGGATGCCGAGCGCGGTCTTCATGGTTGCGCCGTCGCCGACGGCCGCGATCGTGTAGGGAGGTTGCATCGGGGTGCCCGACACGCGCACTCCCCCGGATGCGATGTCCGCGAACCAGGTGTTCGCCACCACGCGGACTTTGCCGATTTGGATCGCTTCGGCGCCTGCGTCGCGCAGTTCCTGGACCGTGTCGAGCAGCACTGATGAGGGGATGATCCGGTCGGGGTCGGAGATGACGATGGTGACACCAGGTCCGGTGGCCTGCACCGTGCCGGCGAGCACGCTCAACACCTGTAGGCGCCTGCGGGCCTCCGTGATCGCCGCCGCATTCGAGCCGGACTCCAGACGCTGGCGTGTCACCGCGAGTTGTCGCTGTTCTGCTTGTAGCCGCTGTGAGCGGGAGTTGAGCGAGTCCAGCAGGGTGAGCAACTGGTCGGGACGCGCTGCGGCGAGCGCCATGTCGCTGTGAGCGGCCCGCCAACTGGCAACCGACCCGAAACCGAGCAGGACCGCGGCACCGGCGGCGAGTATCTGGCGCCGGGTCAGTGCCGGCCGCCACAGCAGCAACAGGCGGATGCGCAGCAGCCGCCGCCGCGCGCTGATCATGCCTTGAAGAAGTGGCGCCGGATGGCGGCCACGTTGGAGAAGATGCGCAAAGTCAGGATGATGACGATCCCGGTGGAGATCTGCGAGCCGACGCCGAGGCTGTCACCAAGGAAGACGAGCAGCCCGGCGATGGTGACATTGGATGCGAAAGAGATGACGAAGACGCGGTCACTGAAGGCGCCGTCGAAGAGCGCGCGCAATGCACCGAGGACTGCGTCGAGTGCGGCGACCACTGCTATCGGGAGATAGGGCTGCATCCACAAAGGGATGTCTGGCTTAAGGAGCACGCCGAGGAGCACGCCGGCGACGAGGCCCAGGACCGGGATCATGCATGCACCTCAGTCGTTGACTCGGGCGGCCGGGGCCGCGACTCTCAGGGACTCTGCTTGGGACTCTACGGCATGCTCACGATCCAGCCGGCGCAGCAGTGACTCGAATGTCGTGGTCGTCAACTGCCGTCCCGGAGGGTCCGCTGAGACCGCGCACACCCGGTAGGGCCAGTTGATGGGCCGGTATGCCACGAGGATCGCATCGCCGGCCGTACGCACGGCCGTCGTCGACGTCAGACGGATGCCGTTCACCGCCACAGCCGCGGCGCCTTGCAGCCACACCCGGTTGATGAGTTGCTGCAAGTCCCGGTCGGTGAACGCAGGCGTGACACCGGGTTTGCGTCGCACAGTCAGGCAGACGCCCGGGCCGGCTACGGCGCTTGCCCCGGCTGCGGCTTCAGCGATGCGCAGGCTGCGCAGGAGCTGTCGTCCCTGCGACGACTCTGCGAGCTGGTCACGTGCAAGTGCCGCCAACTCAACGGTCGTGCGTCGGTTCTCGCCGGCGGTGCGCACGACGTCTGCTCGCAGCGCCTCCACGCGCGCGACCAGGCTCGCCTGTTGTGCACGCTGTTGCGGGGCGAGCAGGCGCGCCGAGGTGAGTGAGGCAGTGATGAGCAGCGTGACCAGGGCGGCCACTGCGACGGATGACACCCACCAGCGCCCAGAGATGCGCGCCCGCTGCGCCGCCGGCGGGTAGTCGCTGGCGTACGCCTCCTCGGTCAGTTGCGACAGGAGGTTCCAGTGGGGCTTCGCCGGCTGCATCGTCAGCCCGCCAGATCCTGTATGCGCAGGACGCTACGCACGTAGTCCACGCCTGCCAGCCAATATGCCGCCGCGCCCAGCCACAGCACGATCACCGATGCGACCGCGGTTGCGGCCGAGTCGACAGCCTCGGCTAGGTACGCCAGCGGCAAACCCGTGAGGAGCGCGAAAGTGGCGCATTTGCCGAGGTACGTCACCGGCAGCGCCCACCTACCGTGCTTGCGCAAGCGGGGCAGCATCGCCAGAAGGAGAACGTCCCGCAGCGCGACCGTGCCCACCAGCGCCATCGGGACAATCCCCCGGGCTCCTAGGGCGACAGCGACGCAGACGATGGCCAGTCGGTCAGCCAACGGGTCGAGCAGGGTTCCCAGCGGCGTCACCTGGTTGAGCCTGCGGGCGATCCTGCCGTCGAGCCAGTCGGTCACCGCGGCGATCATCAAGAGGCACACCGCGAGCGCGTCATGGCCGCCGCGGCCGATGAGGAACGCGATGATCGGCACAAGCAGAAGGCGCAGGCCCGACAGTGCATTAGGCACCGTCAGGGCCCGCGCCCTCACGCTTTCTTGCGGCTGGCTCAGAATGTGATCGGGTCCTTGGAGTGTGCGGACGCGTAGGTGGCGACGGCCTTGGTCTTGGTGACCGCGTCACCCATGAGGGTGAGCACCGACTTGATCGTGTTCGCGCCGGCGGCGCCGGCGGTCGCGATCTTCACAGCGTCGAGTCCACGGGCGGCCTGGCCCAGGGTCACCAGGCTGGTGCCGAGTGCGTTCAGGTTCGCGGTCATGGCGGCATCGGGGGACTTCAGGGAGACCAGGCCCTGGCCGATGAGGGTCGCGGCAGTGCCGGACGCCTTCATCTGCGTGACATAAGACGCCAAAGTCTTGCTGTCGGTGATCTTGATGGCCGCGGTCTTCTGCATCGCCAGCAGGGTGCTGTTCGAGTCGCGCAGGTACTGCAGCGAGCCGCTGTAGCGGATCCACTGGGCCAGGGTCGGCTTGAGCAGGCCTGGGTCAACCGTCGCCGCTGAAGCAGACGCCGAGGCCGAGGCCGACGGGTTGGCGGTGGCGTTGTTCTTCGAGGCGCAGCCGGTGAGCGCGCCGCCGGTCAGAGCCAGGGCCGCGAGCAGGGCGCCAACGCGGGTGATTCGGGTCATGTCGTCTTCCAATCCGTGTGCGGGGGCCGGGTCGACCGGGGGAAAGGGTACCGCGCGTGATGCAGCAGGTCACCCTTGCGTCGAGTCACCAATGCACCATCGTCGGGCTGGCGGGATTTGAACCCACGACCCCTTGACCCCCAGTCAAGTGCGCTACCAAGCTGCGCTACAGCCCGTTGTCGCCTCACAGGCAACCTGCGAAGGGTAGTGCTCGCCTTCACGAGGCTGTCTGCGCCCCCGGCCACGCACCCGCGCGGCGATGGCGGTGCTGACCTGAGGCTTCACCCGGCTGGGCCCATCGACACCAAACCCCGGTTCACCCGCTCAGTGGCCTCGCGGGCGGCGAGGGCGAGCGGGCTGGCCGCAGGGACCGCGGACTGCACGCCCGCGAGCCAGTCGATGACTTGCTTCATCCAGCGCACGAAGTCCCCCGGCGGCAGGTTGGCCGCCTTCAACGCCTCCGCCAAGGTGCCCCCGGCCGACCAGACCGACGCGGCTCGCACGAGGCCCGCGTCCAGAGGGCGCTGCGTGCTGACACCGTGGTCGGCCTCCACATCGACGATGTGGCTCCACAACCGGTAGATCTCCGGGAGCACCCGGCGCAGGGAAGCCGACTTCAGAGGCTGGTCGACTCTGGCCTCGTCGGTGCGCCCCTCGTACACGCAGAACGCGGCGGCGGCAGCCAAGTCATCGGGGTTGAGGTCATCGAGCAGCCCGGCCCGGATGACTTCGGTGGTCAGCAGGTCAAGGTCTGCATACACCCGCGCCAGGACGCGGCCGGCATCGGTCACCTCAAGCGACGGGTCGCGTGTGAGGTATCCGAGGTCAGCCAGAACCGCGCACACACGTTGGAACTGCCGGCCGAGCGAGCCTGCGCGCGCATCGACCCGGGTGCGCATCTGCGCTGACTCCCGCAACGCCCGGTTGCGCAACTCGGCGGCGCGGGCGTGCGCCTCCCGGTCGTGGCAGCCGTGGCACGGGTGTGCGCGCAATCTGGCGCGCAGGTCGGAAATCCCGGCGTCCGCATCGACCGCCCGGGGCCGGGCGGTCTCGCCTGCCCGGATCTGCGATGTCGCATCCTTGAGCAGTCCGGCGAGCTGTTTGCGCGCGGATGCGCTACGCACGCTGAAGGCGCCCGGGATGCGGACCCGGGTGAGAACTGACACCGGTGCATCGACATCGATCCACGAGACCCGGCGCAGCACCCTGTCCACGCCCAGGACCAGCGGCCGGGCGGCGTCATCAACGCGCCCGGCGTCGGTCTGCACGACCACTGCGAACCCGCTGCGCCGCCCGCGGCTGACCATGATCACGTCTCCCCGGTGAAGCCGTCGAAGGCCCTCATCGACCTCGGCCCGCATCGCCTCGCTGCGGCGACCCGACGCGGCGCGCTCCGCTGCCCCTAGTTCGGCACGCAGGCCGAAGTACTCGGAGAAGTCGCCGAGGTGGCAGGTGATGGCCTCGGTGTGCTCCGCCGCAGCCCGAGCCAGTCGTTGGGACTGCTCGCTGAGACCTGCGAGGCGCGCATCGACCTGGAACTGGGCGAATGACCGCTCGAGCAACTCCACGGCGAGGTCCGGCCCGTGGCGCAGGAGCAGGTTCACGGCCATGTTGTACGTCGGGCGGAAACTGCTGGCCAGAGGGTAGGTGCGGGTTGACGCGAGTCCGCCGAGGTGACCGAGGTCCAGCGAGGGCTCCCAGACCACGACGGCGTTCCCGAGCTCATCAAGTCCGCGGCGGCCGGCGCGGCCTGTGAGTTGCGTGTACTCCCCCGCCGACAGCGCCACGTGCGCGCTGCCGTTCCACTTCGTGAGGCGTTCGATGACGACGCTGCGGGCCGGCATGTTGATGCCCAGGGCAAGGGTCTCGGTGGCGAACACCACCTTGATGAGCCCTTCCTGGAACAGTCGCTCGACGACCTCCTTGAACAGCGGCACCAGTCCGGCGTGGTGCGCGGCGACGCCGGCTTGCAACGACTCCCGCCAGTCGTGCCAGCCGAGCACGCCTAGGTCTGCGTCGGGCAGCGCCGCACACATGTCATCGACGATGCCGCGGATGATGAGGCGCTCTTCGTGGCTCGTCAGCCTCACTGCGGCCGCCCGGCACTGCTCCAACGCCGCGTCGCAACCTGCGCGCGAGAAGATGAAATACACCGCCGGGAGCATCCGCAGGCCCTCAAGCTCCTCGACCACATCGATGCGGCTTGGCCGGTGTGCACGCTGGCGGGGGGCGACGGGCCGATTGAGCCGGCGGGCAGTGGCGACCACCTCGGCGCTGATGGCGGTGCCGGTGGAGAAGAGCGGCTGCACGCGGCCGTCGATGAAGACGTGCTGATCGAGTGGGACCGGCCGGTGCTCCTCGACGACCACCTCGACGTCTCCGCGGGTCTGCCCGAGCCAGCGGCCGAACTCCTCGGCGTTGCTCACGGTGGCTGACAGCGCCACCACCTTCACCTCAGCAGGCAGGTGGATGATCACCTCCTCCCACACCGAGCCTCGAGTGCGGTCGGCGAGGTAGTGCACCTCGTCCATCACGACCACGTGCAGCGCCGCGAGGCCCGCGGGGTCGGCGTAGACCATGTTGCGGAGAACCTCGGTGGTCATCACCACCACCTGGGCGTCGGGGTTCACGCTGGTGTCCCCGGTCAGCAGCCCGACGCTGTGCGCGCCGAAGGCCTCTTGGAACTCCCGGAACTTCTGGTTGCTCAGCGCCTTGATCGGAGTTGTGTAGAACGCACGGCCGCCCCGGCGCAGCGCGAGGTAGGCGGCGAACTCCCCGACCACGGTCTTCCCGCTCCCCGTCGGTGCGGCCACGAGGACGCCGGCGCCGCGCAGCAGCGCACGGCAAGCGCGGACCTGGAAGTCGTCGAGGGTGTAGGGCAAGCCGTCTGCGAAGTCGCGCAGCCCGCCGCCCGCATCCGCCTGTCGCTGTCGCGCCGCCGCGTAGCGCTCAGCGGGCGTGGACATGGCGTCAGCCTATGAGCCGGGCAGCGGTGAGGTTTCATCGTCAGCCCACTGCGGCTGCTGCGTGCGGCGGCGTCGGTCGACGAGCGCGCAAATGCCGATGGCTAAGAATGAGACCGTCAGCATCGGCACAGCCAGAACCAGCATGTTGATCGGGTCGCCGGTGGGCGTCGCGACCGCGGCGAACAGGAGCACGCCGATGAGCAGTTGCCGCCACCAGCCGGCCAGGGTGCGCGCGGAGACGACGCCGGCAGCATTGAGGCCGACGATGAACACCGGCAGCAGGAAGGCGCAGCCGAAGACGAGGAGCATGCGGCAGATGAACGAGATGTAGGTCGCGACCGGGATGATGTTGGAGACCCCGGCAGGGGTGAACCCGATGAGCAGGCTCAAAGCCTGCGGCATGACGCGGTACGCGATGAGCAGTCCGCCGAGGAAGAGCGGCACCGCGGCCGCGAGGAATCCCCACACCCGTCGGCGCTCCCGGAGATTCAAACCCGGCGCGATGAACCGCCAGGTGTGGAACAGCCACACGGGGGACGCGACAACCAAGCCAGCCATGGCGCAGACCTGCA
This sequence comes from Actinomycetales bacterium, assembly GCA_018970205.1. Lineage (GTDB taxonomy): Bacteria > Actinomycetota > Actinomycetes > S36-B12 > UBA5976 > RFTO01. The sequence goes on from JAGWWW010000007.1 coordinate 43,314, forward strand.
ACTGCAGCGTGAACGGCTCCGCAACGCCTGCCATCGCCAGCAAGACGTCTGCGCGATCGGCACGGTGCAACGCCGTCGTCAGCGGTTCCCGCAACAATGTGAACAGGTCCGCGTACACCACCCACGCGCCGACCGCGCCGACGACCACCGCTGCCGTTGACCACGCAAGCCGCCGCCGGATCTCCCGGAGGTGCTCCATCACGGGCATGGCGGCGTGCTTGTCCCGCCGGCGTTCGCGGGACTTGCTCCTCAGGCTCATCTGGCTTGGCGCTGAATGTGGACGGGCGTCAGGGTTGACGCGGGCCGTCCTCCGGAACTGCGCCCTTGGCTTCGTCGCGGGGCTCGTCGGTCATGCCCCGGGTCTCGGCTTTGAGGATGCGCAGGGAGCGACCCAGACCGCGGGCCGCATCCGGAAGCCGTTTCGCTCCGAACAGGAGCAGGATCGCTGCCAGCAGCAGGAGGATCTCGGGTCCGCCTAATGAACGCATGTGTCGCCTCGCTTTCTACGGCCGGGGGTGGCCGCTACGCAGGTTCAGGAGTCCAGTGTCAGTGCGTCTGCGACGAGGCAGTCGTTTTCCTTGAGGTATCGAGTGGCGGCGGCGAGGAAGTCCGGGGTCAGGGGGCCGAGGTCGGCCACCACCCTCACCCCCGCTGCCGCGAGGCGGTCGATGGTGACATGGTCGGTCGGACGCAGCACATCTTCCTCGCAGGAAGTGCAGGTGAACTCGTAATAGGCCGCAGTCTCTTGGCGCCGCCCCAGAAGCTGCCAGACCATCAGGTCGAGGTCGCCGCAGCGCGGGCAGGTCACTTTGATGACTGTCATCTCGTCTCCGGGGGGGGTAGAGGCGGCTGGTGCGCCCGCGAGTCACGGCGAACTGTACGCCCCCGGAGAAGGACCCCGGACTCCTCGGCTCCCCCGAATGGCTGTCACGACTCGAGTGCATCGCGGGCTCGTGATCTGATGTGGGCAACGAGATCCTCGGGGCCGGTGACCGTCAGCACGTCTGCGTGCGACAACGCCCACCGCACCGCCCACTCCATGCTGCCGGCGGGGAAGCTGGCGATGATGGGGGCGCCGGCCGGTGACTGCACCACGCACCCGGGCAGCCCGTCAATCGCCCACGCCGAACTCGCGGGTCCGGTGACATGCACCCGGAGTGCAGCGGAGTCTTGGAGAGCACCTGCACGGTCGAGCACGTCGGGACGGCGCGGCTCCTCATCGCTGAGATCAGCGCGCAGGATGCGGTCGACCCGGAAGGAGCGGACCTCTTCGGCTCGTCGACACCAGGCGTCGACCCGCTCCAGGCCGCCGGCCTCGACGATGAGTTCCAGGGGCTCGATGATGCGCGTGCTCACCTCGTCGCGACCGTCGGGGAGGTAGTCGATCGTCAGGCAGTGTCCGGTGGCCAGTGACTGCATCACTGTGGCGACGACGGCAGAGCGTGACGGCGCTTTACCCCGCGGGAGGAATTGCCCGGGCACGGTCTCGCCTGGACCGATGGTGGTGAGTTTCGCCCGGGCAGTGGGGATGGCCGTGAAGCCTGAGCCGACCATCGTCTCGAGCACATCGAGCGCCAAGACCAAGCGCGCCGCCTCCGCGGCTGCGATCCGCGTGGGCCGGTCGAACTGCAAGCTTTCTATGACCACGATGGTGCAGTCGTCATCGACATGGACGTCGGTGTCATCTTCCGCCGAGTCCGTTGACCAGAACTCGATGTTGATGCTCTCCCCCGGGTGCATCCCCGGCAGTTCGGTCGACCCGAGGTCACGAAGGTCTTGGACCAGTTGCGAGGTCGTGATGCCGAAATGCGCGGCTGCTTCCTTGATGGTCACGCCCGGGTGGGCTTTCAGCCACGGCAGAAGGACGAGGAACCGCTGGACTCGGGCGACGGCGGATTCAGTGGGCATGCTGTCCGCCTGACGCCGCCTCCAAGATGGACCGTACCTGTGCGCGCAGCGTGACTGGTTCCGCCACTTTCGCATCGGCGCCGTACCCAGCGATCAGGCGGGCTAGCCGCTGCTCGTTCCGGGCCGGCAGCGTGCACCTGTCCCACTGCGCGTCAACCTGCTCGATGGCGACGCTGTCCTGACGCAGTCGGTGGCAGGTGCCCCGCCGCACGAGCACGATCGGCGTTTCCACGGCGTCGCCGGGGCCCTGCAGCATGGCGGCGACATCGACATTCGGCGGCGGTGAATACGCACCTGGTGCTGATGCCACGGTCACTGGGCCGACGATCCTGTCAAGTCGGAAAGTTTTCCCCGCCGCAGCGGCGGTGTCGAGCCCGAGCAGGTACCAGCGCCCAGCCAGCGCTGTGACGCTCCACGGCTCAATCTCGCGTCGAGCAGGCGTCGCGTCAGCCGGTTTCAGGTAGGAGAACTCCACGCGGCTGCGGCTGCGCATCGCTTCAGTCAAGAGCTCCACGGGCTCAGGCATGGGGGTGAAGCGCAGCGCCTGCTCCAGCCAGGTCTCGACGGGTCCCCCACCGATGGCATCCACCTGCAGCGCCGCATGCTCGACCGAGGCGGCTGCGCGCGTGCCTTCCCACAGGCGCGCAGCGAGGCTCACCGCGAGTGATTCCTCCGGGGTGAACGAGATCCCGCGTTCCTGCGTCTGCTGGTAGTTCACCCGGTACCCGATGAGCTCCTCGTTCTCGACGTCCTCGATCGCCTCGATCACGACGCCGATGTTGCGAAGGTCGTCTTTATCGCGCTCGAACATCCGCTCCCGGGCCTCGCGGCCGGGAGGGTAGAACGCGGTCATCCGCTCGAAGACTTCCGCCCGCGTCTTCGGGCGGCGCCCGGCGCTGAGCAGCACGAGCAAGGTGAACAGCCGCACTGCCTTGTCCTCGGCCGTTGTCTGTGCACTCATGCGGCTCACCTCATCCGACGGAGCCCTCAGGGGCTGGAGACGATGTCGACGACGAATACCAGCGTCTCGTTGGGCTGGATGTCCGGCGTCGGCGGGTTGGGCCCGTACGCCATGTCACCGGGCACCACCAACAACCGGCGGCCGCCGACGCGCATTCCCGGAACGCCCTGCGCCCAGCCTTGGATAACGCCGGTCAGCGGGAACTGAATCGGCTTGCCCCGTGCCCACGAGGAGTCGAACTGCTTGCCCGTGGCCAGACCAATGCCGGTGTAGTGGGCAGTGACGGTGGCGCCGGGGGCGACCACCGCGCCGCTGCCGGGACAGATGTCGTCGGTCACCAGTGCGGTCGCTGGGCTGGCGCCGACCTTGACGGTGAGTTGCGGCTCGGCTGAGCAGGCGCCGGTCACTTTCGCGAATGCGGACGCATCCATCCTGCCTCCTTGGGGTTTGGCAGGTGCGGGGGTTGACTTCGACGCCGAAGGGCTGGCCCCGGCCGGGCTGGACTGCGACAGGTTGGTCGAATTTCCGTCGCTCAAGCTCATGCTGGGAGAGTCGCTGGACTTGTAGGCGCTCGAGGCGGCATCGTCGTTTCCGCAGCCTGCGAGCAGGACTGCGAGCGCGATGAGTGCGGTGGAGGTCCGAATCATTGGGGCACCGTACCGCCGCCGCTCAACCGGCATCGGGAGCCGACTGCTCCGTGTCGGAGTAGGCGCCCTTGGCCGGGCGGGTCTGCTTGCGCACGGGAGTCACCCCGTCGGCCATGCGGCGGGTGGTCACGAGGAAGCCCGTGTGCCCGTTCATGCGGTGGTTCGGGCGCACTGCGAGGCCCTCGAGGTGCCATGTGCGCAGCATCAACTCGCTAGCCTCGGGCTCCGTCCACTGGCCGCTGTCGCGCAGGCACTCCACGGTGCGGGACATCTGGGTGGTGGTGGCGATGTACACCGCGAGCACACCGCCGGGGCGAAGTGCGTGGTGCGCGGTCGCCACGCACTCCCACGGTGCCAGCATGTCGTAAACGACGCCGTCGAACGCGCCGGACGGGTAGACGCAGCCGGGGTACTCATCGTTCAGGTCACCGACGGTGAGCCGCCAGTTGGGGCAGCCGCCGAGGAAGGTACGCACATTCCGCTCGGCGATTCGCGCGAAGTCCTCACGCCGCTCGAATGAGTGAACCCGCCCGGTTGGGCCAACCGCGCGCAGCAGGGACATGCTCATCGCGCCGGAGCCTGCGCCTGCTTCGAGAACCGCGTCGCCCGGCGTGAGGTCGAGCAGCGACACCAGTGCGGCGCTGTCCTTGGGGTAGATGACGGTCGCGCCCCGCGGCATCGAGAGCACCACATCGCGCAGCAGCGGTCGTAGCACCAGGTAGCGCATCGACGCGGTCGACTGCACGACGTTCCCCTCGGGCGAGCCGATGATGTCGTCGTGCTCGATCCATCCGCGGTGAGTGTGGAACCGCTCACCGCTGATGAGAGTGATGGTGTGGTGTCGGGACTTGTGATCGGTCAACTGCACTCGCTCGCCGGCCCGCAGCGGGCCGCGACCCCGGCCGCCGGTGAACGGGTGCTCCGGATGCGCGCCGGTTGGTGTGGTCACGACGGGGAGCGTACGGTAGGCGCGTGGAGCAGGTGCCGGCCAACGGCGACGGGGCACCGGGGCAGGCGCCCGCCCAGGTCGGAATGCCCGGCCGGCTGTCACCAAGCCGCGCCGGAGACTTCACGACGTGTCCGCTGCTCTACCGATTCCGCAGCATCGACCGTCTCCCGGAGCCTCCGACGCGTGCGACCGCGCGCGGCACGCTGGTGCACTTGGTGCTGGAGCGGCTCTTCGACGCGGAATCCGAGAAGCGCACACTCGACCACGCACAGTCGCTGGTCGCGGGCGCCTGGGCAACCCTGGCTGAAAACCCGGACTACGCGGCGCTCGTGCCTGAGGCCGACGAGGCTGGTTGGCTCGCTGAGGCACAGAGTCTGGTCGGCAAGTATTTCCAGATGGAGGACCCCGCCCGGGTCGAACCGCACCACCGTGAGTCCCCCGTTGAGTTCCAGGTCGCGGACGACCTGGTTCTACGCGGCTTGGTCGACCGCATGGACGTGGACGACGACGGCCGGGTGGTGATTGTGGACTACAAGACCGGGCGGGCGCCGAGCCAGGACTACGAGCACAAAGCCATGTTCCAGATGCGCTTCTACGCGCTTGTGGTGTGGCGGCAGACTGGAGTCATCCCGAGCGAGCTGCGTCTGATGTACCTCTCCGACGGTCAGACCCTCACCGATCGCCCGACTCAGGACGACCTCATGGCGACTCAGCGGCGGGTGCTCGCCCTGTGGGATGCAATCAAGGGGGCGCACCGCTCCGGAGACTTCCGGCCGAGGCCGTCTGTCCTGTGCAGGTGGTGCCACTTCATGTCGCTGTGCCCGGCACATGACGGCACGCCGCCGCCGCTGCCGCGCCAGGCTCCCTGACGCGTTCCCCGGCTCAGGCCTGCGTGAGGGCGGCACCGCCCATCTCCTGCACGCTCGTCGCAAGGGAATCCACGTCGAGGCCCAACAGGCTGCTCACAACGCGTAGCCGCGGCTGGGGATGCACCCCGCCGACATGTGGTACCGCGATGACGAACGCCCCGCTCGTGACCGCTGAGGTCGTGCCCGTCGGGGAATCTTCGAACACGAGCAGCCGAGCAGGGTCGCAGCCGAAGCGGCGCGACGCCTCAAGGTAGGGGTCGGGTGCGGGCTTGGTCTGTGTGACATCGTCTGCCGAGATGCTGAAGCGAAGCGACCCGGCGGCGTCGCCGAGCGCGCTGAGAACGGCGTCGACGATCGGGCGCGGCGAGGCGCTCACGAGGGCGTGCGGCACGGACTGCTGGTGCAGGTGAGCGATGAGTTCACGTGCGCCGGGCAGCCACCGCACCGGCTCGGTTGCCAGCAGCGTGATCACACCGTCTATGACATCGGCGATGATCTGATCGGCATCGCCACCACCTGCA
>JAGWWW010000085.1 GCA_018970205.1 Actinomycetales bacterium
CTCGCCACCGACATCGTCGCCATGGACGTCTCCCAAACCATCGGCATCACTGACATCTTCCTGGTGTGCTCGGCGGCCAACGACCGACAGGTGCGCGCCGTCGTCGACGCTGTCGAGGCCAAACTCGATGAGATCGATGTAGACCCACTGCGCCGTGAGGGCGAGCAAGAGGGCCGTTGGGTACTCCTTGACTACGGCGACATCGTCGTGCATGTTCAGCACTCCGAGGAGCGCGACTACTACCAACTACCGCGCCTGTGGCGCGACTGCCCGGCGATTGACCTCGGCCTGCCCGAGGCACCCGCAGCGTCACCGGCGGAATCCGCCTGAGCCGCGCCCGGGCTCGGGTCGACGCGTCAGCCAGGTTGAGCGCGTCGCTGCTGCATCGCGCGTCGCCTGTGGCGTAGCCCGTGTGCCACATCACCGCCGGATCACCCTGCCAAAGCCCCACCGGCAGGGAAGACTGCCCTCGTGAGCTCCGGGCGACGGCTGGTCCTATGGCGGCATGGCCGCACTGCGTGGAACAAGGAGCGGCGCATCCAGGGGCACGCTGACGTCCCCCTCGACGAGGTCGGCTTCGAGCAGGCGCGCCGCTCCGCACGGGTGCTCGCCGGTCTGGTCCCCACGGCCATCGTGTGCAGCGACTCGGTTCGCGCTGTCGACACCGCCGCCGCGCTGGTCGAGCTCACTGGCATCGTCCCCACCTACGACGCCCGCCTGCGCGAGACACACCTCGGCGCATGGGAGGGGCTCACGGACGCTCAGGTCCGCGAGCAGTTCGCTGATGAGTGGATCGCCTGGCACCGGGACGAGCCCGAGTTGCGCGCAGGCGGGGGAGAGACCCGTGCCGAAGTGTCGCTGCGCGTGTGCGCGGCAATCGACGACGCCCTGAACGCGCAGGACAACGGCAACGCCACATTGGTCGTCGTCTCCCACGGCGCGGCACTGCGCGTAGCCATGGCCCGGCTCATGGGCCTGCCGCAGGAGCACTGGCCGGCGCTCGGTGGCTTCGCGAACTGCGCCTGGTCGGTGCTGTCCGAACCGGATGACCCGACTACGGGGGAGACCATCTCCGGTCGCTGGCGGCTGACCGAACACAACGCCGCCTCACTGCCCGATGTGGTCATCGGCGACGATTCCTGAGCCCGCGGGGATGCGGCAGCCGACAGGCATGGCGCGCCGCTCAACGCCGGTCCGGCGGTGCTGCCCCTGCTCGCCGCGCCGGGTACGCACGTGCATGTTCCTTCGCGAGTGGACGAAGGGAGGGCAACCTCCTTGTGCCTCCCTGACCCGAAACCCCCAACCGCGGGTCGGCTATGCTGGCGCTCCCTTCGGGGCTGTGGCGCAGCTGGTAGCGCACCTGCATGGCATGCAGGGGGTCAGGGGTTCGAGTCCCCTCAGCTCCACCGGTACGACTCGCACTCAGCTGCTCAAACATCCGAGCCGACGCGTGGTCCCGGCCAGAGGCTGCTGCTGCCGCAGATTTGATGTCGGTGTCCCACGGGCCGCGTCCGTCATCGATTCTTGTGCACGCCGCTCTCGAGCCCGCGCGGACTCCGCGACCCACCGCCATCGCCGTTTCTACGACTCAGCGACTCGGGGCAGTCACTTCCGCTTCAGGGCGAGGTTGTGCTTCACCGCGGTCTTGATGAGCG
>JAGWWW010000008.1 GCA_018970205.1 Actinomycetales bacterium
TGCCATGCTCGGCGGTGATAGCCGCCGCGAGTTCCTCCTTGCGCGCGTTGAGGATCTCGCGGAAGGCGAACATCACACTCGCGCGCTGGGCCAAGGAGACGTGCCGCCAGGACTCGAATGCCCGAGCGGCCGCCGCGACGGCCGCATCGACTGTGGCTGCGTCAGCGAGGGCCACCTCGGAGGTCTGCACCCCGCGAGCGGGGTCGAAGACCTGGCCTGTGCGGCCGGCAGGCGCGTCCCAGGGCTTGCCGTCGATGTAGTGGGTGATCAGGTCCATGCCTTCTCCCTCGCCTTGCTCCACTGCGCCGTCACTTCGCCGGCCCGGCGGCTCACCACAATACGCGTCGACGGGACCGGCTTGACCAGCGTCAGGTGTCTACGTTCCGGGCTGATTGGGCGCTTCAATCTGGGTACGCTAACCGCTTCAATCTGGGTAAGTTGACAGCTGCAGTACGAGTGGCATCGACGCTCAAAGGGCCCTATCTCGCGAACCCGGTGCCCACTGAACCGCTCCCCGAGGCGCTCGAGCATCCGCGAGCACGAGCGAGCGCACATTTGCATGAACGCCCACCCGTGGCGGAGAAGGAGGGATTTGAACCCTCGAGAGGATTTTGGTCCTCAACCCGCTTAGCAGGCGGGCGCCATAGACCGGACTAGGCGACTTCTCCACGCCCCCGCACGACAACGCCCAGCAACGGGCTGAACGGTGCAGCGGGAACCCGCGTAAGCCTACAAGACAGCGCTGGCGGGCTCTTGGGCCGCTAAGTGGCGGCACTGGTCGTAGCGGTTCAGCCATTGCGTGGCTGCTTGCGCTACGAGTCAGCCTGGGCTCGGCTGGGTTTGAACCGCTGCCACGACGTGCCCCATGCCGCCCGTCGGCGATGCGGAGGCGATGCGGCATCGGGTCAGTGGGCGGCGGCCGCCCCGCCGTCTCCGGGACCGCGGCCGCGCAACGGGATGTTGGGCAGGAAGAACAGCAGCGCGAGCGACACCACGGACGCTGCGGCTGCGATCAGGAAGATGTGTGACATGCCGAAGGTGAAGGCCTTGAACAGCGGCGAGGTCAGCCCGCTTGCCACACCGTGCAGGAACGACGTGTCGTTGAACGCGCCGGCCTTGGAGCCGCCGGCGGACTGCATCTGCTGCAGCGTGGCGAGGAACTGCTTGTTCTGAGGCTGTGCAAGCACCTGCGGGTCGCGCGTGGCCAGCGAGAAGGCGCTGTTCGGGTCGCTTGCGGCTGCTTTGAACTCCTGCCCGGAGCGCGCAGCCCATTGATTGAACAGCACCGACAGGAACACCGCCGTGCCGAGCGTGCCGCCCATCTGACGGAAGAAAGTCGCGCTGGAGGTCGCGACCCCGATGTCGCGCGGTGAGACGGCGTTCTGGACCGCCAGCACCGTCGGCTGCAGCAGGTTGCCCAACCCGAACCCGAACAACGCGGAGAGCAGGCAGGTGGCCACAAGGGACGTATCGGGCTTCACCGTCGAGAGCGCCGCCAGGGCCACGACGAGCGTGCCGGCTCCGACGATGGGGAAGACCTTGTACTTGCCTGTGCGGGAGATGACCTGCCCACTGATGATCGACCCGGACATGATGCCCAGGGTCAACGGGATGAGCAGCAGGCCGGCCCGCGTCGGCGTGGAGCCTTTCACGATCTGCAGATACAGCGGCAGCCCCGCCAGGCCGCCGAACATCGCCGAACCCATGATGAAACCGACGATGTTCGTGAGGGTGAACGTGCGGTTGCTGAAGAAGCGCAGCGGCAGCAGCGCCTCCTCCTTCATCGCCCGCTCCGCGAAGATGAAGGCGATGATTCCGACGAGGCCGATCCCGTAGCACAAGAAAGCCTTGGAGGACTGCCAGCCCCACTCTCTGCCCTGCTCGGCGATGGTGAGCAGCGGCACCAGGCCAATGACAAGTGTGACCGCGCCCCACCAGTCGATGGCGTGGTCGAGTCTGCGGTGCGGGACGTGCAGGGTCGCGTTGACGACGATGAGCGCGATGATGCCGATGGGAACGTTAACGAGGAACACCCAACGCCACCCTGTGACGCCGATGATGCTGCTCGTGCCCGCGAAGAAGCCACCGACGAGCGGCCCGAGCACGCTAGCCGTGCCGAACACTGCGAGGAACGCACCTTGGTACTTCGCGCGCTCCCGCGGCGGGACGATGTCGCCGATGATGGCGAGCGCGAGTGAGAACAGGCCGCCCGCGCCGATGCCCTGCACCGCCCGGAACCCTGCGAGTTGGTACATCGAGTCGGCGAAGGTGCACAACACGGAACCGACCACGAAGATGCCGATGGACCACAGGAAGAGCTTCTTGCGTCCGTAGATGTCACCGAGTTTGCCGTAGAGAGGCGTGGTGATGGTGGCGGTGATGAGGTAGGCCGTCGTCACCCACGCCTGCAACGACAGGCCGTTGAGGTCGTCCCCGATCGTGCGGATCGCTGTGGCCACGATGGTCTGGTCCAGCGCAGACAGGAACATGCCCATCATCAGGCCGGCGAGCACCGACATGATCTGACGGTGGGTGAGGTACGACGTCTCATGCTCGTCGTGGTTGTGGGCCGCCTGCTGCGGTTCAGTCATCAGTCCTCCATGGCCTCAAAGTCGACTTCGGTAGCCTAGCCGCCTCGGGCGAGGTGGCAGAGCGGCCTAATGCGGGCGCCTTGAAAGCGTCTGGGGGAAACCCCCGGGGGTTCAAATCCCTCCCTCGCCGCCCATGGGCGACGGTGCCGCGGGCTCTCGCGGCATCGTCGCCAACAACTGCTCCGCCGCAGCGGGGCGGCCGAGGTACCAGCCCTGAACCGCGTCGGCGCCGAGCCCGCGCACTAGGTCGAGTTCTTCCGCGCTCTCGACGCCCTCGACGATGGTCGTCAGCCCGAGGTCGCGCGCCATGGAGCACAAACACCTGAGCATCGTGTGCGCACGCGTGTCGTGGTTGGCGAAAAGGAACTGGCGGTCGATTTTGAGGACGTCGATGGGAAGCCGTGTGAGGTAGGCGAGGCCGCTGAAGCCGGTGCCGAAGTCGTCGACTGCGACGCGCACCCCCATCGAGCGCAACTCCATCAACTGGCTGCGCACGTCCGAGGTGAACGCGACCATCGTCTGCTCGGTGATTTCCACCATCAGGTGCTGGGGCAGGACGCCGGAGGCGTTCAACACGCGGCGGATTCTGATGGGCAGCCGCAGGTCGACCAGTTCATCTGCGGAGATGTTCAGGGACAGCCAGGTGGGTGCGAGATCTGGCTGTGCCGCGGACCACCTGTGTAGTTGCCGGATCGCGATGTCGAAGAGGTAGTCGCTGAGGTCGCGCATCACGCCAGAGCGTTGCAGCACGGGCAGGAACGCGTCCGGCATCAGCAGGCCCTGCTCAGGATGGAACCAGCGTGCCAGCACTTCCACACCGTGTGCGGGACCGGTCAACGAGACGATCGGCTGGTACACGCAACCGAACTCGTGGTCCGCGAGCGCTTGCGGGAATCGGTCGAGCAATCGTTGCTCGAACCTCGCTTGCTCCCGATCGCGTAGCGTCCGCACGGCCAACCGATTTCGCCCCCGTTCTTTCGCATCGTGCAGCGCGGCCTCCGCGTCGCGCAGGAGTTGATCGACGTCGCCGTCGTTGGTGATAGCGACCCCCACTGACGCGGTGACGCTGAACCGCACGTGGCCGCACAGGACCGGCACAGACACGAGCGCCCGTAACTGCTCGGCGACGTGGACTGCCTGCTGCTCTTCGGCAAGGTCCGTGAGCAACAATCCGTACTCGTCCCCGCCGATGCGCGCCACACACGCTGCAAAGGGCAGGTTGCCGGCGAGCCGCTGCCCGATCTGCCGGATGGCCTCGTCGGCGTTCTCACGGCCGTAACGAACGTTGATGCTTGCGAAGTCATCGAGGTCGATGGAGATGAGTGCAAGCCAGTCGAAGCCGGCAGGGCGACTGTGAATCGCCAGCGCAGTCTGCTGTTCGAGGTAGGGCCGCGTGTGCAGCCCCGTGAGCGGGTCCGTCGTCACGGCATGCTCAATCTCGGCATGAGCCTGCTGTGCGTCATCAACGGCTCTTCTGCGCTCCCTCGCGATGACGCTCACAACCAGAAGGACGACGACGTAGCAGGCGATGAACGACCGGGCCCAGGCCCCGGCGAACTCGCCGACGAACGGACCTTCGCTCACCCCGGTGGCCACGCTCAAAGCGAAGGCGAACACGACGACGGTGAGGCTGGTGGCACCGATGCCAAGCCGCATAGCAATCCACATGCTGACGAAGACCCCGGGGAAGGTGTAAGCGCGGCCGGGGCCGCTCCAGAAGAGCACGATGGAGCCGGCCATGACCAGAGCCGCCGCCACGGTCTCGCCGGGGAAGAGGACGTCGGAGGGCCGCCAGGCATCACGAGCAACTCGGGACAGGGTGGTGATGAACGGTGCGACCACAACGATGCCGAGGACATCGGCCAGCCACCACGAGAGCACGAACTCACCGGTGCTGCCACCATGAGCGATCCAGCCGGACAAAGCCCAGAGAGCGGGCAGGACGAGTGTCGGACCGGACAGAGCGGCGACGACCATCACGAGCACCGATCTCATCTGTGACCCGCGGATTTGATAGCGGTCCCGGAACCAGACAGCGATGATTGCGGAGCCCACGACTTCCACCGCATGAACCAACGCCCGCAGGGCGACCTCGCGCCACGGCGCTCCGTCGAATGTCCAGGCGATGAACTCGCCGGCGACGATGACGCCGGCGAGGGCGAAACGTGCCGCCGGCGTGTGGCGCATGGCGACGTACGCGATACCGACCGCGGCCCCGACCGACGGGTAGAACAAGGGCACGCCCATGACTCTGTCCGAAAGCACGATGGATAGCCCCAGCAGACCGGCGTAAACAGGCAGCAGCACGGCGAGCATCGCCCAGCCGACGTTGTCTCGGAGAGCAAAGCGTGAACCTAGGCCACCTTGGTCTGGCTGCGTCGAGACCGTGGCTGAGGCCTCGGCGGCGGCCTCGGCGGCATCAGTTGAGGACCCCATGATTGCCAAGGTATCCGGCAGCGTGAGGGCCCCGGATTGGAATCACGGAACTCGACCAGATCGCATCCCGTAGGCGGCGAATCTCGGCACACCGCGTCTGCCCTACGCTTGGCGCATGCTCGATGTGCGTGTGTTGCGCGAGAATCCGGACTTGGTGCGCGCGTCCCAGGCCGCTCGCGCCGAGGACGTCACGGCGGTTGACCGGGCGCTTGCCGCCGACGCCGAGCGCCGTGCGGCCGCGTTGGCCTTCGACACGGCACGGTCTGAGCAGAAAGACCTCGGCAAGGCCATCGGCCCGTTGCAGGGGAAAGTGAAGGCCGGCAAGGCCACCGACGCAGAGGCAGCCGAGTTGACGCAGCTCATGGAGCGCGCGGCCGCGCTGGCTGCCCAGGTTGGCCAGGCGGAGCAGTTGCAGCGCGAAGTGGACGCGGCCTTCACCGCGGTCATCTCAACGATCCCAAACCTGGTGCACCCCGCTGCGCCGGTCGGCGGCGAGGACGACTTCGTGACCCGCGAGACCGCGGGGACCATTCGCGATTTCGCAGCCGAGGGTGTCGTCGTGCGTGATCACCTCGAGTTGGGCGCGATGCACAAGGCCATCGACGTCGAGCGAGGAGCGAAAGTGTCCGGCTCGCGCTTCTACTACCTCACCGGCATCGGTGCGGAGTTGGAGTTCGCGCTGGTCAACCACGCCCTTGCCATGGCCCGCGCCAACGGCTTCACGCCGGTTGTGCCGCCGACACTCGTGCGCGAGGAGGCGATGGAAGGCACCGGTTTCCTCGGCCAGGCCGCGGAGAACGTCTACCACCTCAAAGACGATGAGATGTACCTCGTCGGCACCGCCGAGGTTCCATTGGCGGCGTACCACATGGACGAGATCCTCGACCCAAACTCGCTTCCCCTGCGTTACGCCGGCTTCTCCCCCTGCTTCCGCCGCGAGGCCGGCTCGCACGGCAAGGACACCCGCGGCATCATCCGCGTGCACTGGTTCGACAAGGTCGAGATGTTCTCCTTCACGCGAGTTGAGGACGCTGAGGTCGAGCATGAGCGGTTCTTGCAGTGGGAGAAGGACTTCTTCACGTCTCTGGAGATCCCGTTCCGTGTGATTGACACCGCCACCGGCGACCTCGGGTTGAGCGCTGCGCGCAAGTTCGACATCGAGGCGTGGATCCCCTCGCAGGGCACGTACCGCGAGGTGACCTCCACATCGAACTGCACCGACTTCCAGGCACGCCGGCTGCGCATCCGCACCCGTGACGAGTCAGGGTCGACCACGCCTGTTGCCACCATAAACGGCACGCTCGTGGCTGTCCCCAGAGCCATCGTCGCGCTGCTGGAGAACCACCAGCAAGCGGACGGTTCAGTCCGGGTGCCGGCCGCGCTGCAACCGTGGTTACACGGCCGCACCGTCCTCGAGCCCTGCGCCTGATCGGCTGCGCTGCGCATCGACCGCAGCGCGTGATTCCGACACCGCTCACTGTCCGGATGTGCGTGCTTGCGCCGCCGCGAGCGCGCTCGCCTCGACACTCTTGGGTTCAGCCGTCTGCCATGGTGTCAGCGGCGTGCACTCGCCCCGTCAGCCCTGCATGTGCGACCGAAGCGCGGTGTGTGTGCGTTATGCGTGCGCAATCCGCGGCTATCTGAATCATCTGAGAACACGTTGCAGGTGCTCCGCATCGCTGCGCCATGTGGGTTCTGGAATCTGCATGGGCTCATCCATCCGTGGTCGGGTGCTGCTTCACACGCAACCGACTGAACTGGAGGAGAGCACATGCGCACACGCATGGCCGCACTACTGCTCAGCTTCGCCGTAATCATCGGCATGGCAGCACCCGCACACGCCGACACCACCGGCCAGCGCATCGTCAAGATCGCGTTGACTCAAGTTGGTAAGCCCTACGTCGCGAACACACAGGGCCCGAGCGCCTTTGACTGCTCCGGCTTCACACAATGGGTCATCAAGCGGGCCACCGGCCACACCTACGTCCACTCAAGCCGCGCGCAGTACCGGACCATGCTGCGCATCCCAAAGTCGCGGCTGCGCCCTGGAGACCTCGTCTTCTTCTTCCGCAACAAGGCACACCACGTCGGCATCTACGCCAGCGGCGGCCGCATCATCCATGCCTCGAACCCGCGCCGAGGCGTCGTGGTTGACAGGCTCAGTGCCGGCTGGTTCCAGAAGCACATCACCGGCTACGCGCGCGTCCTTCGCTGACTCACCGCTCATGACCCTCCCCGGAGCCTGCGGACTATCGTGGGCTCTGAGGAGGAGCCATGAGCGAGCGCGCTTTCACCGTCGAAGGCATGACCTGTGATCACTGCGTCCAAGCGGTCACCCGCGAGGTGGCGGCAGTCCCGGGCGTCGTAACAGCGTCGGTTGACTTGGCGTCCAAGCAGTTGACAGTCCACGGTGACGCGGCTGAGGCCGCCATCGCGGAGGCGGTCGAAGAAGCCGGCTACACGCTGGCGCACTGATGCTCGCATCTGAGGGCGACCGGCCCGGCAGCCCCGGCGAGGGTGCGACTCTGGGCGCCGCGGCGCCGACACACATGACCGTGACGGATTTGCACGTCTCGGGCATGACCTGCGCCTCGTGCGTCGCGCGAGTGGAGCGCAAACTCAACAAACTCGACGGCGTGCAGGCGTCTGTCGACCTCGCAACCGAGTCCGCCCATGTCGTGGCGCCTGCGACTGTGCCCCTCGACTCGTTGATCGCGGCGGTGCGGGCAGCGGGGTACGACGCCGCGCCGCGCCAACACGCCACTGACGCGGCCGAGGACGCGCAGCGGCGGTCACGAGACCTGCGCAAGCGCTTGGTCGCCGCAATCGTCCTCGGTCTGCCGGTAGTGCTGGTGTCGATGGTGATGCCGTGGCAGTTCCGTGGGTGGCAGTGGTGGGCCTCGGCGGTGAGCGCGCCCATCGCTTGGTGGTGCGCGCTGCCGTTCCACAGCGTCGCGCTACGTCAGTTGCGGCACCGCTCCTCGAGCATGGACACACTCGTCTCACTCGGCGTCGCAGCCTCTTGGCTCGGAAGCGTGTACGCCTTGTTGCACGCCTCCGCTGTCCACTCCCCTGGTTCATGGTTCGTCTATGGCCTCGGCATGGCCGGGCACTCCGCACCGCATGTGTGGTTCGAGGTGTCCGCAGCGGTGACCGCTTTCCTCTTGCTCGGACGGCTGCTGGAGCACCGCGCAACCCGCGAGTCAGGAGAGGCGATTCGCGCTCTGCTGGCGCTGCAGGCCGTGAGCGCGCGGCGGTTGCGCGCCGATGGTTCCACCGAGCAGGTGCCGACGCAGTTCCTGCTCGCCGGCGATGTTCTGGTGGTCAACCCCGGGGAGGTCGTCCCAGTTGATGGCGTCATCCTCGAAGGTGCCACCAGCGTGGATGAGTCGATGCTGACCGGGGAGGCTCTACCGGTTGAAGCGGCCACCGGCGACACGCTCACCGGCGGCACTGTGGTGGCAACCGGGCAAGTCACGATGCGTGCGACCGCCGTCGGCGCGGCCACACGGATCGCGCAGATCGGTGAGTTGGTGCTGCAGGCACAGTCGCGCAAATCGGCAACCCAACGGCTGGCGGACAAGGTCTCCGGGGTGTTCGTGCCGGTGGTGCTCGGCATTGCAGCCGCGACGGCCGGCGCGTGGCTGCTCGCCGGGCACACCGACACGGCGGTGACTGCCACGCTCGCGGTGCTGGTGGTCGCCTGCCCCTGCGCACTGGGCCTGGCGACCCCGACAGCGATGCTCGCCGGCGTTGGTCGGGGGGCGCAGTTGGGCATCCTCATCGGCGGGCCGCAGGTGCTAGAGAGCGCGACGCGGGTCGACACCTTGGTCTTCGACAAGACCGGGACTATCACTGCCGGCCGGCTCACCGTCGCCGACTCAGACGGCAGCGACACCATGGACCGCTGGCATTGGCAAGCGCTCGCGAGCCTGGCAGCCGTGAGCGCCCACCCCGTCTCCCAAGCCGTCGCGGCGCACGCCCTGGCCACCGGGCCGGTGGACGAACTGCGCCTTGCCGACGTGCTGGAGACCGCGGGCGCCGGAGTCCAGGCCACCGCGGATGGGAAGTTCGTACGCCTCGGCCGGCCCGAGTGGGTGCTTGACGCCGGGCGCGACACCGGGCTCGACGCCACGACGGCTGCTGACTCCGGCGGCCGCAGTGGTCCGAACGCGGACAACCTCGCCCTTCGAAGCGACGACGATCACTGGCGGCGCATACAGCAGTGGCGCGACGCCGGTTGGTCGGTGGTCGTGTTCAGCGTGGACGGCGCAGCCCGCTTGAGCATCGCTGTGGCAGACACCTTGCGTGCAGAAGCTGCGGCGGTGGTGAGCACAGCTCGGACTGCCGGGCTGACCCCGTGGCTGGTGACAGGTGACCACGCCGCGGTTGCCAGACACATCGCAGGCTCGGCCGGCATCGACGCTGAGCAGGTGGTGAGCGGCGCGACACCGGAGCAGAAGGTGCAGACCGTGGTGAGCCTGCAGCGAGCAGGGCACGCGGTTGCGATGGTCGGCGACGGCATCAACGACGCGGCCGCGTTGGCGACAGCGGAGATCGGCATAGCGATGGGCGGCGGCACCGGCGCAGCGATTGCTGCAGCAGACATCACCCTCGTGGGGTCTCGGCTGGACCTAGTCGTACCTGCCTTGACGCTGGCCCGGCGCACGCTGGCCATCATCCGCGCGAACCTGATGTGGGCGTTCGGCTACAACGTGGTCATGGTTCCGCTGGCTGCCGCCGGGGCGCTGAACCCGATGATCGCGGGCTTTGCGATGGCATCCTCCAGCGTCATCGTGGTGAGCAACTCCCTGCGGCTACGCAGCTTCATGCCGGCCGCAGCCAACGCGTAGATCAGCAGCGCCCTCCGGTGACGAGGAAGGCGCTGTCAGCCCGTGTAGTGACTTGCCAGCGCGCTGAACGCCTCGTCGAGGATCGCCAGACCCTCAGCGACCTCGTCATCGCTGACATTGCACGGCGGCACCACGTGCAGCCGGTTGAAGTTGACGAACGGCAGATATCCGCGTGACTTGCACTCGGCCTGCAACTGCGCCATCGCCGGGGACGACCCGCCATACGGGGCGAGCGGCTCGCGGGTCGCGCGGTCTTTCACCAGGTCAAGCGCCCAGAACACGCCAAGCCCACGCACCTCACCGATGAGCGCGTGACGTTCGGCGAGTGCTCGCAAGCCTGGGCCGAGCACCTCCCGGCCGATGCGGTCCGCGTTCTCAACCATCTGCTCATCGCGCATCGCATCGATGGTCGCGGCTGCTGACGCGCATGCCAGCGGGTGGCCGGAATAGGTCAGTCCGCCGGGGAACACCCGGTCGTCGAATGTGGCGGCGATAGCGTCGCTGATGATGACGCCGCCGAGCGGCACGTAGCCGGAGTTGACGCCCTTGGCGAAGACGATGAGGTCGGGGCTGATGTTGAAGTGCTCGAAGGCAAACCAGCGGCCGGTGCGGCCGAAGCCGGCCATGACCTCGTCGGCGATGTAGACGATTGCGAACTCGTCGCAGAGCGCGCGCACGCCTTCGAGGTAGCCCGGTGGCGGGATGAGCACGCCGGCTGTGCCGACGACCGATTCGAGCAGGATGGCGGCGATGGTCTGCGGGCCCTCGAATGTGATGACATCACGCAGGTGTGCCAGCGCACGCTCGGTCTCTTCCGCCTCCGTGGTGGCGTTGAAGTGCGAGCGGTAGAGATACGGCCCGAAGAAGTGCACGTGTCCGTGCGCGTACTCGTTCGGCCACCGGCGGGGGTCCCCGGTTGCGTTGATGGCCGCGCCGGTGTTGCCGTGGTAGGAGCGGTAGAAGGAGAGGATCTTGCTTCGGCCGGTGTGGATGCGGGCCATGCGCACGGCGTTCTCGACTCCGTCGGCACCGCCGTTGGTGAAGAAGACCTTGTTCATGCCGGTCGGAGCCAGCGCCGCGATGCGCGCGGCAGCCTCCCCTCGCGGGGCGACCGCATGCTGCGGGGCGATCGTGGCGAGGGTCTGCGCCTGTTCCACGATGGCGGCCACAACCTTGGGGTGCTGGTGACCGATGTTCACGTTGACGAGTTGGGTGGAGAAGTCCAAGTAGCGCTTGCCGGTGTAGTCCCAGACATACGAGCCGCTGCCACCGGCGATGACCATGGGCTGCAGCGGCCCTTGCGCCGACCACGAGTGGAAGACGTGCGCGCGGTCGAGGGCGTAAACGCGCTCACCTTCAGCGGGGTCCGCGGTGAAGGTGTGTGTGGCAGCAGGTTGCTCGTGCATGTTGCGAGCCTACGCCCGCGGGTCACCCCAATTCGAGGTCGACAATGACACGTCAACTAGGCACGCGGACGCGGCATGTCTAGGAGTCGTACCGCGTGTGGGGCTATTCTCAACGAAGGGGATAGCACTGTCCCCTTTAACTACGACAAAGGAGGCAGCGATGGCTACCCCCCCGGAGAAATCCGGCAATGAAGGAAGTCTGACAGCACGCGAAGCCAAGGCACGCGCGAAAGCAGCAAAAGCCGAGGCCAAGGCTTTGCGGCCTTGGTACCGCAAGCCCTGGGCCATCTTGTTGTTCCTCATCGCAGGAACCGTGATTATCGTCAAATCATCCGGTGGCTCCGACTCCTCCGGCGCCTCTGACTCCGCCAGTAACGGCACTTCGGCCTCAAAGCCCGCTCAGGCCAACATGGGAGACACAGTTCGAGATGGCAAGTTCGAATTCAAGGTCAACACAGTCAAGTGCGGCATTGAATCTGTTGGCAGCGATTTCACCGTGGCCAAACCTCAGGGTGAGTTCTGCAAAATCTCGATAACGGTGACCAACATTGGAAATGAAGCTCAGATGTTGCTCTCCTCCAACCAGAAAATGCTCGATGCTGCTGGTCGCGAGTTTGAAGCTAGCAGTGGGGACGTGTTCATGGCCGATGACTCGACACGTGCGCTGTTCTTGTCCAACATCAATCCCGGAAATTCTGTAACTGGCCCTGTGTATTTCGACGTGCCGCCGGGCACGGCACCAGACAAGATTGAGCTTCATGATTCAGCGTTCAGCGATGGAACATCCGTCAGTTTGAAGTAGCAAATCGCGGTGGGCCTGAGGGTCAGTACATCGGGTCCACCGCGATTATGAGCCCCCGAGGCGCGTTACCAAGCCGGCGCGGACGGCCGGCCACTGCTCGGATGTGATGGAGAACAGCACCGTGTCTCGGATGGTTCCGTCGTGACGGCGCTGGTAGCGCTGCAACACGCCCTCGAACTGCGCGCCCAGGCGCGCAATGGCCTGCTGGGAGCGGATGTTGCGCACATCGGTCTTCAGTTGCACCCGTCCCATCTGCAGCGTGTCGAACGCGTAGCCGAGCAGCAGCAGCTTGCATTCCGGGTTGACGCGGGTGGCCCACACCCGGGGGTCGTACGAGGTGGAGCCGATCTCGGTGTGCGCGTCATCGGCGCTGGTCTCGAGGTAAGCGGTGGTGCCGACGATGCTGCCTGCGGGCACATCCCCCACCGGCTCGCGCAGCACCACGGTCCACTGGCAGAAGCCGAGATTGGATGCGCGCAGATGCTCGATCCGCTCCCGCCAGGTCGATTCCGTCAACGGGGCCATGACGGCGAATTGCCAGATCGCATCGGCGGCGAGCGCGAGCGCGAGTCCGCCGGCGTCGTCAACGACCGTGCGGCGCAACTCAACGGTACGACCGCGCAGCACGACGTCATCGGCAACCGGCCACAGCGCCTGCGGCCAGACCACGTCAGCCGGACGCGGGTCAGGGATGGGAGTGAAGCGATCACTCATGTGTTGCCTCCAACTGCGGGTGCAGGCCCAGCGCTGACGTTGTGAGCTGCAGGCGAGCACCGGCGTCCGGGGACGCGCACAGCGACCGGCTCAAGCTCCGGCTGCTGCGTCGGCAGCGGCCCGGTTGTGCGCGTCGCATCGAGGCTTCAGTCGATGAGGTCGCGCAGCACGATGGTTGCGTTGCGGTCCTGGCCGACACCGATGGCGGAGATGGGCGCACCAGAGATGTCCTGCAAGAACGTCACATACGCGCGGGCGTTAGCCGGCAAGTCCTCCAAAGCCCGGGCCCCGGAGATGTCCTCGTCCCAGCCGGGCAGCATCTCGTAGACCGGCGTGACGTGGTGGAACTCAGTCTGAGTGATGGGAATCTCGTCGTGGCGCACGCCGTCGATGTCGTAGGCGACGCACACCGGGATCTGCTCGAAGCCGGTGAGCACATCGAGCTTGGTGAGGAAGAAGTCGGTCAACCCGTTGACGCGCGTGGCGTAGCGGGCGACGGGCGCGTCGAACCAGCCGCAGCGGCGCGGGCGGCCGGTGGTGACGCCGCGCTCGCCGCCGATGGTGCGCAGTCGCTCGCCGTTGTCGTCGTGCAGTTCGGTCGGGAAGGGGCCCGAGCCGACGCGGGTTGCGTATGCCTTCAGGATTCCGATGACGCGGGAGATGCGCGTCGGCCCGATGCCCGAGCCGGTGCAGGCGCCGCCGGCAGTCGGGTTGGAGGACGTGACGAACGGGTACGTGCCATGGTCGACATCGAGCAGCGTTCCCTGGCCGCCTTCGAGCAACACGGTCTTGCCGTCGTCGAGCGCGCGGTTGAGCAGCAGCGCGGTGTCGGCCACCATCGGCCGCAGCCGCTGCGCGTACTGCAGCAGAGTCTCCATCACCTCTGTCGCAGAGACCTCACGGCGGTTGAAGACCTTCACCAGCACTTGGTTCTTGCTGTGTAGCGCGCCCTCGATTTTCTGCAACAGGATCTTCTCGTCGAACAGGTCCTGCACGCGCAGGCCGACGCGGCCGACCTTGTCGCCGTATGTCGGGCCGATGCCGCGACCGGTGGTCCCGATCTTGGAGTTGCCCAGGAAACGCTCGCTGACTTTGTCCAATGTCACGTGATACGGCGCGATGATGTGAGCGTTCGCACTCACCACCAGGCGCGATGTGTCAACGCCCTGGGTGATCATCTGGTCGATCTCTCCGAAGAGGACGGCGAGGTCGATGACCACACCGTTGCCGATGACCGGCACGCAGCCTGGGGTCAGGATGCCGCTGGGGAGCAGGTGCGTTGCGAACTTCTTGCCGTCGATGACGACGGTGTGGCCGGCGTTGTTTCCGCCTTGGTAGCGCACGACGTAGTCCACCCGGCCCCCTAGGAGGTCGGTGGCTTTCCCTTTGCCCTCATCGCCCCACTGGGCACCGAGGATGACAATGGCTGGCACTGGCAGGACGCTATCAGCCGCGCAACCGGGCTACGAGCGCCTGTGCTGCGCGGCGCCCGCTCAGCCATGCGCCCTCGATGCGGGCCAGTTGGGCCCAGCCGTCGCCGCAGGCCCACACACGGCCGCTGGCATCTGCGGCGAATTCCCCTGATGCCGCGGCGGCGGGGTTTGCCAGCCCCCAGCGTTTGGTGATCGTGGCCACCGGGTGTGCCGTGATGCCCAGCACCTCGCAGGTGGCGGCCGTGAGCAGGTCGGCGGCGGACTCGGGGGCGTCGAAGTGCGCGCGCGCCACGTCCGGCGTGCTGTGGGCGACGAGGACCGCCGCCCGGTCACCGCGGCGGGCGCCGTCGTCGGCCACTGACGTCAGCACCGGGGAGCCGTTGATGAACCACAGGCCGTGGTCCGGCCACTCGCGGTCTGTGAAGACCATGGTGTGGCTGATCACCGGGTTCCACTCGGACTGCAGTTGCTCGCGGAGCGCGGTGGTGGTCTCGGGGTCGAGGATGCGCAGCGCTTGCGGTTGCGGGCATGCGAGCACGGCTGCGGAGTACCGCTGCCCGTCGACCACTGCATCACCGTCGGCCACCGCCACTGATGAGACCTTGTGAGCGAGGTGGATGCGGCCAGCGCCGGTCTGCTCGATGCGTGAGACCTCGGCGCGGGCCAGCGAGCGAAGCCCACTCGCGGCGGACCAGCGCATCCGGCCTGTTTCAACGCGGGTGTTTCCGCCCTCGACCACGGCGAAGGTGTCGGACCACTGGTGTGCAAGGCCCTGCTGCTGCCACATCTGGACTCGCTCTGCGAACTCTGGCTCAGTGACCGTGAAGTGAGAGGCGCCGACATCAACGATGTGCCCGGGCCAGGGCGGGTCCGTTAGGTCGCGCACGGCCAGCCGGCCGCCCGGGTTCTCGCCCATGTCGAAGACGTCGACGCTGACGCCGGCGTCGGCAAGCACCGCAGCAGCGGACACCCCGGCGATGCCCACGCCGACCACAGCCACGTGCGGGGGTGTCGACACGTCATCGCTGGTTGCCTGCCGTGCGAGAGACAGTGCGTCGGTGACCACGTCGCTCATCCGCGCAGTGCTCAACCCCGTAACACCTCGGCGGCGGTCCGCGACGACTCGTGCAGGAACTCACGGCAGCGGTGGGCCTCATCCGCCTCACCGATGAGTTCCGCCGCGACCGCGAGGTGGTGCAGGCAGCGCAACCATCCGCGGTTGGGCGCGTGCTCCCACGGCACCGGCCCATGGCCGCGCCAACCGTTGCGGCGCAGCAGGTCCAGCCCGCGGTGGTAACCGACGCGCGCGAAGGCGTAGCCCTCGATGACCCTGCCATCCGCCAAGGCATTCTGAGCAAGCGCGGCCCAGGCAGCACTCGACGTCGGATGGGAGGCGGCGACCTCATGGGCTGAGTCGCCGGCGTCAAGGAGCCCTTGGGCTGGGTCCGCCGGCAGCAGAGTCTCGGGGACGGGATTGAGCAGGTCTTGGGTCATGTGCGGATTGTCATGGATGTGGGCGGGTCACGCCCGCGCGATTGCCAGGGGCTCGGCGTCTGACGGCTCGGGAGTGCCTAGGGCTGGCGTCGCGCGGCCGGTTCGCCCGGACCGGACGGCTCGTCCGGGCGCATGCGAGCACCTCACCCTCTGTGCTCAGCCGCTTCGGCGTCCTCACCCGAGCCCAACGGCTTCACGGACACGCCCTGCTCAATCACTGCTACCGACTCAGCCGGCTCCACTGGCTCGCGTCGCTGGGCGCGGACAATCACCGGCCAGCCGATGAGTCCGGCGAGCAGTGCCAGCAGCCCCCCGATGGTGATGATGGTGGACGCCGCCAGCGCGGTGCCGACCATCCCAGCGATGGCCATTGAGGTCAGGCTCGAGACGGTGATGATGCTGCCGAACGCCGAGCCGAAACGACCCCGCACCTCATCCGGGACCCGGTAGGCAAACAGCAGACCGAAAACCATGTTGATGACCCCGTTGCCGAGGCCGGCGACGGCGAGCGTGACCGCAGCCAGCCACACCTCGCGACTGAACGCGAAGCACAGCAGACCGGCGGCGATGACAAGTTCCGCAATGACTGCGCTCAGCGGCAACCGTGGCTTGGGGATCCGCAGCCGCGGGAATATCTGCGCGCCGATCAGGTTGCCGGCGCCGTAGACCAGGCCGAGCAAGCCGTACACAGTCGAGTTCGCGCCGAGCTCATTCGTGATGAAGAAGACCTCGACCACGTTGAGGGCGCCGAACCCAAAGACGCTGACGACCAGCACCCACAACAAGGTCCGTAGGATTGCGTCGCCTCGCAAGACTCGAAGCCCGGCTGTCATCTCAGTGAAGCCGGCGCGCCCTCGCCCAACGACATCGGGGATGCGATCCTTGCTCAAAGCCATGGCCAGGGCTGCGTAGACCAAGAATGTGCCGGCATCGAGTAGCAGCGGCCACCGGGTGTCCGTCACTGCGATCAGCACACCCCCGAGAGCCGGACCAGCGAGGTTGCCGATGGCGGTGAACGACTGCGACAGCCCCATGGCACGCGGAAGTTGTTCTTCAGTCACAAGGGTGGGCAATAGCGCCATCCAGGCGGGGTTGACCACCGCCGTGCCGAGCGCCAGCACCGCGAGGGCCGCCACAGTCAACGGCCCGGAGCCGGTCCAGAAAAGCGCTGACGTGACCGCAGCCTGCACAGTCGTGACCGTGACCACGATTCGCTTGGCCGAGACTCGGTCGGCGAGCAACCCTGCCCATGGGGCCGCGACCACCATCGGCACTGCCATGGCCAGGGTGAGCGCCATCACGGCCAGCGTGCCGTGCTCCTTCATCCGCCAGGCCAGGCAGACGTAGGCGACGCCGTCTCCGGTAAGGGACATCCCGCGGGCGGTGGCAGCGATCCACGCATCTCGCGGAAGCACGTCTCGCTGCTTCACGCGCCCGACAGTACCCTTGCGCCATGCACATCAAAGCCCTCAATAAGCGCGGAACCCGAGTCGCGGCAGTCTGCGCCCTCGTCGCAGCTGTGGGCTGCGCACCGGCCTTCGCGGACTATTCGATTGTGGCCGTGAGTGAGCGCGGCTACGACGTCGGAGTCGCCATCGCCGGCTGCGACAAGAACGAGATCGCGCACAAGCCCGTGCTGGTTCCGGTGGTGGGCGCGGCAGTCGCCAACAGCACCGAGGACGCCAAGGCCAATGCGGCCTTCGTGACTGGTTTGCAGACCAGCCCCCTGCCCGGTGAGTACCTCTCCGATGTGCCAACCCCCGGAACCGGGACGCACAGCTACGCGATGGCAAAGATCGGCCGCGGCACGGCTGTGCGCGCCGAGAACGGGACGGCGGCCACCAGCCCGGACGCGTTTGACGCCAAAGGGACCGTGGTGGTCACCGGCGACAACCTGGCGTCTGCAGCAGTGGTCACCGCGGCGCAAGCGGCCTTCAAGTCCGCGAAGGGCGGCCTGGCTCAGAAGTTGACGGCGGCGCTGACCGCGGCCGAGAAGGCCGGCGGCGACGGCGGTTGCTCGAAGGCAGCGTCGGCTGCCGCGGTGTTGGTGGCCACGCGCAACGACGCCATCTACAACGCGTACGCGTTCCTACCGAAGGCCGACTTCGCCTCGGAACTCATCCCGCTCAAGGACAAGCACCTTCCGAGCGTGTTCGCGACCGCTCTGACGACCAACGGCTCCAGTGCCGTCGAGGAGTTGGGTGCGGCGTTGGCGAAGGCTGATTTCACGAAGCCTGTGAGAGCGCGTAAGAACGCAGCCGCTGACCAATCCGGCCTGCTGCGGTTCGCTCTCCTGAGCTTCGGCGGTGCCGCATCAGCACTGGTGCTGCTGTTCCTCTACCGCCGACGCGTTCGTGCGGCTGAGGGAGGCGGCACAGCACCGTCCGGCAACCCCCGATCGGGCAACCCGGCAAAGCGGTGACGCAGACGTCCGCGGCGGCCGCGGCCGAGTCTCGCGCGGACAGCGGACGCCATCAACCCCGCGCGAACGTCACTGCACACTCGCGGGGCTAGGAACGCATTTGCGGTTCCACACCTAGCTTGCACACGGCGGGATTGCGGACGACATAGTTATGGGCGGCGCACCGAGTGCGCCGCCCACACCAGTGTCAAGCTCGCGTCAGCGGATCTTGGTCCCCGTAGAGCGCAGGTCCTCGCAGGCCTGGACCACGCGGGCGGCCATGCCAGCCTCCGCGCTCTTGCCGTAGGCGCGCGGGTCGTACTGCTTCTTGTTGCCGACCTCACCGTCGATCTTCAGCACGCCGTCGTAGTTCTTGAACATGTGCTCCACGATGGGGCGGGTGAAGGCGTACTGGGTGTCGGTGTCGATGTTCATCTTCACGGTGCCGTAGTCAAGGGCCTCGCGGATCTCGCTGAGCAGCGAGCCGGAGCCGCCGTGGAAGACGAGGTCGAAGGGCTTGTCCTTGCCGTACTTGGCGCCGACCGTCTCCTGCAGGTCCTTCAGGATGGACGGCTGCAACACCACGTTGCCTGGCTTGTAGACACCGTGGACGTTGCCGAAGGTGGCGGCGACCATGTAGCGACCGCGCTCACCCAAACCGAGACGCTCGGCGACGAGCAGGGCGTCCTCAGGCGTGGAGTAGAGCTTCGCGTCGTGCTTGGCTTCGATGCCGTCCTCCTCGCCGCCGACGACACCGATCTCGATCTCGAGGATGGTGCGGGCTGCGGCGCACTTCTCCAGCATCTCCTCGGCGATGGTCATGTTCTCGGGCATCGACACCGCGGAGCCGTCCCACATGTGCGATTGGAACAGCGGCTCCCGGCCGGAAGCGACGCGCTCGGCGGAGATGTCGACCAGTGGGCGCATGAAGCCGTCGAGCTTCTCAACCGGGCAGTGGTCGGTGTGCAGGGCGATGTTCACCGCGTACTTCGCCGCGACGACGTGGGCGAACTCGGCAAGTGCTGTCGCACCGGTCACCATGTCCTTGACCGACTGGCCAGATGCGAACTCAGCGCCACCCCAGGAGACCTGCACGATGCCGTCGCTCTCGGCCTCAGCGAAGCCACGAATCGCCGCGACGATGGTCTGCGACGACGTGCAGTTGATGGCCGGGTAGGCGAAGGCGCCGACCTTGGCGCGGTCGAGCATCTCGGCGTAGACCTCTGGGGTGGCGATGGGCATGCTGGCTCCTGCGATGTCGTGTCGTGGATGCGCCCACAGCAGGTGTGAGTGCGGTCACATTCTGTCAGACAGCCGCCAGACGGCTGGGTGCAGGAGCGCGGAGACAATCGCCACTGTCATCAGCGCGACGGCGAGCAGGAGCGCCGGTTGCAAACCGAAGGCCAAGGACGCGGGCCCGGCCAGCGCGGTGCCTATGGGGCCGAAGAGCATCGAGCCGAACGCGTCGTAGGCGCTGACTCGAGCCAATGCCTCCGACGGAACATGCTTCTGCAACGCGGTGATCCACAGCACCTGGAACACATCGGTGCCGACACCGCAGAGAAAGGCGGCACCCGCGATTAGCCACAGCGGCAGGGGCACCGCCATCGCCAGCACGAATACCGGCATTCCGAACATGGCGAGCATCGCGAGCCGCATCGGCTTGCGTGGGCGCGCCCGCATCGCAACCAAGGAGCCGAGCAGGAAGCCCAGGGACTCGATGGTGGCGACCAAGCCCCAACTGCGCGCTCCGTTGAAGTGTTCCTTCATGAGCACGGGCCCGAGGACGCCGTTGGCACCCTGGAAGGCCATCAGGATGAAGGCGAACGCGACGACGATGACAAAGACCCAGCGATTGATGCGAAACTCGCGCCAACCGCGCCTGACCGACTGCCAAGTTGACTCGGTCGTGGCGCGGGGGATTGACAGGTGCCGCAATGACCAGACGAGCAACCCCGCGACGATGAAGGTGACCGCATCGATTGCCATCGCCCAGCCGGGTCCGACTCCGGCAACGAGAACCCCGGCGAGCGCGGAGCCCATGATGACCGCCGCATTGGAGCCCGCCGCGACAACCGAGTTGGCCGACTGCAGGTGCTCCGGTGGTGACACGACCGGGGCGATGCCCGGGAAGGCCGGGTACCAGATTGCGTGCAGGACCCCGAAGATCGCGGCGAACACAACGAGCACCGGCACCGCAGCACGCTGTGTCAGGAAGAGTGCCGACTGGACCAGGATCAGGCAGCCCAGCACGATGTCGCTTCCGCCGACGACCCTGGTACGCCCGATGCGATCTGCCCACACGCCGCCGAACGGAAGTGTCACGACGAGAAACGCCGACTGCGTCGCCAGTACGGCGCTCAACGTGGCCGCGCTCGCACCCGGAAGGTCCAAGACGGCGAATGCCAGGGCGACCGGACCCATGCCGTTGCCGAGATTGGAGATGACCCGCGCTAGCAGGAACTTGCGATAGTCGCCGTAGGCCCACAACTCGCGAAATGACTTCAGCACCCGCACACCCTAGGCTCAACCCGTGCACTTCCCGTCACCGCTTGCCGCGGCGCCGATGTCGCTGCTTGAGCCGCAGGTGACCAACTGGTCTGCACTCGCCGTCTACGTCCTGTGCTTCACCCTGGTGTTCGTCGAGAGCGGGCTGCTGCTCGGCTTCTTCCTGCCCGGCGACTCGGTGCTGTTCGCCGCGGGAATCATGAGCTCGGACGCGAGCAAAGGCGTCAACATCTGGATCCTCGCCACGGGCATCTTCATCTGCGCATTTGTGGGCGACCAAGTCGGCTACATCACCGGCCGCAAGCTCGGCCGCCCGTGGTTGGAGTCGCGGACGTCACCGCGCATGCGCGGTGCGCTCGAGAGAACCGAACGCTTCTACGAGCGCTACGGCTGGTTCGCGGTCGTCATCGCGCGCTACATCCCGTGGGTGCGGACCTTCATACCGTTTGTGGCGGGCGTCGGCCGCATGAACTACTACAGGTTCCTCGGCGCGAACCTAACTGGCGCGGTGTGCTGGGGAATCGGTATCACGCTTCTCGGCCATTGGTCAGGGCGAAACGAGGTCGTGCGCTACGTCGCCTACGGCATCGCAGTGGTGTTCATCGTCGGATCTGCGGTCACGGCAGTGCGCTGGTGGCTCGCAGATCGGCGCGCGAGCAACGCCTGACCCGGGAGCGTGCCGCGTCTGCCCAGCGATTCTCAGCCGCACAGGTGCTGACGTGAGAACTTCGAGCTACAACGCCGCGGCGGCGCGCCGCTGGCGAGACCACCTGCATCGCTGGTGCTTGTAGCCTGACCCGGTGCTGTCCTATCTGAATCCGCAGAACCTCCTCGACGCCGCCGGCTCCGCTGCCCTCATCGTCGCGTGCATCGTCGTCTTCGTGGAGTGCGGCCTCTTCGTGGGGTTCTTCCTCCCGGGTGACTCCTTGCTCTTCACGGTCGGCATCCTCATCTCAACCGGCGTCATCACGACACCGCTGTGGCTGAGCCTGCTGCTCCTCGCCGCGTGCGCGATCGCCGGGAACATCACCGGCTACCGAATCGGCGAGGTCGTCGGCGCGCGGCTGTTGCAGCGGCCAGACAGCCGCTTCTTCAAGCGGCGCTACGTGGAGGAGACCAACTCATTCCTCGCGCGACACGGGCGCATGTCGATTGTGATGGCGAGGTTCACGCCGATCGTCCGCACCTTCATCACCGCGGTAGCGGGCGTCGCTGGCATGCGGCGGCGGGAGTTCATCACATGGAGCATCGTCGGGGGCCTGCTCTGGACGGTGTCAATGACCGGCGCCGGCTATGCGCTGGGCAGCATCGCCTTCGTCCGCGAGCACCTGGAGATGATCGTGCTCGCGATTGTGCTGGTGTCGTTCGTCCCGGTTGCGCACACCTATCTGAAGGAGCGCAAGCGCCGCGTGTGACGGTGCGGCGGCTCAGGCCAGGCCGAGGTCGGTCAGGCTGAAGGCAGCGCGGTAGTCCAAGCCCGCGGCGGCAACAGTCGGGGCGGCGCCGCGCTCGACGATGACCGCAACACCGACGACCTCAGCACCGGCCTCGCGCAGCGCCTCGACGGCGGTCATCACGCTGCCGCCGGTGGTTGAGGTGTCTTCCACGGCGAGCACCCTGCGCCCGGCGACATCGGGGCCCTCGATGCGCCGCTGTAGACCGTGGGCTTTGCCTTCCTTGCGGACCACGAACGCATCGAGGCGGCGTCCCTGTGCTGCGGCCGCGTGCATCATGGCCGTGGCAACCGGGTCAGCACCGAGGGTGAGCCCACCGACGGCATCGAAATCCCAATCCGCGACGAGCTCGAGCATGCACGTGCCGACCAGCGGCGCTGCCTCGCTGTCCAAGGTGATGCGGCGCAGGTCGACGTAGTAGTCGGCCTCGCGGCCGCTGCTGAGGATGACCTTGCCGTGGACCACGGCTTTGTCGAGGATTTGTTGGCGCAGTGCGTCTTTCGCGGTGTCAGTCACGGGCGGCAAGCCTAGCCATGACGTCGAGCGCACCCGCTGCTACTTCCGGCGCTGGCCCGACAGCCCCACGTTCGCCGCGCGCATGACCCAGCGCGGGACTGACCGCATGACCAGGCCGAGGAACTTGTACCGGATGCTCGGGGTGCTCACCGGCCGGCCGGCCCGGAAATCGCGCAATGCGGACCGCACCACCGACTGCGACTCCAACCACATGAACCGCGGCACGGCATCGGGGTCGATGCTTGCGCGCGCGTGGAAACCCGTGACGGTGTAGCCCGGGCACAACGCCATCACGCGCACGCCCGCCCGGCGTACTTCGCCGGCTAGCGACTCGGCGAAGGTGGTGGCCCAGGCCTTCGCGGCGCTGTAGGTGCCGCTAGGCATCCAGCCGGCGACGCTGCTGACGATGATGACCCCGCCACGTCGGCGGCGGACCATCCGCGGCAGTGCGGCGTGAGTGAGGCGCATCACGGCGGTCACGAGCACGTCGAGCATCTCCTGCTCCGGTTGCACATCCCCGCCGACGAACGGCGCAGTCGTGCCGAAGCCGGCGTTATTCACGAGCAGGTCGATGGGGTCCTCGTCGCTGCGCAGGCGCTGCTCCACCACGGCCATGCCCTCGCGTTGGGAGAGGTCTGCCGTCAGAACCTGCACCTGCACGCCGTGCTTCTCGCGCAGTTTCTCGGCGAGCCGTTCGAGCTGCTCAGTGCCGCGGGCGGTGAGCACGAGGTCGTAGCGCTGCTCAGCGAGTTGGAAGGCGAACTCCTCGCCGATCCCGGATGAGGCTCCGGTGACCAATGCCCAAGGCATGCCGTTCTCCGATCTGGGGTCAGGCGTTCAGATGTGGGGAGTTGAGTCGACTGCTCACAGCAGCGTTTCGGCAGCGTAGGTCATCGTCGGCGGCCGCGCCACAACACCAGAGCGGTCGAGCGCACATCGCGCTCCACTTCCGCGAGCCGTGCGCGTAGGGACTCGTTCTCAGCGCGCAACTCCATGATGCGACGGATGCCCTCGAGGTTCACGCCGGCTTCGGCGAGATGGACCACCTCGCGCAGGCGGGCGATGTCGCGCAACGAGTACAGACGGCTGCGGCCGCCGGTGCGACCGGGGCTCACCAGCCCGAGGCGGTCGTACTGCCGCAATGTCTGCGGGTGCAGGCCGGACAACTGTGCGGCCACGGAGATGGCGAAGACGGGGGCGTCGGCGTCGTGCTCCAGCATCACGGCCCCCGAAACGCCGCGAGCTGCTCGCGTGGGTCGTGGTCGGCGGTGGCCTCCGCGTAGGACTGCAGCGCCTTGCGCGCCTTAGTGCTCAAGTTCTGCGGCACGGCGACCTCGATGGTGACGAGCAGGTCGCCTCGGCTGCCGTCGCGCTTGGTCGCGCCCTTGCCTTTCACGCGCAGCACCCTGCCCGTGGTGGTGCCGGCGGCCAGGGCGATGGTGACGTCTCCGTCGAGCGGGGTCGGCACCTCGATCCTGGCGCCGAGCACCGCTTCAGGGAATGTCACCGGGACAATCAGCGTGACGTTGTCGCCGCTGCGGCCGAACATCGGGTGCGGGGCGACCTGCACACTGACATACAGGTCACCGGGGCTGCCACCGCGCTCACCGGCGGCGCCCTTGCCGGGCAGCCGGATGCGGCTGCCGTCACGCACCCCGGAGGGGATCTTCGCCTGCACGGTGCGGGCTTGCTGCACGCGTCCGCTGCCGTGGCAACCCGGGCAGGGGGAGTCGATGGTGGAACCCTGGCCGCGGCACTCTCGGCACGGCTCGGAGAAACCGAAGCCGCCGGCGTTGCGCGTGGCGCTACCGGTCCCGTTGCAGGCGCCGCAGACGCGTGGGCTGGAGCCCGGTTTCGCGCCGCTGCCCGCGCAGGTTCCGCAGGTGGTGTCGCCAATGAGCCGCAGAGAGACAGTGACTCCGCGCAAGGAGTCGTGGAAGCCGATGGTGGTCTGGGTTTCGAGGTCATTGCCGCGTACGGGGCCGCTGCGACGCCGTCCGCCACCGCCGCCGAACAAGCCGCCGAGCAGGTCGCCGAACCCGCCGTCGCCGAACAGGTCGCCCATGCCCGGCCCGGAGCCGGCGCCGGCGCCGGGGAACCCGCCGGGGCGGGCGCCGGAGGCGAAGAGACGGCGGGCCTCGTCGTAGTCGCGGCGCTTGCCGTCGTTGCTCAGGACCTCATAGGCCTCGGAGACTTCCTTGAAGCGTTCCTCGGCTTTGGCGTCGCCGACGTTGGCGTCAGGGTGGAACTGCTTGGCGAGCTTGCGGTAGGACTTCTTGATCTCGTCAGGGGATGCGGACGTGGAGACGCCGAGGACTTTGTAGAAGTCCTTCTCGATCCAGTCCTTCGTGCTCATGTTCGCCTGTCGTGGGGGATGGTGATTCGGTTACGGGGTGTGCTGGCCGCCGCTGCCGCCGCGCGAGCACGGCGGGTGAGCGGCGGCGCAGCCGCTGTCATTGCGCGTCGGCCACTGTGACCAGCGCGGGACGCATCACGCGCCCGGCGTAGCGAAAACCGCGCTGGTGCACGGTCACGCAGGTCGGCGCGCTGACATCGTCACGCGTTTCGTGGGCGATGGCCTCGTGCGTGGTCGGGTCGAAGGCGTCACCGGCGTCGCCGAAGGCCTCGAGGCCGAGCTTGCGCGCAGCGGACTCCAGGCTCTCCGCAACGACCTTGAAGGTGCCGTTGAGGTCGTCGTGGTTGCGCGCGCGCTCGATGTCGTCGAGCACCGGCAGCAACTCCGCCAGGGCCGCGGCCGTGCCGGCCTCCTTGAAGGAATCGCGGTCACGGTCGACGCGCTTGCGGTAGTTCGCGTACTCCGCCTGCAGCCGCTGCAAGTCTGCGACTAGTTCAGCCACTCGGGCGTCGGCGTCGGCCGGGGTTGCTGCGTCAGCTGCAATCTCGGCTTCGAGGGTGTCGAGCAGCTGCTCGACACCCTCGTCCGAGGTGTTGGACTCGGTCACTGCTTGGCTTCCGCGGTCTCGTCGACGATCTCGGCGTCGATGATGTCCTCATCGCCGGCCTGCGACCCGGCACCGGAACCGCCGGCCTCGCCGGCGGCCTGCTGCGAGGCGTACATCGCGGCGCCGAGGGCCTGAGACGCCTGGGCGACCGCGTCGGTGGCGGACTTGATGGCGGAGATGTCGGTTCCCTCGAGCGACTTCCTCAGCGTCGTCAAGGCTTCCTCGACGTTCTGCTTGCCTTCGGCAGGGACCTTGTCCTCGTTGTCTTTGAGGAACTTCTCGGTCTGGTAGACCAAGGTCTCGCCGGTGTTGCGGACCTCGGCCTCTTCGCGCTTGGTGCGGTCTTCGTCGGCGTGCGCCTCGGCGTCCTTCATCATCCGCTCGATGTCATCTTTGGAGATGCCGGAGCCGCCGGTGATGGTCATCGACTGCTCTTTGCCGGTGCCAAGGTCCTTGGCGGAGACGTGCACGATGCCGTTGGCGTCGATGTCGAAGGTGACCTCGACCTGCGGGACTCCGCGCGGCGCCGGCGCGATGCCGGTCAGCTCGAAGGTGCCGAGCTTCTTGTTGTACGCGGCCATCTCACGCTCACCTTGGAACACCTGGATGAGCACCGACGGCTGGCTGTCCTCGGCGGTGGTGAAGATCTCCGAGCGCTTCGTCGGGATGGTGGTGTTGCGCTCGATGAGCTTGGTCATGATGCCGCCCTTGGTCTCGATGCCCAGCGACAGCGGCGTGACGTCGAGCAGGAGGACGTCCTTGACCTCGCCCTTGAGCACGCCGGCCTGCAGCGCGGCGCCGACGGCGACCACCTCGTCCGGGTTCACGCCCTTGTTCGGCTCCTTGCCGCCGGTGAGCTCCTTCACCAGGTCGGTCACGGCGGGCATACGCGTCGAGCCGCCGACGAGGACCACGTGGTCGATGTCGGCGACCTTGACGCCCGCATCCTTGATGACCGAGGCGAACGGCGCCTTGCAGCGCTCGAGCAGGTCAGAGGTGAGTTGCTGGAACTGCGAGCGGCTGAGGGTCTCGTCCATGTGCAGCGGGCCTTCGGCGCTGGCGGTGATGTAGGGCAGGTTGATGGTCGCGGTCATCGCGGACGACAGCTCGATTTTCGCCTTCTCGGCTGCCTCGCGCACGCGCTGCATGGCCATCTTGTCCTTGGCGAGGTCGACGCCGTG
This sequence comes from Actinomycetales bacterium, assembly GCA_018970205.1. Lineage (GTDB taxonomy): Bacteria > Actinomycetota > Actinomycetes > S36-B12 > UBA5976 > RFTO01. The sequence continues at coordinate 26,753 of JAGWWW010000008.1, forward strand.
GGCGTTCTTGAAGTTCGTGACGAGGTGCTGCACGAGGCGCTCGTCCCAGTCGTCACCACCGAGGTGGTTGTCGCCGCTGGTCGCCTTGACCTCCACGATGCCCTCGCCGATCTCCAGCAGGGACACGTCGAAGGTGCCGCCGCCGAGGTCGAATACGAGGATGGTCTGCTCCTTCTGGCCCTTGTCGAGGCCGTATGCGAGCGCCGCCGCGGTCGGCTCGTTGATGATGCGCAGGACGTTCAAGCCGGCGATTTGGCCGGCGTCCTTGGTGGCCTGGCGCTGGGCGTCGTTGAAGTACGCCGGGACAGTGATGACCGCGTCGGTGACGGTGTCACCGAGGTACGCCTCGGCGTCGCGCTTGAGCTTCATGAGCACGCGCGCGCTGATTTCCGGGGCGGTGTAGTCCTTGCCGTCGATGTTGGTCTTCCACGAGGCGTCGCCCATGTGGCGCTTGACCGAGCGCAGGGTGCGCTCGACGTTGGTCACTGCCTGGCGCTTGGCCACCTCGCCGACGAGCACCTCGCCGTTCTTGGCGAAGGCCACGATGGAGGGGGTCGTACGAGCACCTTCGGCGTTCGCGATCACTGTGGGCTCTCCGCCCTCGAGGACGCTCACCACCGAGTTCGTCGTACCAAGGTCGATGCCTACCGCACGAGCCATGGTTGTTCTCCTGTCAAGTTCTGTTCTAGGTCGACCGGCTGGCGCGGAGGTTGATACCTCTGGCCTGCCGATAGTTGAGTCGGTTTAACTCAACTTATCTGCCTAGAACCTACTCCATGCTGCGAGTATTCCACCACGCGGGGGTGGGGCGAAGGCTGATTCGGACATTCGTGCGCTGAGCGGGACGCGGCTGGGACGCGGCTGGGGGCGTCGAGGCACAGAGGTTGACGCATCCGGCCAGCCCGGCGCCGGGCCGGATCACGCCGAGTGGGCGGGGATGAGGCCGGGTGAGCCGCCTGACTCAACTCGGCGCAAGAACGGGCGCTCGGCTCGCTTCGTCGGCTCGCTTCGTCGGTTCACCGACGGCGTCCGCGTGCGCCTGCCGGGCGAATGCGACGAAAGCGGCTACTTGCGGACGGTGACGGTGGTTGCGGTGCCGGTGACGGCAGGCGCCGCGCCCTGGGCCGGCAGGAAGAGCCGATAGGTGCCGCCGCTGCGCAACGTGTAAGCGAGCTTGGCCTTGCCGCTGCTGTCGGTGTAGGCGGATGTGACGCTGACCCAGGTTCCGCCGGGTTGTTGGTATTGCAGGTAGGCCTGCACATTCGCCATCGGCCGGGTTGCGCCGGTGCGCAAGCCATCGGTGACCGAGACGACAGGGCGGATGACGGTGCCGGACTTCACCGACGTCAGTAGGGGGCTGAAGGCGACCCGGCGCAGGTTCATCTCCGTGGCCGAGATCGCGGGCAGGACGGTGTCGTTGCACGCGCCGGCCGGCAAAGTCTTGGCCTGCTCAAGCGCCGGGCAGACGTCCATCAGCCGATTGCCGAGTTGGTAATAGTTGGTCGTCGACCACAGCTTCGGCAGCACCGCCCACCACAGTTGCGCGGTTGCGTCGTCACCCATGCCCTTGATGGTGCGGCCGTTGAAGGTGCCGCCGGCGCTCATGAGGTACGCCGCCTTGTTGCCCACACCGCTGTTGGTGTGGACGCCGCCGTAGTCCTCGTTGCGCGGGTCGGTGTCCCAGCAGGGGCTGCTCATACGGTCCGGTTGGTAGCCCTTGCACGACGTGGCTTGGCCGCGCAGCCGGATGGGCTTGACGGTGACGCCCATGGAGTACGGGTCCTTCATGCTTCGCAGCCACGGCACGGGCTTGCTGGACACGGAAGCCCACATGTGACCCTCGCCGATCGTCCAGTCGTCGAGGATGCTGCCGTAGTCCTTGAGTTGCTTGGCGCGGTCGACGAGCTCCCCGAAGATGTCGCTGATGGCCTCGTTGATAGCGCCGGACTGCCCTTGGTAACTCAGGTTCGCCCGCAGGTCGGTCACGCCGTGCTGCATCTCGTGCGCGATGACGTCGGACAAGCCGGCGAGACCGGAGCCGATCGACATGCTGCCGCCGACCATGCCGTCAGGCGCGGGTTGCCAGAAGGCGTTGTCGCCGTTGCACACGGCGAAGCCGGTGGCAGGGTCGACGACGGTGCCGTCGCACATGTTCACTGCGGCGCTGAGCACCCGCGGATAGGTCGGGTCTCCCTGCACGCCGAGGCCGATGTTGTCGGTCAGGTCGTAGCCGAACCGTGAGAGGTAGAAGGTGTAGACGTCGCCGAGAAGGTTGTAGACCTGGTGCACCTGCTGGTCCAGGTACACATTTGCCGGCTCCCCCTCCATCCGTCCGACGGTGCCGACGGGGTTCCTCGGGTCGAGGTCCGAGACCTCGCACCACCACTGCCGATTGACGACTCCCTGGTTGTCGCAGACCACGCGGTTCAAGATGCCGCGCGACTGTGGGGCAGGGGCGGCGGCGCGGGTGACGGCGACCGCGATGTTCGGCTGGTGCGCCGAGCGCAGCCCGAAGGCGGACGCGGCGCCAGATGCGGTGGCCTGGGAGTGAGAAGACCCCGCAGCGGCCAGGAGGATCGCGCATGCCGTGCCCGCAGCCGCCGTGACGGCGGTTCGAAGAACGCTTCTCATGGCGCGAGACTCCTCTCACACGTCCGCACAGGGTCGACCCCCGTGCAGTGCGGCTATGGTGGCACACCGTGCCGATAGGCGTCTGTGGCGAGCGTGGCAGAACAGCCTGAGAAGAGCATGAGATGCATGGGAAGGGGTTGGTTTTGTGAGCCTTGACCAGACCATTCGTCTCGTTCTCGGCCTTGGCGCGACCATGGTTGTGCTCGTGCTCGCGGGCCTGCGGCTGCGCCGCTTGTACGCGACTGTCAGCGCCGGGTCCGCGCCCGCGCAACCGCGGCGGGAGACCACAGAGGCTGTGCTCTCAGTTGCCGGCGAGGTGGCAGGGCAGCGCAAACTGCTCAAGGTCCTCGTGCCTGGCATCGCTCATGCGTTGGTGTTCTACGGCTTCGTCGTGCTGGGTCTGACCATCCTCGAGGCCTGGGGCGCCCTGTTCGACCCGGAGTACGCGATCCCCGTCGTGGGCACTTGGACCGCGATTGCATTCGCCGAGGACCTGTTCACGCTGGCGGTTGTCCTGGCCCTGGCGATGTTCAGCGTCATCCGGGTGCGCCAGTCGCCGGCCCGGCTAGGGCGGGGTTCGCGGTTCTTCGGCTCGCACACGCGCACTGCGTGGCTGGTCGTCGCACTCATCTCAGCGGTGGTGCTGACCTTGGTCGGGTACCGCGGCGCACAGGTTGCCTCGGGCCGCTTCCCCTATCCGCACGGCGCCTTCCTGTCGCAGTGGGCGGCTGGCGCGTTCAGCTCTATGAGCACCAGCGGGGTGCACGCGTGGGAGACGGCCCTGCTGCTGGCGAACATCGGGGTCATCCTCGGGTTCGGCTTGTTCGTGCTGCACAGCAAGCACATGCACATCCTCACGGCCGTCCCGAACATCTGGTTCGCGCGGCGGCCGAACGGGCTCGGGCCACTGCTGCCGATGCACTCGCGCGGCGAGCCCATCGACTTCGAAGACCCTGCCGACGACGTCGTGCTGGGGTTGACCACCGTCGCGGACCTCTCGTGGAAGGCGCGGTTGGACCTGCTCGCCTGCACCGAGTGCGGGCGTTGCCAGGCGCAATGCCCGGCCTGGCACACCGGCAAGCCGCTCTCGCCGAAACTGTTGGTGATGGACCTTCGTGACGCGATGCTGCAAGCGCCCTTGGATTCTTCGCCGGCTGCGGAACCTGCGGTGCTGGTCGGCGACCGCTCTGGTGCCGTGAACGCGGCCGACGACGGGTACGACGCGCTCGGACACCGTTCCGGCGGTGAGTTCGCGGTTGACTCCGCGGTGCTGTGGTCGTGCACATCCTGCGGGGCGTGCGTCGACCAGTGCCCGGTCGACATCGAGCATGTTGACCACATCATGGAGATGCGGCGCGCGCAGGTGCTCGGCGACGGCGACTTCCCGGCTGAGTTGCAGGGGATGTTCCGCAACCTCGAGCGCTCCGCGAACCCGTGGGGCGCGCCTCCGTCGGGGCGCACGTCCTGGATCGACGAGGTCGAGTTCCCCGTGACCGTGCTCGGTCGCGGCGGAGTCAATGAGATGCCCGACGACTACGACTACCTCTTCTGGGTCGGTTGCGCCGGGGCGTACGACGAGAAGGCGCGGCGCACGACGAAGGCCGTGGCCGAGTTGCTTTACATGGCGGATGTGAAGTTCGCCGTCCTCGGCGACGGCGAGACCTGCACCGGCGACCCGGCGCGGCGGGCGGGCAACGAGTTCCTGTTCTACGAGCAGGGCAAGGCGGTGGTGGAGACGCTCGACGCCGCGAAGGCCCGCGCGATCGTCGTCACCTGCCCGCACTGCTTGAACACCATCGGCCGCGAGTACCCGCAACTCGGCGGCGACTACGAGGTCGTGCACCACACCGTCTTGCTGGCCCGGTTAGTCGAGCAGGGGCGGCTGACGCCGGTGACGCGCAACGACTCCTCGGTGACGTTCCACGACCCCTGCTACCTCGGGCGGCACAACAGCATTTACGAGCCGCCGCGCGAATTGCTCGCATCGATCCCCGGGCTGCAGGTCAAGGAGATGGAGAGGTCGCGCTCGACGTCGTTCTGCTGTGGCGCCGGCGGCGCCCGCATGTGGCAGGAGGAGAGCATCGGCACGCGCGTCAACATCGAGCGCGCGGCTCAAGCCGCGGCCACCGGCGCCGATGCGGTGGTGGTGGCCTGCCCGTTCTGCAACGTGATGCTCGAGGACGCGGCCAATTCCGGTGAGCCCGCGCTCGCGGCCCGCGAGGTTTCGCAACTGCTGCTGGAGAGTGTCAAGCCCGCACAGGCCTGAGCCGGCACCGCGCTGACCTGGCTCGGTTGCCCCGCACCCGCAGCAGTGCAAGCACGCGTCTGTTGCTGAAGCCGGGGGTGGCTTACGCCGTCACATTCTGCGCATCCGCGCGGCACTGGCCGGGATGCACGCCGTCACCGGCCCCCGGGATGACGAGGCACCTGCCGCACCGATGCCTCGCCGCGGCTTGACCGGCTACCGCAGGAGCGCGGCGAACCGCGGCGCGAACAACCGTGCGTAGGTCGCTGTGACGTGGTTTGAGTCGCGGTAGAGGACCATCCCCTGCCTGACTACATCGCACGGCCGCGGCGCCGGGCCGCAGAGGGTGTCGGTGAAGTCCAGCACCGCCGCCCCCGGCACGGTGCTCGCGGCCTTGGCATCCGCGCCGCCAAAGGCGAAGCCTTTGTCGCGCGGCATCGCACAGCGCTGCGGCGTGAACAAGTTCCTCGCCACGCAGCGTGGGACGTCCACATCCATATGCGGTGTGTCGTGCATGACGTAGACCCGCGCGCCGGTCTTCACCAGCGTCGGCAGGGTCGAGGTGATGGCGGCGCCGATGGTGCGCTGCGACTCTTGCTCGCTGGCCCAGGCGGAGCCAGCGCGCACCTGATAGAACCGCTCGATTGAGGCGAGGATGAGAACGTCCGGCGGGTTCGCCTTGATCTCAGCCATGCGGTCGCGCTGCCACTGCCGGCAGGCAGCAGATGTGGTGCCGCGCACCTGGAAGTCGGGCATCGTGTACCAGGGGCAGCTGGCCCGGGTGCGCACGACGAGCCGGTAATGCCGCTGTTGGGCGGCGGCCTCCACCGCGGGGAACCATTGCGCCGCGTGCGAGTCGCCAAAGAGCATCACGGTTTTCGATGACCGGGTGTCCCCGAAGATGCATGGCTTCTGGGTTGGTGCGGAAACGAGTAGACCCTGGCACCCGTTGCGGTAGAGCACCGGGCGGTCGGACTTGGCCTCTCGAGGGCCGATGATGTACGTGCCGGGAGGGAAAGTCGATGCCGCTGTCGGGTCGGGGAGGGCCACGCCGCCCGCTGGCGGCGCGACCACTCGGCCAGTGCCGCCGGCGATGCTCGGGACGACCACGCCGCTGAGCACCACAGCGAGAGTGCAGGCGGTGCCGACCGCGAACGACCTGCGCGGCACAGCGCCGAGGAACCGTGAGCGCCGGATCGGGTCTTCCACGAAACGATAAGTCGCGGCGGCGAGCAGCAGCGACGCGATGACGCAGCCCAACCGTTCGAGCAAGGTCACGTCCCGCCGGGCGTAGGCGGCGATGAACACCAGTGGCGGCCAGTGCCAGAGGTACCAGGAATACGAGATGCGCCCGAGGAACCGAAGCGGCCGCACCGACAGCGCTCGCTGCACCAGTGTCGGCGCGCCGGTGCGGATGCCGGAGGCGATGAGGGCCGCGGTGCCGACTGTGGGAAGCAGCGCGAGAAACCCGGGATACGGGGTGCTGGCGCTGGCTTGCGTCAACGACGCGAAGGAGAACGCGACCGCGCCGAGCCCACCGATGCCGAGGGCGACGCGCAGCGGTGTGCTGACACGCTGCCAGAACCGCACGCTCAACGCTAGCCCGGCGCCGAGTGCGAGTTGCCAGGCGCGGGCAGGCGTGCTGAAGAAGGCATACGGCTGGCTGGTGTGCGTGAGGACAACGGAGAGTGCGAAGGACGCGATGGCGATGACCGCCACGGCTGCTGCCCACTGGCGGCGCATGAACGTGCGGATGTTGCGCCGGGTTGCGAAGGACGCGATGCCCGCGAACAGCAGCGGCCACAGGATGTAGAACTGCTCCTCCACGCTGAGGGACCAGTAGTGCAGCACGGGGCTCGGCGGGATGTCGACGGCGAGGTAGTCGACCGCCTGGTGGGCGAACCACCAGTTGGCGATGTAGCCGCCGGCGGCCATCACGTCTTTGGCGGTTTGGCCCAGCGAGAGCGGGTCGAGCAGCACCAGCGACGCGCCCATGGTGACCAGGAGAACCAGCGCCGCAGCGGGCAAGAGCCGCCGCATGCGCCGCGCCCAGAACCTCGACAGCGAGAGCCGGCCGGTGCGCTCGATCTCGGCGACGATGAGGCCGGTGATGAGGAAGCCGGAGATGACGTAGAAGACATCAACACCGACGAAGCCGCCGCCGAAGTGCGGCACGTGGGCGTGGAACAGGACGACGCCGAGGACGGCGAGGGCTCGCAAGCCTTCAATATCGCCGCGGAACTCGGCGCCGGGTGCGGCAGATGGCTGTCCAGCGCGCTGCGTCGGCGCCCCGCCGCCCGGGCTGGTCGCGCTCATCGTCCGCTCAGGGGTGGATGTCGGTGCGGTGGAAACTCTGCCAGGAGCGGCTCGGGGTCGGGCCGCGCTGGCCTTGGTAGCGCGAGCCGTAACGCTCGGAGCCGTAGGGGAACTCCGCGGCGCTGCTGAGGCGGAAGAGGCAGAGCTGGCCGATCTTCATGCCGGGGTACAGCAGGATCGGCAGAGTCGCGACGTTGGACAACTCCAAGGTCACGTGACCGCTGAAGCCCGGGTCGATGAATCCGGCGGTGGAGTGGGTCAACAGTCCGAGGCGGCCGAGGCTGCTCTTGCCCTCGAGGCGGCCGGCGACGTCGTCGGGCAGGGTGATGACCTCGTAGGTGCTCGCGAGCACGAACTCGCCGGGGTGCAGGACAAAGGAGTCAGCCGGGTCCACTTCGACGAGGCGGGTGAGGTCGGGCTGCTCGATGGCCGGGTCGATGTGTGGGTACCGGTGGTTCTCGAAGGTCCGGAAGAAGCGGTCGAGGCGGACGTCGACGCTTGAGGGTTGGATCATCCCCGGCGCGAAGGGCTCGAGGACCACCCGGCCGGCATCGATTTCTGCGCGAAGATCGCGGTCGCTGAGAAGCACATGGCGACCCTACCGGGGTGGGGCGGTAGCATCGGGCAGACACGGAATCTGCGGGCTTCGGGCGGCGGGGACGTGTGCGCGGGTGTGGTTCAATGGCAGAACTTCAGCTTCCCAAGCTGACGGCGCGGGTTCGATTCCCGTCACCCGCTCTCGCGCAGGCGCGGCGTTGGTCTGCCGGGCCGTTTGACACCCGCGCCATGCATTGCGGGGATAGCCCCAGGTGCTACCCTGAGAACACATACCACCCGGCGCCTCCGGCGCCGGGTCTTCTTTTCCACACGGCTGTTGGGCGCGACATCACTGCGCTCAACACCAACGGAATGAGATCGGGCCCAACCCGCGCCCACGGGGAGGTGTCACACCGTTACACGCGGACAACAGCTCTTGCTTCACGCCGCGAGGCACGCAAGAGGCACCACATGAACGCCCGATTCCAACGTGTAGGCGTATTCCGTTCCAGTGATAATGGCGAGGAAGGCTGGCGAGCCGACACGTTCCAGGTCGATCCGAGCGTTGCGCAGAGTGAGGAGCGACTTCTCGGCCTCGGAGATTCGGGAACTACCGAGCTTGACTTCGATTGCACCCCAAGTGCGGTCCTCAAACTCAAGAATGATGTCAATCTCGAGCCCAGTGTTATCGCGGTAGTGGTACGCACGTCCGAAGCGGGCCTGGGCCAGACTGCGCAGGTCTCGAGTGACCATCGACTCAAAGACCTGACCGAAAAATCCGGGGTCATTGGCCAATCGATCCGCATTTACTCCCAGCGCAGCGCATGCGAGTGCTGGGTCTGCGAAGTGAAGCTTGGCGCTGCTGCGCAAGCGTGACTTCGAGCGCAGCGCGACGCTCCAAGCAGGCAGTTCATCAAGAACGAAGACCCTGCTCAGTGCATCCAGATAGCGACGCGCCGTCCCGGTGTCGATAGCTCCGCCGTCCGCGGACACATCTTTCGCGAGCCCCTCAATCGTCGTTTCGCTTGAGATGTTCCTCGCCACGGATTCCACAAGCCGTCTCATGCGTACAGGATCATGGCGAACGCCTGTTGCAAGTGGGATGGCGCTCGAGTACAGATCGTCGAGGTACGACCGGTTAAAGGAAACCGCTTGGCGCGGGCTGACATCGAGCAGAGCGGGCCAACCACCAGTGACGGCGGTCTCCGCGAGTTCGCGATAGGTCATGGCGCTTTTCGCCGACACTCTGGCTCCTGATGCCAAGTCGTCCAGTGACACCGCCTCGGAGGATCGGCCAGATTCGGCCAAACCCATCGGTCGCATTCGCAGACGACCGATGCGACCCGCTCCCGAGTGTCTTGACGGGTCTTCAAGCGGAGTGGATGAACCCGAGAGAATGAATTGACCGGGCAGCCTTCGATGATCGATTTCGTGGCGGATGACATTCCAAAGACTCGGTGCGAGTTGCCACTCGTCGATGAGCCGCGGAGCCTTACCGTCGAGCAGCGACTTCGGGGCTAGAGAAGCCAGTTCGAGCACCTCTGGCCCGGAGTCGAGGCGAAGGTGGCTACCAGCATGCTGCAGCGCAGTAGTTGTCTTGCCACAGCCGCGGGGACCCTCCACAAGCACGCCGCCCAGCGCCGCAAGCAACTCCACCATGGCGGCGTCCGAAGACCGAACTCGATAGGACATGTCCAGAGCGTACCTGACTCTGCAACACTTCTATCCCCGACTTTGCAACACTTCTATCCCTGACTTTGCAATTCTCAGCCAGGCCCACCCCTACCCGTGCAGCGGGCGCAGTTCCACCTTGCGGTTGCAGGCCAGCGAGCCCTCCGAGGCGAGCCGGCGGGCAGTCTCCGCATCCGGCGCGTCAATAATCCAGAAGCCGGCCATGTGCTCTGGCAGGTCGTGTAGCGGGCCCTCTGTCACGTGGCCCTCGCCACCACGATTGTCGAAGACGACCGATTGCGATGGGCCATGGATCCCCATCGCGTACACCCAGTGACCGTCACGCCGTAGCCCATCGTTGAACGCGTCAATGGCCGCCATCTCGTCGGCGCTGGCAGGCTCATCGCCCTTGGCGATGACAGCGATGAAAAACCTCATGTGACTTCCTCCTGTGGACATGTGCGCGAAAGCCTAGGCCAGAGCTTTCTCAATCAGTGCGCGGACTCGCGAGGCCACCTCCGGCGACCAAGAGGTGACGGCGTAGGCGCTCGGCCACATCTCGCCATCGTCGAGACGCGCGTTGTCGCTGAATCCCAATGTGGCGTAACGGGTGTTGAACTTGCCGGCATCCTGAAAGAAGAACACGGTCTTCTCGTTCCGCTGATACGCCGGCATGCCGTACCAGGTCTTGCATGTCAAACCCACATCAAGTTGCTTGACAAGTGTGTGCAGGCCCTCTGCGATAGCCCGATCTTGGTCGCGCATCTGCGCGATTCGTTCGAGCACGGCGGCTTCGGCCGCAGCGCCCTTCGCAGCAGATCTGCGCTCTGCCGCAGCGTCACGCATCGCGGCACGCTCAGCCGCTGTGAACGCCTTTGATTCGCTTGATTTCGCACCCATTCCCACGTTCCTCAGGACTCATGTGCTGACTTCGGAAAAGAACAGCGTACGTGCCGCAGTCACCTGCCATCACAGACCTGCCAGCGGCAGCACAACCTCCGTGGCCCCGGAGCCGTCTGACATGAGGCGCACCGGCACACCCCAGTCCTGCTGGTGGACGTGGCAGGCCGGGAACTCGGCGGCGCCGGGCGCGTCCGGGTCGTCGCAGGACGCCGCTCGCGCCGCCACATGCAACACCCCCTCAGTCACGCCGGTCACTGACGGGTCCGCGAACACCACCTCGCGCTGCAGGTCCTCCCCGGCGCCGGCGCCGGAGGCGAGCAAATGCGCAGGGGTCGACGACACGACCAGATGCGTGCTCGGGCCGTAGCGGTCGTCGAGCTTCTGCCCGGCTGGGGCTACGAACGGCACCCGCACGACGGCTGCGCCCGCGCGCACCTGCAGCTGCGGCCGCTGGGTGCGGTAAGCGCGCGCGTCTACGCGGGTCGCTTGCTCCGGCAACGGGACGAATGTGAGCCGGTGAGCGGCGCTCTCCACCACCAGCAGCACCGCCCCGCGCGCGTCATCGGGAACGACAACGATGCCGCTGGGCTCCACCAACCCGGTCACGAGCGTCGTCACTTGCTTGGTCGCGGGCTCATACCGCCGCACTGCGCCGTTGTAGGTGTCCGCAAGCGCGATAGAGCCGTCGGGCAGCACCGCGACCCCGAGTGGGTGTTGCAGCAGCGCGTCAGCAGCGTCGCCGTCGACCATGCCAAAGTCGAAGAGACCGCGACCGATGTCCGTGGTGACAACCCCGTTGCGCACACGCCGCAGCGACGAGGTCTCGGAGTCCGCGAGCCAGATGGTTCCCTCATCGTCGACTGCGAGCCCGGAGGTCTGGGCGAACCATGCCTTGTCCAGCTCGCCGTCGACCAGGCCTTCATTCGTCGTCCCCGCGAACACGCCGACTTCGCGCGTGACGGGATCGAACCACCACAGTTGGTGGATGCCGGCCATTGCGACGATGACTCGCTCATGCGTTGGGGACCACGCCACGTCCCAAGGGCTGCTCAACGGCGTGACCGCGTCCGCGCCAACCGGCAATGGGTCACCCTGCATCCACTGCGCGCCGGTACCGGCGACAGTGCGCACCGCCCCCGAGTCGAGGTCCACACCGCGCAGGCAGTGGTTGACCGTGTCAGCGACGACGAGGTCGTACCCGCAGCGCGCGCTCACCTCAGCCGGCAGCACGGCAATGCCGTTCGGCTCACTGAACCGAGCTTCGCTTGGGCCGCCGTCACGCAATCCCCGCTCGCCCATGCCGATGCTGCGAATCAACGTTGTGCCGGAGGGGTCCATCACCGCGAGCCTGTGGTTCTTCGCATCCGCGACCACGAATGTGCCGTCGTCGCAGCGCACGGCCTTGGACGGGAACCGCAGCACGGTGTCGGCCGCCGGCGGCGGCACATACGGACCGTCGCCGCGGTGTAGCGAGCCTTTCGCCTCATGCTCCGCCACCAACTGCGTCAGCAGCGCGCGGATCGCGTGGCCGTGACCCTCGCCGGAGAACTGCCCGACGATGTAGCCCTCCGGGTCGGTGATCACCAGCGTGGGCCACGCGCGCACGGCATACGCCTGCCAGGTGGCGAGGTCCGGGTCGTCCAGCACGGGGTGGTGCACCTCGTAGCGCTCCACAGCGGCGATGAGCGCGGCGTGGTCCGCCTCGTGCACGAACTTCGGAGAGTGCACTCCGATGGTCACGAGACAGTCCGCGAACTCCTGCTCGATGGGGCGCAGCTCATCGAGCACGTGCAGGCAGTTGATGCAGCAGAAGGTCCAGAAGTCGAGGATGACGAACTTGCCACGCAACTCGCCGATGGTGAGCGCGCGGCCCCCGGTGTTCAACCAGCCCTGTCGGCCGACCAACTCCGGTGCCCTCACCCGCGCTGCCATGTCGCGAAGCGTAGAAGTGTGATGAACGACGCGCAGCGGGAGGCTCTCGGTCGCGTGAGGCAGGCGAACATCGGAGCCCCGGCTCGCTGGTGAACCATCCCTACCGCTGCGCACTGCCGTCAACGATGGGCATGGTCGTGCAGGCCGCGGTCGTCGCTTGTTCAGCACCCGAGGCCGGGCCCAGCGTCAGTACGTGCGCCGGTCGGCGAGCCAGCCGAACTTGGCGCGCCACTGCGTGACGGCCTCTGGGTCGAGGTCGGCGTAGATGATCTCCTCGGCATCGGCCGACGCTTCCGCGATCACCTCACCGCGCGGGCTGATGACTGCGGAGTAGCCGCCCATCGTGACACCTGCGTGCGTGCCGACGCAGTTGACGCCGAGCACCCATGCCTGGTTCTCGATTGCACGGGCGCGCAACAGCGTGCGCCAGTGCTCGACGCGAGCCTGGGGCCAACCTGCGACAACGAGATACGCCTGTGCGCCCTGGTCGACCAGCGCACGGTAGAGCTCGGGGAAGCGGAGCTCGTAGCACGTGGTGACCCCAGTAGGGCCAAGCGGCGTCTGCACCTGCAACGGCGCGTCACCCGCGCTCAGCACCGCCGCCTCGCCCTCGGCGCCGCCCCACAGATGCAGTTTGCGGTAGGTGGAGACGAGGTCGCCCTCGGGGTTGAAGACGGCGGCGGTGTTGTAGCGGGTGCCGCCGGGCAGGACCTCGACATCGCTGCCCGCATGCAGCCACACACGATTCGCGCGGGCGATCACGGACATGGAGTTGATGAACCCTGCGAGGTCAGATGTGCTGCTGCGCATGTGCTCGGTGTTGAACGCCCCCATGGGCCACAGTTCGGGAAGCATCACGAACTGCGCACCCCCTGAGGCCGCTGTTCGCACTAGTGAGGCGACGCGCTCCTCGCGGTCGGCGCGGTCGGCAGTGTCGCCGACCTCGAGTTGGATCAAGGCAACTTTGACACTCACGCTCGTGACCTCCTCCTCGGCAACGGCCGCGTCCTTACGAAAGTAAGGGCCCTGTCCTTGCAAATGTAGAGCCATGTGCGGCTCGCAGTGCGTGAGCACCCGCCGCGTGCACGTCCCTTGCCGAGCCGGCACCAGACGTAAGCCGCGTTGGCCTTACCAAAGTAAGGCGCATCGCACCTACGCAGGCAAGGCTGCTCGCGCCCCGCGGAGCGTGAGCACCCGCCGCTCGTGCGTCCGTCGCCGGACCGGCGTCAGACGCTCGGCGCTGCGAGGAAGTCAGCGACCGCCTTGAGCGCCTTGGAGCCGGCTTCGCCGTCCATGATGCGGTGGTCGAACGAGAGGGCCACAGTGGCGATGTCGCGCACCTCGACCCGCTCGCCGGAGTCGTCCTTGATGACCCACGGTTTGCGAACGACGCGGCCCAGGGCGAGGATGCCCGACTGCCCCGGGACGAGGATCGGCGTGCCGCCGTCCATCCCGAGTGCGCCGATGTTCGTGATCGTCACGGTGCCGCCGAGCATCTCCGCGGGCGCGGTGCTGCCATTGCGGGCGCGTTCGACCAAGCCCGTGAGCGCGGCAGCGAGTTGCGGGGCGCTGAGCGTCTCCGCCTCTGCCACGACCGGCACCACCAGACCCTTGCCGCCGGCGACCGCGATGCCGAGGCCAACGTGACCGTGAACGACGATCTCGGCGCCGTCTGCGCCCTCGATCCAGGACGAGTTCAAGCGCGGGTGGGAGTCGCAGGCCTTGATGACGCCCAGCGCCGCGAGTGTGAGCAGGGTGACGCGCGAACCCTCGAAGGCCGGGTCCTGACGCAGCGCCGCCACCAGTGCCGTGGATGCGGTGACATCCACCTCGAGCCAGCACGTGACGTGCGGGGCGGTGGACACGCTCTGCACCATGGCCTGCGCCATCGAGCGCAGCACGCCTCGCACGGGGATGCGCTCGCGCGGCGTGCCGATGATCGGCGGGGCGAACGCGGGGGCAGCCGGAGCGCCAGTCGGGCGCGCACCGCTGGTGGCGCGCATGACGTCGTCGCGCGTGATGTCGCCGTGGCGGCCGGTGGGGGCGACGGAACGCAAGTCCACGCCGTGCTGCTTGGCCAGCGCGCGCACTGGCGGCTTGCAGCGGGCAATGACCTGGGCGCCGGTGGAGTACACCTGTGGTGCGCCGTTCGCGGCAGGTGCGGCGGCGCGCCGGCGAGGGGCCACCTTCGCGCGACGCTTGGTGGAGCTGCCCGCAACCCCGTAGCCGACCAGCACCGCCTCGCGAACTCCCGCGGGCTCGACAACCGGTGCTGGCACTGCGGCGGCGGCAGGCGCGACTGCCGGCGCGGGGCTCGCAGTGGGTGCGGCGGACGCGGAAACTGCAGCAGCAGGAGCAGGGGTGGCCGGCGCAGCGTCCGCCATGCCGGCAACATCGACCTCGATGATTGCAGTGCCGACCGGCACCACCTTGCCCTCGGGAACGAGCAGTGCGGTCACGGTCCCCTCGAAGGGGCAGGGCAACTCAACACTGGCTTTCGCCGTCTCAATCTCGACGATGACGTCGTTGACCTTGACTGTGTCTCCGACCTTCACATGCCAGGTGAGGATCTCAGCCTCGGTGAGGCCTTCGCCGACATCCGGCAGCAGGAACCGTTGTGCGCCCATGTCAGTAGTCCATCGCCTGGTCGACTGCCTCGAGCACTCGGTCGAGGTCGGGCAGGAACGCGTGCTCCACACGGGCCGGCGGGTAGGGCGCATGCATACCGCCGACGCGCAGCACCGGGGCCTGCATCGTCCAGAAGCACTTCTCGGTCACCCGCGCCGCGATCTCCGCGCCGACGCCGCAGAACACGCTGGCCTCATGCACCACGACCATGCGTCCGGTCTTCGTCGCCGACGCCACGAGGGTGTCCACGTCCATCGGCGAGATGCTTCGCAGGTCGACAACTTCGAGGCTACGGCCTTCTTCGGCAGCCGCCTCCGCGACCTCGAGGCAGGTGCGGACCATCGGCCCGTATGCAACGAGCGTGAGGTCCGTGCCCTCGCGCGCGATGCGAGCCTTGAACGGCGAGCCGACGCCGGCGGGGTCGGCGACCACGTCCACCGTGTCGTCGAAGTCGGCCTTGTCCCAGTAGCGGCGCTTCGGCTCGAAGAAGATGACCGGGTCCTCGCAGGCGATTGCCTGCTGGATCATGACGAACGCGTCATACGGGTTCGCCGGTGACATCACCCGCAGGCCCGCGGTGTGGGCGAAGTACGCCTCTGGCGACTCGCTGTGGTGCTCCACCGCGCCGATGCCGCCGCCGTAGGGGATGCGTACCACGATGGGCAACCGGGTCGCGCCTGCGGAGCGCTTGTGCGACTTCGCGAGTTGGCTGACGATCTGGTCGAAGGCCGGGTACACGAACCCGTCGAACTGGATCTCGACCACCGGGCGCCAGCCGCGCATCGCCATGCCGATGGCAGTGCCCATGATGCCGCTCTCGGCCAGCGGCGGGTCAATCACACGCATGTCGCCGAACTGCGCCTGCAAGCCGTCCGTGACGCGGAAGACCCCGCCGAGTTTGCCGATGTCCTCGCCCATCAGCACGACCTTCTCGTCGCGCTCGAGCGCGATGCGCAAACCGGAGTTGATGGCCTTGGCCATCGTGATCGTTGCCATGTCAGTGACCTCCGTGTCCGTGACGGGCGCTCAGGTCGCCGAACTGTGCGATGTAGGCGGCCATCTCGGCGCGCTCCTCCTCGACGAGCGCGTGCGGCTCGGCGTAGACGTGGTCGAAGATGTCCATCGGCTGCGGATCGACCAGGGCGCGGGCGCCAGCGCGGATGTGCTGCGCCAACTCCTCGGCCTCAGCGTCGAGTGAGTCGTAGAACGACTGCGGCGTGCCGACCGAGTCGAGGTACGCCTTCACGCGCAGAAGTGGGTCGCGCGCCTTCCAGTACTCAACTTCCTCGGGGTCGCGGTAGCGAGTGGGGTCGTCGGAGGTCGTGTGCGCGCCGATGCGGTAGGTGAACGCCTCGATGAGCGCGGGGCCGTTGCCCGCGCGCGCGTTCTCGAGGGCCCAACGCGTGACGGCGAGCATCGCGAGCACGTCGTTGCCGTCGACCCGGAAGCCGGGGAACCCGAAGCCCTTGGCCTTGTGGAACACCGGCACGCGCATCTGGCGGGTGTTCGGCTCGGAGATGGCGTACTGGTTGTTCTGGCAAAGGAAGACGACCGGAGCGTTGTAGATGCCGGCGAAGCTGAACGCCTCGGCGACGTCGCCCTGGTTGCTGCCGCCGTCGCCGAAGCAGGTGAGAACAGCGTCGTTGGTGCCCTCACGCATGCCGGCCATGGCCCAACCCACGGCGTGCAGGCACTGGTTGCCGATGACGATCGTGTAGAGACCGAAGTTGTGCTTGCGGGGGTCCCAACCGCCGTTGGTGGTGCCGCGGAACAGGCCGAGGATCGCGACCGGGTCGACCCCGCGCGTCCACGCGACGCCGTGCTCGCGGTAGGAGGGAAAGACCATGTCCTGCGGGGCGAGCGCGCGGCCGGCGCCGATCTGCGCGGCCTCCTGGCCCATGCACTGCGCCCACAGCGCGAGCTCGCCCTGGCGTTGCAGCGCAGTCGCCTCGTTGTCCCAGCGCCGAACGAGGAACAGGTCGCGGTACAGCGAGCGAATCTCGTCGTCGGTGATGTCCAGCGGGAAGTCGGCGTTCGACACCCGTTGGCCCTCCGGGGTCAGCAGTTGGATGAGGTCATCCGGTGCGGAAATCATCCGCGCTCCTCTCGAGCAGACAGCACACACGTGTCGTGGGGACGGTGCACTCGGCGGGCTGGGCCTCGCCGTCGCTCCACCGCGCATCCTTGCACCGCTGACCCTGTGACGCGCACCACAGGCGGCGTGACCTATCTCGCGTCCCAGCGTGGTGGGATAGCCCCATGACGGCCGATGCGGGAGTTGGCGGCACCGGCCAGGTTCCCCGGCCGGCCTTGGTCTGGACATCGCTGGCCATCTTGTGGGTCGCCTGGGGCTCGACCTACTTGGCAATCGCCTACATGGTCGCGGAGATGCCGCTGTTGCTCGCCATCGGCCTGCGCTACCTCGCCTCCGCGGTCATCCTCGGCGCGTATCTGACCGTGCGGCGCGGGCCGCGGGCCGTGCTGCGCCCGGCGCCGGAGGTCAAGCGAGGCGTCTTCGAAGGCGTCCTGCTCATCGGGGCTGGCAACACCGGCGTATGCCTCGCGGAGCGGCATGTGCCCAGCGGAGTCGTGGCGATGATCGTCTCCATGCTCTCCATCTGGGTGGCGCTGCTGCGCTCGCGGTTCGCGAACCGGCCGAGCGCGACGACTCTGGTCGGAGTAGCCGTGGGGTTCGGCGGCGTCGCCGCGATCGTGCTCTCCGGCAGCCATGCGTCCAACATCACCTCCGGCGGAGGCAGCGTGGTTCTGTGGAGTCTGGCAGTGGTGCTCGGCTCGCTCGGGTGGGCCTGTGGCTCATTCTTCGGACCCCGATTCAGCCCCACCCGTGATGCGGTCGCCGGCGCCTTCTGGCAGGTGCTCGCCGGCGGCGCGCTCATGACCATCCTGGGCCTGCTCACCGGTGAGCGGGTGAGCGATTTCGCCGATGCCAGCCCGCGCGCGTGGTGGTCGGTTCTCTACCTGGTCATCGTCGGCTCGGTCATCGCGCAGACCGCGTATGCGTGGCTGCTCAGTTCCGGCACGTCGCTGTCTCTCATCGCCACCTACGCCTACGTCAACCCCGTCATCGCCGTGGCACTGGGCGTGTGGTTCCTCAGCGAGCATGTGACAGCGGCCGCGTTGCTCGGCGGCGGGCTCGTACTCACAGCCATTGCCCTGGTGACTCGAGGCGAGCGACAGGGCTGACGTCGCCGAGGCAGACACCGCTACTGCGCCGGGCCCACGAGGGTGGCGCACATCTCCTCGAACACCCGCGTGTGCTCGGCCACCTGTTGCGCGGTCGTGTCCGGTCCCATCAGCGCCATGTTGTGAAACGGGGTGATGAGGAGTCCGCGGTTGCTCAGGAACAGGTGAGCGAACTCATCGAGCAGGTCATCCGCCGCTGCCGCCGACGCGCTGCCCGTGCGTGGCGCCGGAGATGTGAAGCGGTACTCCGCCCGCGCGCCGAGTTGCACCAGCGACCACGGCAGGCCGTGCGCGTCGATCGCCGAGCGCACACCGGCGCTGTAGTCGTCGCACAGCGCCGTCATCCGCACGAAGACATCGTCTGTGAGCACGTGCATGAGCGTTGCGTGCATGGCCGCAGTGGAGAGCGCATTGCCTGCCAGCGTTCCGCCGACGCCCCCGACATCGATGATGTCCGCCGCACCGGACTCAGCGAGGGCGGTGACGCGCGCCGCCACCTCGGCGGTGATCCCGTACGCACCCGAAGGGATGCCGCCGCCGATTGACTTGCCGATGATGAAAATGTCGGGTCGCAGCCCCCATGCCCGGGTGGCGCCGCCTGGACCGACCGAGATGGTGTGAGTCTCGTCGATCATGAGCAGCGCCCCGGTCTCGTCGCAGAGTCGCCGTACGCCGTCGAGGAAGCCGGGCTCCGGCGCGACGATGCCGATGTTGGTCAACGCCGGCTCGGTCAGTACCGCCGCCACATCCCCGTGGGCTAACTCCCTGGCCAACGCCTCGAGGTCGTTGAACTCCACGACCCGGGTCGTCTCATGCAACGACACCGGCGGCGCCACGTTGCCCGGGCGTGACACTGCAACGCCGTCGGGGCCGGGGACGGCGAAGGTCTCGTCGACTGAGCCGTGGTAGCAGTAGGCGAACACGAGGATCTTCGGCCGGCCCGTGACCAAGCGTGCGAGCCGGATGGCCCACCGGTTGGCATCGGTGGCGCTGAGGGTGAACGACCACAGCGGCAGACCGAACCGACGCGTCAATTCCGCTGCCACTTCTTCGGCTTGAGCCGTGGGCAGCATGGTGGTGATCCCACCGGAACCGGCGACGCGTTCGTGCACTGCGGTCGCGATCGCGGCGGGGCTGTGACCGGCCATGGCGCCGGTGTCTCCGAGGGCGAAGTCGATGTGCGTGTGACCGTCGATGCATGTGATCTCGCTGCCGTGGGCTCGCCCAAGATACAT
>JAGWWW010000009.1 GCA_018970205.1 Actinomycetales bacterium
GGCCGCTCGGACACGACACCGCGGCGAAGACTACCTGCCTCGGCGGCCTGCGAAAAACTCGGTCAGCAGCCCCGCGCACTGGTCCGCGAGGACCCCGGAGACGACTTCCACCCGGTGCGGGACCCGCGGGTCGCGGACCACGTCCCAGAGGGACCCGACCGCGCCGGCTTTGGCATCGTGGGCGCCGAAGACCAGTCGCGCGATGCGCGACTGCACGACCGCGCCCGCGCACATCGCGCACGGCTCGAGGGTGACCACGAGCGTGCAGTCGTCGAGCCGCCAGGAGCCGGCATGGGCGGCCGCGTCTCGCAAGGCGACCACCTCCGCATGTGCCAACGGGTCGCCATCAACCTCGCGGGTGTTGTAGCCGCGGCCGATGACGTCTCCTGATGAGTTGACTACAACCGCGCCGACGGGAACATCGCCGCGGTCACCGGCGCTCGCGGCCTCGGCCAGCGCCTCGCGCATGGCTGGGCCCCAGGCTGCTTCGTGTGCGCCAGGTGCCGTCATCGCCTCACGCCTGCTCGCCACCACACAGCCACCAACGCAGCACCTCCGGCAACCGCGTCGCCCACGACGCCTCGTTGTGGTCAGCGTCGGCGTACACGGTCGTCCGCCATTGCGCCGGCTCGCGGTAGCCGCGCTCGCGCATGACGGCGTCGGCGGTCTCCTGGAACGGCCCGTAGGTGGCATCGAGGTTCAGCGTGCCGTGGTCGAACCACACGCGCGCACCGCGCTGGGCAGCGGGCAGCATCTGCGTCAGTTGCCTTGCGAGCGCGTGCCCTCCGAGTAGCCAGTGCGTTGACAGGCACAGTGCCGCGGAATAGACATCGGGCCGCAGCGCTAGCGCGTAGGCCGAGGCTAGGCCTCCCATGCTGGAACCCATCACCGCGACCGCGGTTGGGTCCACGTGCCAGTCAAGGCTCGCAACCACCGCCGGAATCAACGACTCTGCGCACCACTGCGCGTATGCATCACCATTGAGCGAGGGCACCTCGCTCGGCATGGAACCAGTGGCGCGTGCGATGTAGTCAAAGAATCCCGCGCGCACCTCCGCGTCGTTCTCGACAATGCTCTGTGGCGTGTAGTCGGCAGCCCGTCCGTGACCGGGCCGGTTCCACGGCGCGACCACATAGGGCAACACCGTGCCTGCAGGCAGGGTTGCTAGCGCGGCGTCCAAGCCCCACGGAACCCCGCCGAAAGACCGGCCGGGCAGGAACAGGTTCTGGCCGTCATGGGCGAGCAGCAGCGGTCGTGGGCCGCTCGCCCCGTCCTGCGGCTCCCACACTTCGACGGTGCGGCCATCGACATCCAGGGTGGTGTGCGTGCCCAGTGACATGGGCTGCACATCGAGCACCGTGAAAGTCACGCAGACCCGCTCTTGCGCTGGAACGTGCGACGCCCGCCGGCGGCCTTGGTGGACCCGCCGCCGCCCTTGCCGGGGCCGCCGGACCCGGCTCCGGGCGCGCCTTTGGACTGCGCGTTCTTGCGCTCCAAAGCAGCCTTGAATGCCGCCTTCGGGTCGACGGCGGCGCCGTCCTTGTTCTCAGCCATACGCCCTATTGAACACCCCGGGCGGGGGAACACACCGACAGGTTGAATCGACAGGCGTCGCTGTTGCGCGCAACTTAGGCAGCGAGGGCCGCGGTGAGTCGCTCAGCCGCGCGGGCGGTCGCCTGCGTTCGTACCGTAACTCGCGGTTCGCCTCAGACGAGGTCGACCGTGACGTCGGCGTCGGTGGCGGCGAGCACCTGCTCGACACTGACGCCCTCGGCGCACTCGCGAAGCACGAACCCGCCCGCGGACACGTCGAGGACGGCGAGGTCGGTGATGACGCGGTTGACCACGCGGCGGCCGGTCAGGGGCAAGGTGCACGAGCGCACGAGCTTGGCGCTGCCGTCGCGGGCCACATGTTCCATCAGGACCACCACGCGGGACGCGCCGTGGACGAGATCCATCGCGCCGCCCATTCCTTTGACCATCTTCCCGGGGATCATCCAGTTCGCGAGGTCTCCGTGCTCGGACACCTGCATCGCACCGAGAATCGCGGTGCCAACCTTGCCGCCGCGGATCATCGCGAAACTTGTCGCGGAGTCGAAGAAGGCAGCGCCGGGGTGGACGGTGACGGTCTCCTTGCCTGCGTTCACAAGGTCGGGGTCTTCTTCCCCCTCGAAGGGGTACGGACCCACGCCGAGAATGCCGTTCTCGGACTGCAGGATCACGCTGACGCCCTCGGGGACGTAGTTCGGCACCAAGGTCGGCAAACCGATGCCGAGGTTGACGTATTCGCCGTGCTGCAGTTCCAGCGCGGCGCGCGCCGCCATCTGCTCGCGGGTCAATGCCATGTCACGCCCCCTCACGCTGGCGCACGGTCAGCCGTTCGATGCGCTTGTCAGCGGCCTGATCGGGTGTGAGCGCGACCACCCGGGAGACGAAGATGCCTTGCAGGTGAACGGCATCCGGGTCGATCGCCCCGGCCGGCACGACTTCCTCCGCCTCGACGATCGTGATGCGCCCGGCCATCGCGGCCGGCACGTTGAAGTTACGCGCCGCGGCGTGGAAGACGCAGTTGCCGAGGGTGTCCGCGGTGCGCGCGTGCACAAGCGCGAAGTCGGTGGTGATGCTCTCCTCGAGGACGTAGTCCTTGCCGTTGTAAGCGCGAGTCTCCTTTGGCGGCGACGCCTGCGCGACTGAGCCATCAGCGGCGTAGCGCCACGGCAGCCCGCCCTCAGCGACCATCGTGCCGACGCCGGCGGGCGTGAAGAACGCAGGGATGCCGGAGCCGCCGGCGCGCAGTTTCTCGGCCAAGGTTCCCTGCGGTGTGAGCTCCACATGCAACTCGCCGTTGAGGTACATCCGCTCGAAGGTGTCGTTCTCCCCCACATATGACGCGATGATCCGACTGATCTTCCCGGCGGCGAGCCAGACGCCGATGCCCGCGTCATCCAGCCCGCAGTTGTTCGAGACGACGGTGAAGCCGCCCACGCTCGTGGCCAGCACGGCATTGATGAGCGTGGTCGGGATGCCCGAGAGGCCGAAACCACCGACGGCGATTGACGCGCCGTCCGGGATGTCCGCAACCGCTTGCGCCGCGCTCGGCGCGACCTTGCTCAACTCGCTCATGCCTACCTCCCCTGCCACTGCGGTGGCCGCTTCTCTGCGAAGGCCCGCGGGCCCTCCTGCGCGTCTGCGCTCTCATAGACCGGCCGCCACATCTCCCACGATGCGTCGGCCAGCGGGCCGGCGGTTTGCATGCGGTACTCGCGGGTCATCCGCACCGATGCGGCCACGGACAGGGGCGCGAGCCCGGCGATGTGCGCGGCGAACTGCAACGCCCGTTCCCGTAGTTCCGCAGCCGGGACGACGTGGTTGACCAAGCCCAACTCATACGCGCGGTGAGCGTCAACCGGCTCGGCGGTCGCCATCAGTTCCAGCGCCGCGCGCGGGCCGAGCAGGGGCAGCAGTGGCGCGGCCCAGGGCGCGCCGCGGCCCCATTTGGCCTCGCTGATGGCGAAGCGCGCATCGTCCGCGGCGATGACGAGGTCACACTCCTGGGCCAACCAGAATCCGCCGCCGAGCGCGGCTCCCTGGACGGCTGCGATGACCGGCTTGTCGCAGCCTGCGACGTCTCGGATGCTCGGCACGTAGTCGCGCGGGATCATCGCGGTGCCGAGGGCGGCCATCTCGGCGAGGTCGCCGCCGGCGCAGAAAACCGGCCCTTGTGACGCCAGCACGAGCACCCGGGCCGCCTCGTCGGCAGCGAACTGCTCGAAGGCCGAGCGCACGCCATCGCGCACATCGGCGTTGATGGCGTTGCGCGCCGACGCGCGGTCGATGACCGCCAGCGCGACGCCGCCCTGACATTCGTACGTCACCGTGCTCACGACGGCAGCCCCAACTCCCGCGCGATGATCATGCGCTGCACCTCGCTAGTTCCCTCGCCGACCTCGAGGATCTTGCTGTCGCGGTAGTGGCGGGCGACCAGGAACTCGTTCATGAAGCCGTAGCCGCCGTGGATCTGGGTCGCGGCCCGGGCGTTCTGCATCGCTGCGTCTCCGGCGACGAGTTTCGCGATCGCGGCTTCCTTCTTGTAGGGAAGGCCGGCGTTCATGCGGGCGGCGGCGTGGTGCCACATCGCACGCGCGGTCTCCGTGCGCGCCTCCATGTCCGCGATCATGAACGAGATGGACTGGAAGCCCGCGATCGGACGGCCGAACGCCTCGCGCTGCTGCGCGTACTTGATGCTCTCATCCACGCACCCTTGCGCGGCGCCCGTGGCCAGCGCGGCGATCGCGATGCGGCCCTCGTCGAGGATGGAGAGGAAGTTGGAGTACCCGCGGCCCTCGGCACCGAGCAGCGCGTCCTCGCCGACCTCCACGTTGGCGAAGGTCAATGGGTGTGTGTCAGACGCGTGCCAGCCGACCTTGGAATACGCGGGCTCCACCGTCAGGCCGGCGGAGTCGGCCGGCACCAGGAACGACGAGAGCACCGGTCGGCCGTCGTCCTTACGGCCGGTGACTGCGCACACCGTGATGAGGCTGGTGATGTCCGTTCCGGAGTTGGTGATGAACTCCTTGGTGCCGTTGATGACCCAGCCCGAGGCTGTGCGAGTCGCGGTGGTGCGCATCGAGGCGACGTCGCTGCCAGCGCCGGACTCGGTCAAGCCGAAGGCGCCGAGGCGGCTGCCGCTGACAAGTTCCGGCAGCCAGCGTCGCTTCTGCTCGTCCGAGCCGAACCTGTAGACCGGCATGGCGCCGAGTGAGACCGCGGCCTCGAGGGTGATGGCCACGCTCTGATCGACGCGTGCGAGTTCCTCGATGGCAAGGCAGAGGGTGAGGTAGTCCCCGCCCATGCCGCCGTGCTCCTCGGGGAACGGCAGGCCGAACAGCCCCATGGCCGCCATCTGCTCGACGACTGCGTAGGGGAAGGTCTTGGTCTCGTCGTGGTGCGCCGCC
Source organism: Actinomycetales bacterium (assembly GCA_018970205.1). Lineage (GTDB taxonomy): Bacteria > Actinomycetota > Actinomycetes > S36-B12 > UBA5976 > RFTO01. Next base: position 4,956 of record JAGWWW010000009.1, read on the forward strand.
ACCGGCGCGACCACTTCCCGCGCGAACCGTGCGACTTCGGCTTGCAGCGCCTGCTGCTCCTCGCTGAGTCTGGTGTCAATCACTCGACTGATCCTCCTTGGGCTGGGCGAGTCGGTGAGCCAAAGCGGCGTACGCGCGCGACTGCGGCGCCACTCCTGTGGCGGCAGCGAACCATGTGGTGGTTTGCACGACTGCGTCGAGGTCCACGCCGGTGCGCACGCCCTGCTGGTGCAGGCACCACAGCAGGTCCTCTGTCGCGAGGTTGCCGGTGGCGCTGAGCGCGAACGGGCAGCCGCCGAGACCGCCGGCGGCGGAGTCGACCACGGTGACGCCCTCATCGAGCGCGGCGAGCACGTTGGCCACCGCCTGGCCGTAGGTGTCGTGGAAATGAACTGCGGTCGCAGCGGACTGAACGCCGGCACTGCGGGCGGCCCGCAACAGAGAGCGCACCTGCGCCGCGGTAGCGACCCCGATCGTGTCGCCGAGGGAGATCTCGTGGACGCCCTGCTCGAGCAGGAACAAGGCAACATCGGCGGCGGCGCCGTGGCGCACATCGCCCTCCCACGGGTCGCCCCAGCACATCGAGATGTAGCCGCGCACGCGCAGCCCCTCAGCCAGGGCGCGCCCGATCACCGGCGCGGCCATCACCCGTTGGCCGGCGAGGTCGGTGCCGAGGTTGGCCTGCGCGAACGACTCGGTGGCGCTGAGGAACACCGCTACCTCGCGGGCACCGGCTGACAGCGCCCGCTCTAGGCCGCGCTCGTTGGGCACCAGCATCGGCAGTCGGTGCGACTGCAGATCTGGCTGCAACGCGGCGGCTACGGCGTCGGCGTCGGCGAGCTGCGGCACGCGAGCCGGGTGCACGAAACTCGTGGCCTCAACCGCAGGCAAGCCGGCTGCGACCAGCCGGCGGATGAACTCGACCTTGATGTCGGTCTCGATGACGCGGGACTCGTTCTGCAGGCCGTCACGCGGCCCAACCTCGTAGACCGTGACCTCCGGCGGCAGCATCGAAGCGCTCATTCCGGGGCCACCACAGCGAGCACCTCGCGCAGCCGCACATGCGACCCGACCGCGCATGAGACCTCGGTGACGGTGCCGTCGTGGGGCGCAGACACCTGGTGCTCCATCTTCATCGCTTCGAGCACCACCAGCGGCTGGCCGGCGCGCACCCTCTCACCGCGAGCCACCGGCACTGCGGTCACGGTCCCGGGCATCGGGCTGCGCACCTCCGGCGCGGAACCCGCGCTGTGCGCGGGTGATTGGGCCCGGCCGCACACGTATGCCCATGTGGCGCCTTCGCGCGCGAACCACCACTCGTCTGCGTCAGCCGAGCGGTGCAGGGCGTACCTGAGGCGGCCAACTTCGGTTGTGGTGCTCGCCGCGGCGTCGAATGCCACCGTCGACTCATCGGGCAGCGTCGCGATGCGAACGCTCACGCGCTGCTCCCCCAGCACGACCAGCCAGCGAGCCGGGTCGCCCGGGTCACGGCCGACCTGCCCGAGCACTTCGCGCTCGCCGCACTCGGCTCGCCAGGTGACGGCAGCGTGGATGCCTCCCGGGCGCCACCCACGCGACCATGCGGGGTCGCGGGTGGTGCGAGCAGCGCCTGCGTCGCCGGTCGGGGGCGTGCCTCGACGGGCCGCTGGAGTCGCATGGTGCTGCGCCCAGACCGCTGAAGCGACCGCGTCGAGCCACCAGGGGGCGGCGGTTTCGGCGGTCAGGAAGTCGAGGTCGCGGTCGATGAGACGGGTGTCGACCGCCCCGGCGCGTACGCGTTCGTCCGCGAGCAGTGTGCGCAGGAAGGCGATGTTGTTCGACACCCCGAGGACCGCGCTCTCAGCGAGCCCATCGCCCAACGCGGCGAGCGCTGAGGGCCGGTCGGCTGCGCAGGAGATGACCTTCGCGATCATGGGGTCGTAGCCGGCGCTGATCGTGTCGGCGGTGCGCACGCCCGCATCGACGCGGATGCCGCGCGGCCACGCGGCGAGCAGCAGCGGCCCGGCCGACGGCAGGAACCCGCGGGCCGGGTCCTCGGCGTAGACGCGCGCCTCAACCGCGTGCCCGCACGGCCCGTTGTCGCGGCAGGCCTTGAGAATCCCGGTGAGTGAGTCGCTGGAGCCGCCATGAGCGGCGGCGTGCGCAACCTGCAACTGCACCGCGACAAGGTCAAGCCCCGTGACTTCCTCGGTGACCGGGTGCTCGACTTGCAGCCGTGTGTTCACCTCGAGGAAGTAGAACTCCGCAGGGTCGTCGCAGGAGACGACGAACTCGACGGTGCCGGCGTTGAGGTATCCGACCTCGCGGACCACGGCCTCGGCGGCGGCGTGGATGGATGCGCGCACCGCATCTGGGAGGTTCGGCGCGGGCGCCTCCTCGATGACCTTCTGGTGGCGGCGCTGCAGCGAGCACTCGCGGTCCCCGACCGCGACAACCTCGCCGCCGGGCAGCCCAACGACTTGCACCTCGATGTGACGTGCACGCGGGAGGTACTTCTCAAAGATGAGTCGGTCGTCGCCGAACGACGACGCCGCCTCACGCCGCGCGCGGGCAACGAGCTCGTCGAACTGCGCGGCGTCGGTTACGACGTGCATTCCCTTGCCGCCGCCGCCGGCAACCGGCTTGATCAGGACGGGCAGGGCCAACTGCCGCGCCTGCTGCTCGTCCTCGACTCCGGGCACGACCGGCACACCGGCCCGCACGGCAATCGCGCGGGCCTGGGCTTTGTCCCCGAGGGCCGCCATGGACTGCGCCGACGGCCCGATGAACGCGATTCCGGCGCCGGCGCAGGCACGCGCGAGCTCGGGGTTCTCCGACAAGAAGCCGTAGCCCGGGTGCAGCGCGTCGCACCCCGTGCTGGTGGCGACGCGGATGACGGCGTCGACGTCGAGGTAGCCGCCGGTGCGGTCGGTGTCGGGCAGCTCCACCGCAGCGGGGTGCTCACGGACGTAGGCGAGTGCGCGGTCGCGGCCGCTGTGCACGAGCACTGACGCGATGCCGAGGGAGTCGAGGGTGCGCTTGATCCGGCAGGCGATCTCGCCACGGTTGGCGATGAGGACTCGGGTGAACACAAGTCACATCCGGAAGACGCCGGGCCGCGGCGGCGCCATAGGCGTGGTGCACGCGATCTCCAGCGCCAGTGCCAGGACCGTGCGGGTGTCGCGCGGGTCGATGATGCCGTCGTCCCACAGACGGGCTGTGGAGTACCACGGTGAGCCCTGCGCCTCGTACTGCGCGCGGATGGGGGCCTTGAAGGCCTCCTCGGCGTCGGCGGGCCACTGCTCGCCGCCGGACTCGAGTTGGTCGCGGCGCACGGTCGCGAGGACGGACGCAGCCTGCTCCGAGCCCATGACGGAGATACGGGCATTGGGCCACATCCACATGAACCGCGGGCTGTACGCGCGCCCGCACATGGAGTAGTTGCCTGCGCCGAACGAGCCGCCGATGACCACCGTGAACTTCGGGACGCGCGCGGTCGCGACCGCAGTGACCATCTTGGCGCCGTGCTTGGCGATGCCGCCGGCCTCATAGTCGCGCCCGACCATGAACCCGGAGATGTTCTGCAGGAAGACCAGCGGGATGCCGCGCTGATCGCACAGTTGGATGAAGTGCGCGCCCTTGAGCGCGGACTCGCTGAAGAGCACGCCGTTGTTGGCGATGATGCCCACCGGGTGGCCCTCGATGTGCGCCCAGCCGCACACGAGCGTGTCGCCCCACTCGGCCTTGAACTCGAGGAACTCGCTGGCATCGACGATGCGGGCGATGACCTCGCGCACGTCGTAGGAGGTGCGCAGGTCGGCCGGGACGGCGTCGAGCAGGCCGTCGATGTCGAAGGCGGGCGCCACCGGCTCGCGCACGTCCCACACCGCCGGGCCGCGCCCGGGCAGCGTGGCCACAATCTCCCGCAGCGTGCGCAGCGCGTCCCGGTCGTCCACCGCGAGGTGGTCGGTCACGCCGGAGATACGGGCGTGCACATCGCCGCCGCCGAGCTCCTCGGCCGTCACGACCTCGCCGGTCGCGGCTTTCACCAGCGGCGGGCCGCCGAGGAAGATCGTGCCCTGGCCGCGGACGATGACGGCTTGGTCGCTCATCGCCGGCACATACGCGCCGCCGGCGGTGCACGAGCCGAGCACCGCGCTCAACTGCGGGATGCCCTCACTGGACATCACGGCCTGGTTGAAGAAGATGCGGCCGAAATGGTCGCGGTCGGGGAACACCTCGTCCTGGCTCGGCAGGTGCGCGCCGCCGGAGTCCACGAGATACACGCACGGCAGGCGGTCTGCGCGCGCGACTTCCTGTGCGCGGAGGTGCTTCTTCACCGTCATCGGGAAATAGGTGCCGCCTTTGACGGTTGCGTCGTTGGCTGCGACCAGCACCGGGCGTCCGGCCACCATCCCGATGCCCGCGACCAGTCCGGCCGCCGGGGCCTGGCCGTCGTACATCTCCTCTGCGGCAAGCGGGGCGATCTCCAGGAACGACGAGCCGGGGTCGAGCAACTCCGTCACCCGGTCGCGTGTGAGCAGTTTCCCGCGCGCGGTGTGCTTGGCGCGCGCCGCCTCCGGGCCGCCGAGGGCGCTGCGCTGCAGACGTGCCTGTAGGTCGTCGATGAGTGCGGTGTGTGCGGCGCGGTTGGCGCGGGAGCGCTCACTGCCGGGGTCGACAGTTGAGTCCAAGACGGGCACTGATGCCTCCTGCGGCTGGCGTGCATGGGATGCCGGGAGCAGATGCTCCCAGCCTAAGCGGTCGGAGTCCAAGCAACGAGGCGCATGGGCGCGGCAGTGTGAGCAAAGCAACCATCGGGGCAGGGTCGCCTCACGAGGTGGGCCACGGTTTCTCGAACGGCTCCGGCCGGAACCACCGGATGCCGGCGCGCACCAGCCAGCAGCCCACGCCAACTGCCGCGCAGACGACGACGGTGGAGGTCGGGTGGTGCCGCAGCAGGCTGATCACCACCGCGAGCGGGCTCACCACCGCGACCGCGGTCATCGCGAAGCGCATCGTGCGCGGGAAGATGAAGACGCCGAGCGCGATGGCCGCGTAGGAAAGCCAAAGGTCGTAGCCGGAGCGGCTGACGTCCCCGCGGTATGACGACGTGAGGAAGCCGTAGGAGAGGAGAAGACCGGGCAGCGCGCCGATGGCCTTGCGCCACGGGCTGTAGACGATGTCCTGGCTGGACATCCCCCGGGCGGCGAACGCCATGTCGGCATGGCGCTCGTCGATGTTCACGACTCAAGGCTACGCGGTGCCGGCACACTCGGGAGCAGGCTCAACCGGCGCTGCGGTTGCGCCCGTTCAGGCGACCTGCGCCGCCGGCTCGATTCGGCTGCGCCAACGCCGAACGAGCGCGGCGGTGACACCGACGCTCACCGCGCCGACGAGGATGCTGCTGCGCGGGCCGAAATGCTGCGCGATCGCTCCGATGAGCGGCGAGCCCAGAGGCGAGCCGCCGGTGAAGACCATGAAGTAAATCCCCGCGACCCGGCCGCGCATATCGGGGTCGGTCGTCAGTTGCATGGTGGCGTTCGACGTGGTCATCACGCTCAGGGCCGCGGCGCCGCACAACGGCAGCGACAGCGCGTACCAGCCATAACTCGGCATGAGGCTCGACACCGCCAGCACCGCAGCAAATGCGAGACCGAGGTTGGTGACCATGCCCAGATTCGGGGTGCGCCGGCGGCGTGCCGCCATCAACGCGCCGGTGACCGACCCCACAGCCATGGCGGTGCCAAGCAGCCCGAAGGCGCCGGCGCTCTTGCCGAACTCGAGCCTTGCCATCAGAGCAGTCCAGATTTGGAAGTTCATTCCGAGCGTGCCCATGACGGCGATGTTCACGAACAGCCCGCGCAACTCACGCTGCTGGCGCACGTATGCGAATCCCGCCTTGGTCCGGGTCCACATCGGCTCATCGAGGTCTGCCGGCCGGTGCCGGCGGTGCAGCTCGCGCGGGTTGATGAGGACCAGCGAGATGAGCACGAAACTGAACGACGCGGCGTTGACAATGAATGACGGGCCGGTGTCGAAGCGCTCGATGAGCAGACCCGAGACCGCCGGGCCGATGAGGCGGCCGAGGTTGAAGCTGGTGGCGTTCAACCCGACCGCGTTCGGCAGGTTCTCCTGCCCGACGAGCTCGTTGACGAACGTCTGCCGCGAGGGAACGTCGAAGGCCCAGACGCAGCCGGCGGCGAGGCTGGTCGCGTAGACATGCCAGAGTCGGACGTCCCCGTTGACGACGAGCAGCCCCAACACCAGGCTCAAGAGCCCGCCGGCCAGGTTCGTCGCGAAGAGGACTTTGCGGCGGTCGGCGCGGTCCGCAATCGCGCCGCCGAAGACCGTGAACAGCAGGGACGGGCCGAACTGCAGTGACGTGACCAGGCCCAGCGCGGTCGCCGACGAATGGGTCAGGTCGAGCACCAGCCAGTCCTGCGCGACCCGCTGCACCCATGTCCCGATATTGGACAGCAGGGTGCCGAACCAGAACAGCCGGTAGTTGCGTTGTGACAGGGAGCGGAAGGTCGTCTTCCACGCCCCCATCACCGCCACCGCCACGAGTGGGCACTGTACGCGCCGTGGCGCAGAGCGGGGCGGCGCCGGTAGTTTGAGCCCGCGCGGTTGTGCCATGACAACCATCCACACGAGGCAAGCGGGAGCATCATGAAGAGCGGAATCGACCTGACCCACGTCGCTGAGGACATTCGGCCCCAAGACGACCTCTACCGGCACTTGAGCGGGCGCTGGATCGAGAACGCGGAGATCCCGGCGGACCGCGCGGTGGACGGCGCGTTCTACGCGCTGCGCGACAACTCGGAGATCGCTATCCGCGACATCGTCGAGGCTGCGATGGCATCGGATGCGCCGGCAGGCAGCAACGAGCGCAAGATCGGTGACCTTTACCGCAGTTTCATGGACACCGCCCGCATCGAGGAACTCAGTTGGTCGCCCATCGCCGACGACCTGCGGGCAGCGGCGGCTGTGAGCGACCTGCCTGCATTCATCGCAGCCCTCGGCAAGGCCGAGCGTGGCGGCGTATCGGGCCTGTTCGGGGCCTGGGTCACCACCGATAAGGACGACCCGGACGCGAACATCGTGTACCTCACCCAAGGCGGCCTCGGCCTTCCCGATGAGAGTTACTACCGAGAGGACACCTTCGCGGAGATCCGCGAGAAATACCTCGCGCACATCGCGCGCTCGCTGGCCTTGGTCGAGCACGCTGACGCCGAGGGCGCAGCGCAGCGGATCCTGCAGTTCGAGACTCGGCTCGCCGCCCACCACTGGGACCAAGTGCGCAACCGAGACGCGGTCTTGACGTTCAACAAGCGCACCTGGCAGGAGTTCAGCGCGATGCTGGCTGGAGTCGACGTCGACTCCTGGCGCGACAGCGCGGGCATTCCGGCGCATGCGGTCGCCAGCCTCGTGGTCCGGCAGCCTGATTTCTTCGAGTCGCTCCCCGGCGTGTTGGCCGACACCGACGTGCAGGCGCTGCGCGACTGGCTCGCGTGGAACATCGTGCAGTCCGCGAGCTCCTACCTCAGCGACGCGTTCGTGCAGGAGAGCTTCGACTTCTACGGGCGCACCCTCACCGGCGCGCAGGAGCTCAAGGACCGCTGGAAGCGCGGCGTCGGGCTGGTCGAAGGCGTGCTCGGCGAGGCAGCCGGCGAGCTTTACGTCGCCAAGCACTTCCCTCCGGCGGCGAAGTCGCGCATGCAGGAACTGGTCGCGAACCTCGTCGAGGCCTACCGTCAGCAGATCTCGACTCTGGAGTGGATGGGCGAGCAGACGCGGGAACGGGCGCTGGAGAAGCTCGCCAAGTTCACACCAAAGATCGGTTACCCCGACAAGTGGCGCGACTACTCCTCGCTGGAGATCAGCGCAGACGACTTGATGGCGAATGTGCGCGCCGCCGACGCCTTCGAGCAGAAGCGTCAGTTCGACAAGGTCGGCAAGCCGGTCGACCGCAGCGAGTGGCTGATGACGCCGCAGACAGTGAACGCGTACTACATGCCCGGGATGAACGAGATCGTCTTCCCTGCTGCCATCCTGCAGCCGCCCTTCTTCGATGTGGACGCCGACGACGCCGTGAACTACGGCGGCATCGGCGCGGTCATCGGACATGAGATCGGACACGGCTTCGACGACCAAGGCTCGCGCTACGACGGCGACGGCCGCCTGAACAACTGGTGGACCGACGAGGACCGCACGGAGTTCGAGAAGCGCACTGCGATGCTCATCGAGCAGTACAACGCGCTCGAGCCCGCGGAGGCGCCCGGTCACACGGTCAACGGCGCGTTCACCCTCGGGGAGAACATCGGCGACCTCGGCGGCCTCTCAATCGCGTACGTGGCGTACAAACTCGCGCTGGCCGGCCAGGAGCCGCCGGTCATTGACGGGCTCACCGGAGACCAGCGGTTCTTCCTCGGCTGGGCGCAGGTGTGGCGCTGCAAGATCCGCCCGGAGGCCGCGCTGCAGCGGCTCACCATCGACCCGCACTCGCCGAATGAGTTCCGCTGCAACGCCATCGTGCGCAACGTGCCCGCGTTCTACGAGGCGTTCGGGGTCAACGAGTCCGACGCGCTTTGGCTCGACCCCGCGGAGCGGGTCCGCATCTGGTGACAGCGGACCTCGCGGCCCGCGCCGCGGAACTCGATGCGCAGGATCCCCTGCGCGGCTTCCGACACGAGTTCGTGGTGGCGGACGGCTCCATCTGCTACCTGGACGGGAACTCCCTCGGCCGGCTCCCCAAAGCAACACTGGCCGCGGTGGACAGCCTGCTCACCGAGTGGGGCAGCGAACTGGTCATGGGTTGGCAGCACTGGGTGGACGAGGCCCAGCGCACTGGTGACCTCCTCGGCCGCACCGTCCTCGGCGCAGGGCCGAGGCAAGTGCTGGCCTGTGACACGACCTCGGTGAATTTCTACCAACTGTGCACCGCGGCGGTCCGCGCCCGTCCCGGACGGCGCCGAATCATCACCGATGCCGCGAACTTCCCCACAGACCGCTACATCCTTGAAGGAATCGCACGCGACCACGGCCTGGAACTAGTCATCCTCGACAACGAGGCCGACGACGGGAGCTGCGAGCGCATCACAGAAGATGCGCTCGGGTCCCTGCTCTCAGAAGACGTCGCGCTGGTGACGTTGCAGGTTGTTCAGTACCGCTCCGGCGCCCGCAACGATGTGCGCGCGCTGACAGACCTCGTGCATGCACACGGCGCGCTCATCCTCTGGGATGCTAGCCACGCGGTCGGGGCCGTGCCATTGACTCTCGATGCCGACGGCGTTGATCTCGCGGTCGGCTGCACATACAAGTACCTCAACTCCGGCCCCGGTGCACCCGCGTGGCTCTATGTTCGGCAGGCATTACAGCCGGAGTTGCAGGTGCCGATTCAAGGCTGGTTCGCCCAGGCAGACCAGTTCGGCATGGGGCCGGTGTTCGAGCGCGCAGAGGGCATCCGCGGCTTCCAAGTCGCGAGCCCGTCGATTGTCGGACTGCGAGCCATCAACGCCTCATTGGGCATCATCGAGCGCGCCGGCATCGACGCCGTGGCCCACAAAGCCGCCGCGACCACCGAATTCATCATCGAGGGATACGACGCCTGGCTGGCTCCGCTGGGCTTCACCCTCCTCACGCCGCGCTCATCGGGCGAGCGCGGCGGGCACATCCGCCTCGGTCACGCCGACGCCGATGCGATCTGCCACGCGCTGCGCGTGCAGCACGGCGTCATCACCGACTACCGAGTGCCGGACTCCATCCGGGTCGCTGCATCGCCGCTGACGACCACCTTCGCCGAAGTGGCCGAAGGGCTGCGCCGCATCCGCGACTGCGTCGCCGCCCGCTGCTACCTTGACGCCGCACCACGATCAGGACGAGTCACATGAGCGGGGCTCAGTTCGACCCCGCAGACAACGCCTTCCAACCTGCGCTGACGTACCAGTCCTACCTCAAGATCCCGGAACTGCTATCGCTTCAGCAGCCGGTATCCGATGGGCCTGAGCACGACGAGATGCTCTTCATCGTCATCCACCAGTCGTATGAGCTGTGGTTCAAGCAACTGCTGCATGAGTTCGTCCAGACGCAGGCGGCACTTGAACTCGGCTCGACCTTCGATGCACTGCCGCTGCTGGGGCGCATCCGCACGATCCTCAAGATCTGCGTCTCGCAGATCGACATCCTCGAGACGATGACGCCGTTGCAGTTCATGTCCTTCCGCGGCAGGCTGGAGTCGGCCAGCGGCTTCCAGTCTGCGCAGTTCCGGCAAGTTGAGGCGGTGCTGGGGCGGCGCGGCAATTCGCTTATCGGCCACTTGCCGCCGGACAGCCCGGAGCGCGCGGCGATCACGCGGGTGATGCACAGCCGCAGCGTCTGGGACTCGTTCCTCGTGTATCTCACGACCCTGGGCTACGCCGTCCCGGCCGACCTGCTCAACCGGGACTTCTCCATCGCCTACGCGCCGGACGAGCGTGTGCAATCGATTCTGCTCGATGTGCATCGCGGTCAGGAGGTGGCGGCGATGTTGTGTGAGCGGATGATCGACATCGACGAGGGGCTGCAGGAGTGGCGATACCGGCACGTGAAGATGGTTGAGAGGACCATCGGCCACAAGACTGGCACCGGTGGCAGCAGCGGTGTGGACTACCTCAGCAGAACGCTCGGACAACCGGTGTTCCCAGACTTGTGGGAGATTCGCTCGCAGTTCTGATGACCCTCTCCAGCACGAGGCCACCTTGTCGCACGCGTTTTCTCTATTGGACGTTGCTCTGCGATGGACCTTTGCGTCGCGACGGCCCGTTACTACCGCTGAGGTAGGCAGTATCTCGATGCGCCACCGCGCCTGCCCGCGCTTATTTGCAACTAGGCACGAGCGCTGACAACCGAATCGCCACAACGCATCAACACCGCCGGCCCGCGCATCGTTTCGAGTAGGCGCGGTCCCTGAGCCTTGCTCCTCAGCCAGCCGTGTCGATCGCGTGCCTTCGCAAGTGCTGCACGAGGCCCACACCCGCCCGCTCGATCATCTGCAACACATCAGTGAACCCCTGAGCGCCGCCATACCAAGGATCAGGGACTTCCAACTCACCGGCAGCGATTGCAGCCGCGTCGAACTCGCGCAGCAGTCGCACATGGTCGTGGTTGATGCCGGATCGCTCGGCGATAGCGCGCACCCCGCGCAGATTCGAATGGTCCATGACCAGGACCAGATCACGTTGACTCAGCAATTCTGGCTGCAGTTGCCGCGCTCGGTGCTGCAGCGAGTAGCCCGACGAGTGGAGCACCCGCAGCGCCCGCTCGTCCGCATCCTCGCCCGCATGTGCCGCGCTCGTGCCAGCACTGTCCACTTCTACGGGCAAGGAAGCCGCGGCAAACTGCGCCCGCAGCACCGCCTCGGCGATCGGGGAGCGGCAGATGTTGCCGAGGCAGACTGCCAGTATTCGCATGATGAACCTCCTCAACCCGCAGGTGGCTTACTCGCGGCGACACCAACGTCAATCGCTAGCCCACCGCACGTTGCTCAGTGGCGAATCATGGGATGACGGCGCGGCAGCGAGCATGTGCCAGAACCGGACTACCGCAGGCGATTTTGCGGCATCGCCGTCATCGACCGATCCCTGCGCTGTCTCTCGCAGCCTTGGCCAATGCACCGGGCTGCACGCCGAACCGATGTGGATGTGAACCGGTCACTCAGCCGTAGTAGCGCTCGCCGGTCGCGCTACTGAAGGCAAAGACGCTGCCCGTGCGCGGCGCCAATCGCACGCGCTCACCACGCTGGGGTGTCTGCTGCGCATCAACTCGGACGGTCACCTGGTGTGCGTTGCCGGACGCATCTGCGACATCGCCGTAGATGTAGGAGTCAGAGCCGAGCATCTCGACTAAGGACAGGTCCAAGTCGAAACCGTGCTCGGCGAAACCCAAGTCCTCCGGACGTACGCCGATGGTCGCGGTCTTCGCGCCTTCAGCGGCGGCGGCGGCGAGGATTTCGCGCGGCAGCGCGATCGTGTAGCCGCCGAGCACAGCACCTTCAGCGGTCAAGGGCAAATCCACGAGGTTCATCGCAGGCGAGCCGATGAAGCCGGCCACGAACGCATTCGCCGGGTTCTTGTACAGGTTCTGCGGGGTGTCGGCCTGCTGCAGGAATCCGTCCTTCATCACAACGACGCGGTCGCCCATGGTCATGGCCTCGGTCTGGTCGTGGGTCACATAGACGGTGGTGACTCCGAGCCGGCGTTGTAGGGAGGCGATCTGCGTGCGGGTCTGCACGCGCAATTTCGCATCGAGGTTGGACAACGGCTCATCCATGAGGAACACCTGCGGGTTGCGCACGATGGCGCGACCCATCGCGACGCGCTGGCGCTGCCCCCCGGAGAGCGCCTTGGGCTTGCGGGCAAGGTAGGGCTGCAGGTCGAGGATCTGCGCCGCCTCCTTCACCCGTGAGTCGATCTCCGACTTCTTCACCCCGGCGATCTTCAGCGCGAAGCCCATGTTCTCCGCCACGGTCATGTGCGGGTACAACGCGTAGTTCTGGAAGACCATGGCGATGTCACGGTCTTTCGGCGCGACGTAGGTGATGTCGCGGTCGCCGATCCAGATCGAGCCGTTGTCGATGTCTTCCAGTCCGGCGAGCATGCGCAGCGACGTGGTCTTGCCGCAGCCGGACGGCCCTACAAACACTAGGAACTCACCGTCGTTGACATGCAGGTCGAGCTCATTGACGGCGGGCACGGTCGAGCCCGGGTAGATGCGGGTCGCCTTGGTGAAGGTGACTGTGGCCATGCCTGTGCTCCTGTCGCGAAGTGAACGGAATCTAGTGCCGGATGAGTGTGCCGACGCCGTCGACTGAGTAGTAGCGGATGTAGTCGATGAGCATGGTCCCGCCGGTCGTGTTCGTGTCAGGCACCATGAAGTCGATGCTTGAGTCGCCGCCTAGGACCCCGCCCATGGCCAGGTTCACGATTAGGAAGAACTCCTGATTGAACGGCCACTCGCGTCGCCCCTTGCCCGGCACCGCGTTGTCCTTCGATGTCATGAAGGCCTTGGTGACGGACTTGTAGACCTTGCCGTCGAACAAGAAGTCGATTCGGTCCTGCTTCCACATGATGGCGTAGGTGTGGTAGTTCGAGTAGAAGTCGTCGACAGGCGGGGTGTTGGCGGTGATATCGACGTTCCACTGGTCGTTCGGGAAGCTGTGAAGGGATCCGAATGCCTGGCCGTAGCGCTGGAGGGCGGACGCCTCCATGATGTCGATTTCCCCGCACTTCGGCCACGGTTTCTTATCAATGTTCGCGCCTAGCAGCCAGAAAGCCGGCCATGTTCCGTCGTCCTCGGGCACCTTGATACGCGCCTCGATTTTCCCGTACTTGAAACCGATCCCGCGGAACCAGCCGCTCTGGTCTTTGGTGCTCATGCGCCCGCTGAGCCACTCGCAGGTGCCGCCGGGAAGGCTCGTCCGCTCGCAACTGAAGAACTCGGCCTGCGTCGATGGGTACTTCCCCTTCAACGCCGGCTGCACGCGCCGCGCATTAATCGCCAGGTTCCCCTTGCCGTCGGTCTCGATGGCCCGGTGCCGCACGTACGCTTTGCCCTTGCTGTTCACCGCCCACTCCACGGGTCCGTCGATGTAGCCCTGCCGCTCGTGGTTGGGCGGAGTGCCGGTGATCTCGGTGGACCAGAAGTACTTCTTGTTGTACACGCGGTCGGCGGTCTGGACCGTCGCGGGCACGCCCGCCTTGCCGTTGAACTCGTCGCTCCAGAGCAACTTCAGTTTCGGCGCCTTGACTGCGGGCACCTTGGACCCCGGTGCCTTTGCGTCTACCGTGCGCAGCGGCCGAGCCTGCACCGCGGAGGATCCGAGCACTCCCGCAAGGACGCCAGCGCAGGCCAGCGCTGCGATGCTGCGCGTGGACACGTCAGCCGACCTTGCTCGTGGCTGCGCTCACCGACGTGGCGCTGCTCAGGGCATTGCTGCCGACGACGCGCACGCGCATGTAGAGGCCCTTCTGCGCCTTGGTCAGAGTCAGAGTGGACTTGGTGGCCCCTTTCACAGGGATGCACCCTGCGGGCACGGTGGTCGCCACTGTGCCTTTGGCCTTGCAGGCCAACCACTGGAAGGACAACTTCGGGGACGACCCGGTCCACGACCCGGCGTTCGCGGACAACTTCTTCCCGACCGCAGCCTTGCCGGTGACTGTGGCGGGCGCTGTGACGGCAGGCGCGATCAGCCACCGCACCGCGGTGCGGGTCACTGAATTGGAGCCCTGCAACTGAGCGTTGATGATCTGGGTCCCGGTGGCCTCGTAGTCCGCGATGGCAGACACGCTCGCCCAGCCGGAGGCATCCGTGGTCTCAGTCACGGTCCCATCAGGGTTGCGGCTGCCTGCGACTTGGTCAATGTCCGCATCACCGGGGCCGGACGCGAGCGAGAAGTCCACCTTGACACCGGCCTTGGGCTGGCCCTGTAGGTCTGTGACCTGGACGCGGACGGGTACCTCACCTGCACTCAGCGCGACGTTCTGGATGTCATTCTCGGGCGCGACGCTGTTGTCGACGATGTCCACCCACAGCAGGTCCTTGTCCTCGAACGCCTCCTCGCCCTTCGGGCAGGCGGTGGTCGTCGGGGAACAGCTCGGCCCGCGCTCCGCATAAGGCCGCGGGTGTTTCTTGAACGACGCGGTGATGATGCCGCGCATACACCCAAGGGCGACCGTGCAGGTGTCGAAGTTCGGCGTAGTCAGCGACAACGGTGCCGGTTCGGGGCACAGCGGCAACTCTCCGAAGGCAGGCTTGGAACAGTCCGTGTAGGAGTAGTCGTGTGTGAGCGTCCACGTGGCACGGCCAGCGGCGTCTGTCACGGCCGGGATGGAAGTCTCGCCGCCGTAGTAGTTGTCCCAGCCCGAGATGCCACCGCCGAACCCGCACCAGTCACGCACGATGTGCTGCTGGTCCGGGCGGTTGAAACCTGCGTAGTCGCTCTCCGGGCTTGTGGTGATCCACTTGGTCGCGGAGCAGGATGCGAACTTGTTGACCAAGAGGTAGACCGGGGTGTTCGTGAGGATTTTCCCGTCTTTGTCCCGCGCCTCGTACGTCAGCGACAGCGTGCCGCCCACCCCGAGGTAGAACATCCTGATCTTCGTCCCCTTGCCATAGTTGTTGTCGTCCAAACCCGGGTCTGTGCGCACAAAGGTGTAGTCGATCGAATTGGTGTTGTCCAAGGCCGGGGTGATCAGCCGCAGGGACGGGTTGCCCGTGGCAGCAGTTGCTGCGTTAGACGCTGGCGCGGCGGTGGCCGTTAGCCCAGCCAAAATCAGTGTCGCCGCAAGCGCGCGGGACAGGCGTCCACGCCGAGGGAACACGGCCGAACCGCGGGTCTGCTTCATGGTCACTTCTTCACCTTCGCAGTCGTCGGAGATGATGTCTCAACACTTTGCCCGGCCACAGTTCCGGTCACTCGCACCACCACGAAGGTGCCCGCGAGGCTGGCCGGCAGCTTCAGGCTGGCCTTGGTCGCGCCCTTGACCGCGGTGCAGCCGGCAAGCGCGGTCAACGCGCCGGAGGTCTGAGCAGTCCGAGCCGTGCGACAGGAATACCAGGCGTACGACAGCGTCGGCGTCGCAACCGCGGACCATGCCCCCGGCGTCGCCGTCAGCAGGGCTCCGACCGTCGCCGGGCCGGTCACCTTCGGGCTGGTCGTGGCGAAAACGTTGGCCCAAGTGACGGCGGTGGTCGCCGACGTGGTGGAGGCCGGCACCCCGAGGGCGGGGTTTGCGGCATTTCCAATCTGGCTCACGCCGTCCGGCGACACCGTGGCGGTGACTGTCTGCTGTCCCGCCGCAGAGCTGCGCAGGGTGGCGGTCACGTACCCGTCGGTGTCCGTGCTCGCATCAGCTGCAACCAACTCGCCGCCGGACTGTGACAACGTGACCGGCACGTTGGCGTACCCGTTGCCGAACCTGTCTACGACCCGGAAGCGGGTCTTCACATCGCTGCCGAGCAGTGCCGGCTGCGTCGCCGCGGCTGCAACGACCGACCGGGCATTGGCAGGCGCTGCGACGAAGTTCTGGTAGATCTCATAGTCCTCACCGCCGACCCTGATCGTGAAGATGGTGCGACCGGGGCGGGTCGCGGTGAAGAGCAGTTCAGAGAGGTACTGGAAGCCGAAGACTTCCTTGTCCTTCATCTGTGAGACGTCCTTGATGTCCCACGCCATCGGCAACCTGGCCGCTTGGCACACCGCCGCACCGTTCGTGTCAGGGCAAACCCGCAGAACCTTGCCGCCGTTTGTGGCTGTGACGGTGACGTCAGGTGCGTAGAGCACCGAGCGCTCCATGCAGAAGGGCCGCTTCGGCGAGGAACTGGGGAGGCGCCGGACTTTCTGCGGGTTCTTAGGGTCGATCTGAATGAAACAGATCTTGTCTGGGTTCGCGTTGTAAAGGGGCTTGATGTCCAGCCGCGCGCGCACCGTGGAGTCGTTGAAGTCGGGGTTCGCCGCGGCGCCATTGGTCGCCAGTGCCAAGGCTGGGTTCTTCAGGCCGTTCTCGTCGTACACGTAGTCGGTCAAGGCCTTGGTCGTCCGAGTGCCGCGCGTGATCACGTGCATGTTGACGTAGCGCAGCTGGATGTCGGTGGAGTTGACGAACTGAGGCCAGAAAAGGTCCTGCGACTCAGGCTGCTTGCCGGTGGTGGCCTTGAACTCCACCCCGATGGCGCACGTGTGCGTCTCCTTCGTGTCGCTGTTGTAGCCCTGGTTCGTGCACGCGTCGTTCGGGGTGTTGCGGTTCTCGACGCTGAACGTCACATACCCGTTCTTGTCGGTGTACTTGTGCGAGACCTCCGGGCCCCACTTGCACCCGACCGTGCCGCAGTTGTTCCCACCTGCCGGGTGTACGAAGTCCACTGGTTGGTTGACCATCGGCTGGCCCCAGATGTCCACCACGCGATACGGGATCGTGACCAAGTCACCGACCTGGTAAGACTTCGTGTAGACGCACGCGTACTCGCTGAACCACGAGCGCTTGTACACGCTCCAGCCCCAGGTCTCATCCTTCGCCCACGAGAGACCACCGCAGTTGGGCAGCGCCGGGCTCTGGTCCTGGTTGAGCATGCTCACTTGCGGGTAGTAGCCGGCCTCCTCGAACTGGATGTTCATCGGTCCGATGGTGTCCGTCGTTCCGGCCACGTCCGATTCGTCGCAGGTGTTCGCCTGCACAGTGCGGTCGCAGTTGCTGACGCTCACCCCGAGGAAGTCATCTGACATGAGCACGTTGCCGCTCGCGGCGCTGCCGGCGTTGTCGACTGTGATGACGAGCTCTGCGATTCCGCGGTTGTCTGCGACCTCGTTGCGGTAGATGATGCCGGTGTCTTGCGCCCCTGCACGATAGCCGTTGAAGGAAGCGGCCGATTTCGCATAACCGTCCAGCGCGAGTTTGACCCTCGTGAACGCTTTGGTCTTCTCGTTGTAGTCGAAGGCGCTGGTGTCAACCGCGAACTGAACTTTCTTCCCGGCGCAGTTGCTCGCGGGCGCTGGGTCCACCGCCTGACGCTTCGTGCAGTCGTAGGCCACGGTGACGGTGTTGACGCCGATGCGCACGTAGACGTTGTTGTGCTGGCCGGCATCGTCCGTTGCGCGCACACCCGAGCTGTCGAAGACGCGCAGATTCTGCTGGAAAATGCCGTCACCTGGCTGGACGTTCAACTGGCTCCAGCGGGGGTTCGGAGCCCATTCGGCGTCTGCATGCGCCGGAACGCCGATGATGGAAACGGTCAGCGCCGCGGCGGCTGCCGCAACCCGCGTCCGAATAGTCACAACGTCGCCTCGTCTCATTGTCGCCACAACTGCCGCTAGTGCTTGATTAGTTTTCCGACGCCGTTGACACTGGAGAACCTGACCCAGTCGACCAGCATCGTCCCGCCATTGGAGTCAGGGTCGACGTAGCCGTTGGCGTCGCCCCCGAGGGTGCCGCCCATGGCGACGTTTAGAATCACGAACATCTCCTGGTCGAACGGCCAGCTTCGTGGGAAGCTCCACTCGCCGCCGGTGACCGCCTTCTTGGTGGCGGTGAAGTACGGCTTGCCGTCCAGTCGCCACTGGACCTTGGTCTTGTCCCAATACACGCCGTACGTGTGGAACTTCGTGTAGATGTCTTCAAGATAGCGGGCGCCGCTGCCGACTCCGAATCCGTCACTGGGGTCAGAGTGGAGGGTGCCGAAATAGGACCAGTACTTCGCCCCGTTCGCCGCCGATTCCATGATGTCGATCTCGCCGCACTTGGGCCAGTCGACCTCGCCGATGTTCGCCCCCAGCATCCAGAAGGCAGGCCAGGAGTTCCAGGCGTTCGGCACCTTGATGCGCGCCTCGAGCAACCCGTGCTGGAATCCGACGATGCCGCGGGTGTTGATCCGCCCACTCACGAACTCACAGGCGCCGTACCAGCAGGCGCCGGACGGTGCGTTTGTCGGCCGTGTCCCTGCTCGGGGCCGGACGCGCCGCGCATTGATCGCCAGACTTCCCTTGCCGTCTAGCTCGACCGCGTAGTGGGCAACAGACCCCGTCTTGTTGTACTCAACGACGCCGTCGGTGTAGAACTGACGCTCCCGGTTCCCACCACCGGTGCCGGTGACCTCGGCCTGCCACACCTGGCCTTTTGCCGGGTTGAGGGTGTCGCGCTGAACGACGCTCGTCAATCCAGCTTTGCCATTGAACTCTTGGCGCCACAGCAGTTTGATGACGGGTTTCGGCGCCGGTTTCCCCGCTATCCGGGTGATTCCCGCGGCCGGCGCGGACGCGGGAGTGACCGCGAAAGAAGGCGGCAATTCTGACAAAACGACCACCGATGGCACGACCAACAGCGGCAGGATCATGCGATATCCCAATCGCCGCCGCGCCATGGCCATCCCTTCGATACGTCGGCCCACCCCGCACACCGTGAAACCCTGGACTGAGCGCAGGATTCGGCTGCTGCGCTATGACGCTCAGCAGTACCGCACTGGTTGCGGGCACTTCATGTTGTGCGTTGAAAGCGATTTCACTATCCTACGTGAAAGCGATTTCACGAGGGTAAGTAAACCACAGCGAGCGCAGCCGGCAACCGTGAATTTCAGCCGCGCGAGTGAAGGTGTGCCGCTCTCGCATCATCTTCACATGAATCACGTCATCCGAAGGAGCGTCATGAAGCTCGGTTCCCTCAGCCGTGGAGTGCTCGGCTGTGCGCTTGCGTTTGGTCTGGCTTTCGCCGGAGTCGGCCCCAGCGCACAGGCCGCCAGCAATGTGACGCTGACCGTGTGGTCCTACGGGAACGTCTTCGAGCCGAAAATCGTGGACATGTACCGCAAGGCTCACCCCAACGTCACCATCAAGATCACGAAGATGAACCTCGACGATGAGCACAACAAACTGCTCTACGCGCTTCCTTCGCGCGCGGTCCCTGATATTGCTGCAGTTGAGATGGCTTACATGGGTCAGTTCCGGCAGCCGATGATCGCCGCGCAGTTCACCAACCTGAACACCCTCGGCGCTTCCAAGATCGCTAAGGACTACTTGCCGTTCCGCTGGACCCAAGGCACCGGCCTGAACGGCTCCCAAATCGGCATCCCCACTGACGTCGGCGGTTTGGCGGTGGCCTACCGCACCGATCTGTTCAAGAAGGCGGGATTCCCGACCAAGCGCGACCAGGTCGCGGCCCTGTGGCCGACCTGGGACCGGTTCATCACGGTCGGAAAGCAGTTCCAGAACAAAGTCCCCGGGGTCGGCTTCATGGACAGCACCGGCACCCTGTTCGCCGCAGTCCTGAACCAGGGGACGCAGAAGTACTACGACTCCAAGACCCGGGCCGCTATCTACCGCACCAACCCGACCGTAAAGCAAGCATTCGACATCGCCGCCAAGGCGGGCTGCACGTTCATGAAGAACAACAAGTGCGCCGGCAGCATCGGCACGAAAATCAACCAGTTCTCGCCGGACTGGGGCGCAGCCATGAACAAGGGCGCCTTCGCCACTGTGCTCGCCCCGGCGTGGATGCTGGACTACATCAAACAACAGGCCCCGGGCACCAAGGGGAAGTGGGACATCGCCGCTGTTCCCGGCGGCGGCGGGAACATGGGCGGCAGCATGCTGACCATCCCCAAGAAAGCGGCTAACGTGAAGGCCGCTTGGGACTTCGTCAGCTGGTACCTCGCCCCGGCTCAGCAACTCAAGACCTTCCAGCTGTATGGGTTGTTCCCGACCACGCACAAGATGTACTCGCAGCCGTCAATCAAGAACTACAAGGACCCGTTCTTCAACAACGCGCCCGTCGGCGCCATCTACAGCAGCAGCGCGCTGAAGCTGAAACCGATCTACGCAGGGGCTAAAGACCGGCTCATCGACTCGACTTTCGGGCAGGCGCTAGCGCGCATCACGCAGGGAACGCAGACGAAGTCATGCGGCAAGTTCGCCGCACAGACGTCAGGTGCTGCGTGGTGCCAGGCGCTGCAAGACATCCAGCACAACATCGGGCAGTGACGGCACAGCGCTCATGACAACCGCCACAACCGCGACGGTCCCGCGCAGGCGACGCAGGCTGTCCGCAATCGCGCGCCAAGACCGGGTCGGGCTCTTCTACGTCGCCCCGTTCTTCGTGCACTTCGTGTTGTTCGGGGCGATTCCGATCGTCTTCACGACCGCACTGGCATTCTTCAACGCGGACTTTCAGACTTACTACGACTTCATCACCACCCATCAGCTGTCGGTGTTGACGAACGCTTTCGCCGGCTTGGAGAACTTCCGCGAGCTCTTCAAAGACTCCTACTTCTGGCTCGCGCTGCGCAACACGTTCTCCATCTGGCTCATCTCCACGGTTCCGCAACTGGTCATCGCATTCGGCCTCGCAAGCCTGCTGGCCAACGCACGCCTGCGCGCGAGCACGTTCTGGCGCACGGTCCTGATGGTCCCCAACATCACATCGGTGTTGGCCGTCGCGATTGTCTTCCAGCAGCTCTTCGGCCGTGACTTCGGCATCGTGAATGTCCTGCTCCACTACGTCGGGCAGAAGCCCGTCGAGTGGGTGGCCGGAACCATCCCCAGCCACGCCGCCATCGCGACCATGATCAACTGGCGCTGGCTCGGCTACAACTCGCTCATCTTCCTCGCAGCAATCCTGGCCATCCCCAAGGAGCTGTACGAGTCCGCCTCACTCGACGGCGCCAGCCGCTGGCAGACCGTGCGCTACGTCACCATCCCGCAGATGAAGAACACCATCACGTTCATGCTAGTGATGGGCACCATCGGCGGGCTCGGCTTGTTCGTCGAGCCGCTCACCTACGGCGGCGGGTTCGACGGCGGCGCGAACAGCCAGTTCCTCACCATGACGCTCTACCTCTACAAACAGGCCTTCATGAACCAGCGGCTGGGTTACGGCGCGGCCATCGGGGTCGGTATCACCCTCGTCGTGATGGTGATCTCCGCCATCAACTTCATGATTACCCGCCGCATCGCTGGGGAGGAGTCCAAGTGACAGCCACACTGGAGCCCCGCACCACCCAGCAAGTCGCGCCGCCGAACGGCACTTCCAAGCGCCGCAGCCTCACCAAGCGGGTCTCGCCGTTCACGTACGTGGCGTTGACCTTCATGACGTTCATCTCGGTCTTCCCGTTCTACTGGATGTACGTGGTCGCATCCAATGGCTCAGAGGAGATCTCCAAGATCCCGCCGTCGCTGACGCCCGGGGGGAATTTCCCCCACGTCGTCAAGACCATCACCGAGGCAGTGCCGTTCTGGCACGCGATCTTCAACACCGCGGCGGTCTCCACGGTCATCGCGGTCTCGAATGTCTTTTTCTCGACCTTGGCCGGGTTCGCCTTAGCCAAACTGCGGGTTCCGGGAAAACGCGGGATGCTGCTCTTCATCATCGGAACGATGATGTTGCCGGCGCAGCTCGGCGTCATCTTCATGTACATGGTGATGAGCTGGCTCAACTGGATCAACGACTTCAAGGCGCTGGTGGTGCCGGCCATCGTGGGCGCTTTCGGCGTCTTCTGGATGCGGCAGATCATCGACTCGCAGCTGCCCAACGAACTCCTTGAGGCCGCGCGCATTGATGGAGCATCGGTCTTCCGCATCTACCGCAGCATCGTCGTGCCGACGGTCATGCCCGCGGCGTTCGTGCTGGGGCTGTTCTCATTCTTGGGGACGTGGAATGATTATCTGTGGCCTTCACTGGTCTTGAACGACCCTGAGCGCTTCACAGTGCAAGTGGCAATCACTCAGTTGAACAACAGCTACACAGTCGACTACGCGGCGAACATGGGAGCGGCTCTGCTGGGAACAACCCCGCTGCTCCTGCTGTTCATCTTCGTCGGTCGGCGACTCGTGGCTGGCGTCATGGAAGGGGCTGTGAAGGGATGACCATGGAGTTCCCACACGACTTCAGGTGGGGCGCGGCGACCGCTGCCTACCAAATCGAGGGCGCCGCGGCCGAGGACGGCCGCGGGCCGAGCATCTGGGACACGTTCTCCAAGACGCCCGGCAAAGTGGCCAATGGCGACACCGGCGACACCGCGTGCGACCACTACCACCGGTTCGAAGAAGACATCGAGCTCATGCGCGAGCTGGGCATCGACTCCTACCGTTTCTCACTCTCGTGGACGCGGTTGTTCCCCACCGGAGACGGTTTAAGAAACGAGGCTGGTTTCGACTTCTACAACCGTCTCATCAACTCGCTCATCGCTGCAGGCATCGAACCGGTAATCACGCTCTACCACTGGGACCTTCCGCAGCCGCTTGAGGACACTGGCGGATGGGCGAACCGCGCGACCGTGGATGCGTTCCGCGACTACGCCCGCGCGTGCGCCCTGGCATTCGGCGACCGTGTCGAGCGCTGGATCACGCTCAATGAGCCATGGTGCACTTCATGGCTTGGTTACCGAAACGGCGTCCACGCGCCGGGACGTCAAGACCTCGCTTCCACGATCGCGGCCGCACACCACACGGCGCTTGCGCATGCCGCCGCAACCCAGGCGCTCAAGGCCGTCAGTCCGTCCTGCCAGGTGGGCATCACGGTCAACATGACGAACTACATCGTCGCTGCGGGCGCTGATGCAGAGGCGTTCGAGGCCAGCGACCTACTCGATGCGCAACTGAATCGCTGGTGGATCGACGCGTTCATGACGGGCGAGTACCCGGTCGTACTCAAGGAGGCGTTCGGCGAACACCTCGACCGAGTCTTCCTGGAGGGAGACGCGAACTTGCTCATCGCCGAGCCTGACTTCCTGGGCATCAACTACTACTCCGACAGCTTCGTCGGATCCGCCAAGCCAGGTTCGCCAACCCTGGCCGAGGAGGGGTTCTTCCCCTTCGACGTCCACGCCGACCTCAGCGTGCCGGAGGACCTGCACGCGACGATGACCGACATGGAGTGGCCGGTGACGCCCGATGGCCTGGGCAACCTGCTGCAGCGCATCCACCAGGACTGGCCGTCCATCCCCTACCTCATGGTCACCGAAAACGGCGCGGCCTACGAGGACGGCCCGGATGCCACGGGGGTTGTGAACGACGCCCGCCGGGTGGACTACCTGACGCGCCACATCGCGTCCATGCACCGGGCGATATCGGCTGGTGTGCCCGTAAAGGCGTACTTCGCGTGGTCGCTGCTGGACAACTTCGAGTGGGCCTACGGCTATGCCAAGCGATTCGGCCTGATTCACGTCGATTTCGTGACCCAGAAGCGCACTCTGAAAGCAAGCGCTTTCACGTATCGGGCGATTATTGAGGCGGGGCGCGTCCGCGCCTAGACTCTCGGGCTCCGCGAGGAGGGCCCGATGAACCGCTCGAAGATCACGCTGGCTGACATTGCCGAAACGGCGGGCGTCAGCCCTGCGACAGTCTCACGCGTGCTCAACGGAGACCCGCGCGTGGCGACGGACCGAGTCGAGCGCGTGAACCGGGCCATCAAGGAACTGGGCTACTCCCCGAACCGGGCTGCCCGCACTCTGGTCACGGGCAAGACCGGCTTGGTGGCGGCCGTCATCGACAGCAACCTCAATGTGTTCTCCGACCCTTTCTGGGGCCAGATAACGACAGGCATCAGCCAGGCCCTGCAGGAGGCAAACTTCAGCGCCTTGCTCATGGTGCGCCCGCTCGACGTCGACGACCCGTCAGTCGTCGCATCGCTCGCACCAGGTCAAGTCGACGGCGCGATTTTCTTCCAACTGCACAATGACGACACCGTGAACCTGCTCCAGGACATGGGCTTGCCGCTAGTGGTCGTGGGTAGACCTGAAGCGTCGTCCAAACTCGTCTACGTCGACTCCGACAACCTCGGCGGCGCTGTGCAAGCGACCGAGCACTTGATCGCCCGCGGGTGCCGGACAGTCGCGACCGTGGCCGGCAACCAGCAACTGAGTTCCGGTCGGCTGCGCCTAGAGGGGTACCGCCGGGCGCTCGTGGATGCGGATGTGGCATTCGACGAGTCGCTGGTCGCCTACGGGGACTGGACCGATGAGAGCGGTGCCGCAGCGATGGGCACGCTGCTCGATTCCCGACCCGACATCGACGGAGTGTTCGTCGCCAACGACCTCATGGCCCTCGGGGTGATGACCGTGCTCGAGCAGCGTGGGCTCAAAGTGCCGGACCAGATTGCCGTGGTGGGCTTTGACAACATGTTCGCCGGCCGGCTCGGACGGCAGCAATTGACGACGGTTGAGCAGGATGTTCAAGGTCTCGGGGCCAAGGCCGCATCCATGGTCATTCAGATGATCGACGGCGGAAAGCCCTCGTCTGTCGTACTGCCGACGTCGCTCATCGTGCGCGAAACCGCCTGAAATCGGGCTGGTCAACCCGCGCCTGGCCGCCCGGAGTCGGTGCCCTGCCCTGCGTCCTAACCCGGCTTGGGAAATCCCGAGGAATCTCCGTGGGGAGAATCCTCCTGCTTGCGCGAACTGGGCCGGAAGCGTCTACTCTTCTCCTGAAAGCGTTTTCACGCGCTCAGACACGGCTCTCTCGGAGGCATTCATGCGCCCTCAGGCTCACCTACGCCGGATCGCTGCAACGGTCGCAACCGCGTTCTTGGCAACGGCTCTCACGTCCGGCACCACCGCCCACGCGGCCGTGCCGTCCGAAGTCAATATTCGGCTGTCCGCCTCCGACAAGGCCGGGATGGACAACAAGACCGAGACCTGGTGCAAGGACAACGCGAACAGTTGGTGCCCGTACAACAAGGGTGTCGGCACGTATGTGAAGTTCGTCATCGCGGGCGATGCGCTCTCTTTGACGTACACAGTCACCGACATGGCGGGCAACCCCGTCACCAATACTCTGGTGACGCTCAACCGCAACATCGGCGGAGGCTCGTTCACCGGCTCATTCACCGGGACCACCGACTCGAACGGTCGAGTCACCTTCACGCTGCAGAACACCGTCAACGCCTCGGCAGCCGAGCCCTACCCGGTGGCCCCCAGCAGCATGACCAATTGGGACTCCAGCCGCCAAGTGAGCCCTGAGGTCAAGTACGACTTCACGCCGACCATCGGCGCTGCCTTGGAGCACGCCGACTGGGTCTGGACGCACACCGTCAAGCCGCAAAACTGGAACCCGGGCACCCCGGCACCCGCAGTTGCGAACATCCGGCTCAGCGCCGAGGACAAGGTCTCCATGACTGACAAGTCGTACTGGTGGACTGACGAGCCGCAGTCGTTCACGTACGTCAAGTTCGTCGTGGCTGGAGACACGCTGACCCTGCGCTACCGGGTGACTGACGGCAGCAACAAGGCCGTTGCGAACATCCCCGTCAGCCTCATGGTGAGCAACCCCAAACGAGCCTCATTCTCCGGTTCCACTAGCGCTAACACCGACGCGAACGGTTACGCGACATTCACGCTGACGAACACCACGTCGCCGGACGACGCTGAGCCATACCCCACAGCGCCGAGCAACATCAACTACTGGGACGACAGCCGCGGCCGGTCTCTCGCTTTCGAGTCCACGTATGAGTTCACGCCCACCGTCGGCGCCGCCACTCAGCACATCGACCGCATCTGGACCCACACGGTTCAGCCGGCGAGCGACCTGCCTCTGCCGAGCAAGGTGAACATCCGCCTCGCGTCCTCCATGGTCGACCCGAACTGGAACGCGTACGAGGCCACCGACTGGCTTGGTAACGCCGCCGGGCTGGGCAACAAGGCGTACATCAAGTACGTCGACGCGGGGGCAACCCTCAACCTCACCTACCGGGCCACCAACGCGGCTACCGGCGACCCGGTCGCGAACAAGGCGATCACGCTCACCTTCAACGCACAGTCAGACCCGGCCGAGCAGACCTCATGGACGTCATCCGGCACGTCGGTCGGCGCCGGCGCCAAGGTGACGCTGACCTCGCAGACCGATGCCAGCGGTTATGCGACCTTCAGCGTCCGCAACACGAACTCCGCGGCCGCTGCCGAGCCTGCGCCGCCGGCGTGGAACGTGGTGAACCCGTCGTGGACAGCCTCGCCGAAGGTCGAACTCAAGGGCAGCCTCACGCCGAGTTTGGGCGCCGCCACCGAGGTCGTGGATTACTTGTGGCCTCACATCACCAAGTCGGGCGGAGCGATCACAAGCGCCACGCTGCCCGCCGCTGTGAATATCCGCCTCATGAGCCCCGCGCTCGACACCACCACCAACGCATATGACGCCTCCGGCTGGGTCGCGCAATGGTTCGCTCTGGGAACCAAGGCGTTCGTGCAGTACGTGCCGGTCGGTTCCGCGATGACCCTCACGTACAAGGTCAGTGACTCAGCGGGCAATGCCATGGCTGGCACTGCCGTCCGCTTGAAGGTGAACGCACCAGCCGACAAGGCGCTGCGCACCTCGTTCCTCGCCGGCAACCTGGTCGTGGCCGCGGGTCAACCCGTGTACCTCAAAGGCACGACCAACGACAACGGTCTCGTGACCTTCACCATGACCAACACCAACGTCAACGACGACGCCGAGCCGGTGCCCGCCGTGCTGAGCCAGCCGAACCCCTCCTGGACAGCCAACCCGGCAGTGGAGCTCGGCAGCAACATCCAGGTCACGGTCGGAGCAGGCTCCGAGGTCACGGATATCTACTTCCCCCACTTCACGAAGGTGACGGAGCAGGTCACCGCCGGCACCCCAGGTGCGCCGACGCTCACGAGCGTCGTTGCTGGGAATGCGAAACTGACCATCAACTTCACCGCCGGCACCGCTGGCAGTGGCGGAGCCACGAAGTACTACGGCTACACGTTGGACGGCGGGAAGACCTGGGTCGACTCATCAAAGAACACCAAGTCGCCCATCTTGTTGACCACTGGCATCGTGAACGGGACGACCTATCTGGTCAAGGTCCGCGCATGGAACGTTAAAGGACCGGGCTACTCCTCGTCGATGATCTCAGCGAGCCCCAAGGCAGACCCGCCGGGTGCCCCCACCCTCTCCGGGGTCACAGCCGGGGCGGGCCAGCTCTCCCTCGCGTTCAAGGCCCCCAGCTCCAACGGCGGCGCTGCCATCTCGAAGTACCAGTACAGCTTCGACGCTGGCAAGTCCTGGACTGACCTCGCCGGTCTCACAAGCCCGGCGGTCGTAACTGGGCTGGGCTACGGCGTCGCGTACTCAGTGACCCTGCGCGCTGTGAACAGCAGCGGTGCCGGCGCGGCCTCCGGGGCCAAGTCGGCCACCACGACCAAACTGGCCCAAACCATCACCTTCCCCGCCCTGTCTGCGATGAAGGTCGGCGGAGCGGACCAGGCGCTGGCTGCATCTGCCTCCTCGGGGCTGGCTATCACCTATACCGCCGCCGCAGCCAACGTCTGCACCATCGTGGGCGGCAAACTGCGCGCAGTCGGCAAGGGGTCGTGCACCGTCACCGCGAACCAGGCCGGCGACAGCAGGTACGCCGCTGCCAAGGCCGTCGCGGTCAAGGTGACCATCACCCTGTAAGGACACCAGATGTGGGGGTCCCTTCCCTCATGAGTGACAAGCCCGAGGGGCCGCATCCGAAGCAACGGACGCGGCCCCTCGGTGTGTCTACCCGGCTGACCAGCGGCGGTTCCAGCCCGTCGCGGGCGCGCCGGGCGCCGGGGCGTCGCAGGTCGGCCCCAGCCCGAGGTCGAGGTGCTCCCCACGCTGCGCACGACCGTATTCATCACGGAACGGCAACACAACGCGCGGCACTTGCATAAAGCCGTGAAAGCGCGTTCACTATGCGGCTGAAAGCGTTTTCACGTTTTCAGTCTTAACACATGTGAGAGGAAACCCATGTCCACTTTCTTCCGGCGGCTCCATCGGGGGGTCGCAATTGCCGTGAGCGCAGGCATCACCGCCGCGCTCGCAGTCGTGGCGGCGCCAGCCGCTCACGCCACCCCGAGCGTGCCAGGCGAGGTCAACATCCGCCTGTCCGACGCGGACAAGGCGTCAATGACCGACAAGTCGTACTGGTGGACGAACGAGCCCGCATCACACAGCTGGGTCAAGTTCGTCGAAGCCGGCTCTGACCTCGTGCTGCACTACACAGTGACGGACGCGAGCGACAACACCGCCGTCGCGGGTGCGACTCTCACTCTGAACGCCGGTGGCAACGCGACCTTCACTGGTTCGCTCACGGCCACCACCGACAGCAACGGCGAGGCGACATTCACGCTGCACAACACCGTGGACAACGCCAACGCTGAGCCTCGCCCAGTCGCGCCGAGCACCATGGACTACTGGGACGACAGCCGTGGTGGCTTCCCCGAGATGAAGTTCGACTTGAACCCGACCATCGGCGCCGCCACCGAGCACGTCGACCGCGTCTGGACCCACACGGTGAAGACCGCCAGCGCCCCGGCCGCGACCGAGGCCAACATCCGCCTGTCGGATGCCGACAAGGCGTCGATGACCGACAAGTCGTACTGGTGGACCAATGAGGCTGCCTCTCACAGCATGGTCAAGTTCGTCGAGGCCGGAGCGGCCCTGTCGTTGACCTACTGCGCCACCGACATGTCGGGCAACGCAATCGCTGGCGCGACCATGACGCTGAACACCGGCGCGATCAACCGTGCTTCCTTCACTGGCTCCCTCTCCGCCACCACGGATGCGAACGGCTGCGCGACGTTCTCACTGCAGAACACCACTAGCAACGACGACGCTGAGATCCGCCCGGTTGCGCCGAGCACGATGTCGTACTGGGACGACAGCCGCGGCGGCACGCTGAACGGCTTCGAGTCGACCTACAACTTCGAGCCGACCATCGGCTACGCCATCCAGCACGTGGACCGCGTATGGACCCACACGGTCAAGACCGCCGCGCCGGTCGACCTGCCGTTGCCGGGCCACGTCAACATCCGTCTGGTCAGCCCGGCGATGGACTTCGGCAGCAATGCCTACGACGCCACCGACTGGATCCGCCCCTGGATCGACGCTGACTCGAAGGTGTTCCTGCACTACCTCGAGGCAGGCTCCACCACCTCGTTCACCTACAAGGCGACGAACGCCGACACCGGTGCGACTGTTGCGAACAAGCCCATCTCGCTGATCGTGAACGCGAACTGGTCCTGCTCCAACGCCTCCTTTGAGGTCAACGGCACCCCCGCCGGCCCGGACTGGTGCAACGGCGACGGCCAGACCAAGATCTCCGGCACCACCGACGCTGACGGCAAGGTGACCTTCTCCGTGAAGGCCACCAACACCACGGCCGAGGCTGAGGCTCGCCCGAGCGCGTTCAACCAGCCCAGCGACAAGTGGGGTGCTGGCGAGCGCAAGTCGAACATCCAGGTCTCCATGGGTGCAACCCGTGAGTCGATTGACATCGTCTTCGGCCACATCATCAAGCCCGTGCCGGCGCCGGCGAGCGCTCCGGCCGTGGCGAACATCCGCCTGTCCGCTGCTGACACGGCCCACATGGTCGACAAGTCGTACTGGTGGACCAACGAGCCGGCCTCGCACAGCTGGGTCAAGTTCGTTGAGGCCGGTGCCGGTCTCACGCTGACCTACACCGTCACCGACGGCGACGGCAACACCGTGGCGAACCTCCCGGTGACGCTGAAGTGCCTCGGCGGCTCTGCCTCCTTCAGCGGCTGCACCGACGGCAAGGTCACCGGCACCACCGACGCTAACGGCAACGTCACCTTCTCCGTGACCAGCACCACTGCCGACGCCGACGCCGAGCCTCGCCCGGTTGCCCCGTCGTCGATGGACTACTGGGACGACTCGCGGAGCGTGTCCTCGGAGAAGACCTTCAACTTCGAGCCGACTGTCGGCTCGGCGACTGAGCACATCGACCGCGTGTGGACCCACACCGTGAAGGCAGCCTCAGCGAACGTCATCCCGGTTGCCAACATCTACCTGACGGCCGCATCCAAGGCTGGCATGACTGACAAGTCGTACTGGTGGACCAACGAGGCCGCCTCTCACAGCCTCGTGAAGTTCGTCGCGGCGGGCGCCACCCTGGTGCTCACCTACCGCGCGACTGACGCCAACGGATCGGCTCTGGCCGGCAAGACAGTCACCCTGAACACCGCCCCCGGCGGCGGCTGCTTCAACGGCGCCCTGTCCGGCACGACGAACGGCGACGGTTACGTCACCTTCACGCTGACGAACTGCACCTCGGCCGCCAACGCCGAGCCGGCCCCTGTCGCCCCGAGCACGATGGACTACTGGGACGACTCCCGTGTGGTGAGCCCGGAGGTCAAGTACGACTTCTGGCCGAGCATGGGCGCGTCGGTTGAGCACATCGACCGCGTGTGGACCCACACCGTCAAGCCCGACGAGCTGACTATCCGCCTGTCTGACGCCGACAAGGCCACGATGGCTGACAAGTCCTACTGGTGGACCAACGAGCCGGCATCGTTCAGCTGGGTCAAGTTCGTGACCGCCGGTGACACACTGTCGCTGCACTACCGCGTGACCAACGCATCCGGCCCGGTCGCGGGTCGCTCGGTGACACTGAACACCGCCCCTGGCGGCGGCTGCTTCACCGGCAACCTGACCGGCACCACGGACAGCCTCGGCTACGTGACCTTCACGCTGACGAACTGCACCTCCGACAGCGCGGCCGAGCCGCGTCCGACTGCCCCGAGCTCGATGAGCTACTGGGACGACTCCCGCACGGTCGCCAACGAGGTCAAGTACGACTTCTGGCCCTCCGCCGGCGCATCGGTCGAGCACATCGACCGTGTGTGGACGCACACGGTGAAGCAGCCGGTTGCGACCGCTCCGGACGCCATCAGCGCTGTCAACGTCACCGCTGGTGACGCCAGCGTGGACGTCTCCTTCGACGCGCCGTTCAACGGTTACTCGGCCATCACCGGCTACTCGGTGGCCGTGAAGCTGTACACCGGTTCCGGCAAGGTGAGCAAGGTCAAGCGGTTCACGATCGGCGCCGACCAGACCTCATTCACCTACGAGGGCGTCAGCAACGGCATGACCTACTCCTTCGCCATCGCGGCCATCAACGCCAAGGGCTCCTCGGCCGCGACCGAGTCTGCGAAGGTCACCCCGGGCACCGGCTCGGCGCCGTCGATCGACAACATCACCGGCGGCAACGGCAAGCTGACCATCGAGTTCACCCCTGGCGACTCCGGTGCTGCCGAGACGAAGTACTTCGCGTACTCGCTCGATGGTGGCGCCACCTGGGTCTCCAACCGCCGCAACACGAGCAGTCCGATCGTCGTCAAGAAGCTGACGAACGGCGAGACCTACTCCGTGCGGGTCCGTGGCGTGAACAAGTACGGCGCTAGTGCTGCCTCTGACGCGGTCGACGCGTCACCGGTGGCTGACGCGCCGAGCGCCCCGCGCCTGACCAAGGTCACCAGCACCTCCGACTCGATCACGGTCTACTTCCGTGCCGGGTACAACGGTGGCGCTGACATCACCGACTACGAGTACTCCCTCGACGGCGGTGCCTCGTGGACCTCGGCTGGCACGACCGACACCTCGTTCACCATCGACGGCCTCGACGCCTCGACGACGTATTCCGTGAGCATTCGCGCCGTGAACAGCACGGGCGAGGGCAATGGGACTGCGCCGAAGAACGTCAAGACGCGTCGCGCCTGATGCGCTTGTGGTGAGGCGGCGCAGGTCGCCCCACTACACGCGCTGACTCAACTGAGGGCCTCTCCCCAATCGGGGAGGGGCCCTCAGTCATTCATGAGTGGCAGCGATATCAAGGCAAGCGACCAGAGTCGTCTCGGCTGGCTCCTCCTGGCCAGCTGGATTGTCGGGGCTGCCCCGCCAGTGCGGGACGCAACGGTGCCGGACCTCGGGCAACACCGGCGCCGTCCCAGCCTCGAACGCACATGGGCTGGCCGCTGACTGGCCGGGCAAACCGACGCGCGTCGGCGTGGGTCACTCTGGCGGCACAGCCACACCGGCGGTGATGCGGGTGATGCGCCCGCTCGCCTCACAACTGGCGCAGGTCGCGGCGTTGGAAGACCGCGATAGCCCCGGCCAACGCCAGAATCGCCACCCCCACCGGCTTGAGGACCGACCCCGGTGTGAAAGCCGTCGTGAGCGGATCGCTGCCAAGGGTCCACTGGAACGGGTTGTAGGGCAGGGCTGCGTCGAAGGTGTTGACCAGCGGGGCCAGGGAGTAGAGCACGAAAAGAGCCAGCGCCAGCCCGACGCTGATGCCCAGAGCCGCACCTTTGCGGCCGGTGGCCGCACCCAGCAGCGCCCCCAGGGCACAGAACAGGGCACCTAGGGCGACGCACACAGCGGTGCCGGCGGCGAGCCGGCGCCAGCCGATGCTCATGTCGACCC
Organism: Actinomycetales bacterium; assembly: GCA_018970205.1. GTDB lineage: Bacteria > Actinomycetota > Actinomycetes > S36-B12 > UBA5976 > RFTO01. The sequence goes on from JAGWWW010000009.1 coordinate 37,642, forward strand.
AGCCGGTGCCGACGGCAAGCGTGCCTAAGCACACGATTCCGACGGCGGTGAGGGAGAGGAATGCTGCGGCGCCCTTCGCCAGCATCACCCGCACCCGGGACACCGGCAGCGCGAACAACAGGTCAGCCGTGCCCTGTTCCTCCTCTTCAGCGGTGAAGCCAGACCCCCAGGCCGCGCCGACGGCGATGAAGACCAGCGGCAGCATCAGGCTGAACAACTCGGTGCCGAGATAGCCGGGTGCGGATGTGTAGTCCTCGATCCGGAAGACCTTCTTGAAGACCTCTGGGTACTGCTCGATGAACTGTTGCAGCCCGGCACTGGACTCGCGCACCGTCGGGTAGACGGAGAGTTGCAGTGAGATGAGGGCGGCGGCTGTGATCGCCCAGGAGAGCAGCATGCGCCAGTGCTCGCGGGCGTCACGAAGAACAATGGCGTCAATCATGCGGCGTCCTCCGGTATGAGATGGAGTTCAGCGTGGGGTTGCAAGACGAGCGCGGTGGGCAGTGGCAGCGCCGCGACGGTCGGGCTGCCTGGTGCGAGGCTGTGCGACCGCGGCACGCCTGCGGGGCTAACTCCCGCGAATTCCGGCCAGGGCAGTTGCAGCGCTGCGATGGTGGTCATGCGGCGCGCTCGGGTATCAGCTCAGTGAAGACGTCCTCGAGGCGCTGCTCGTGGCTGTGTACCGCGATGACGCCGTGCTTGGCGGCGGCATCCAGTGCCGCGGCTTGGGAGCCGTTGACGGTGACCTCGACGTGCCGAGCATGGGCTTCTACTGCTGCGACCCCGCGCACGCCCTCGAACCACGATTCGGCAGCGGTGTCGGCGAACTCGAAGGTGAGGCGCTGCACGAGCCGGCCGGTGATGTCGGCCATCGCGGCCGAGAGCACGGTGCGGCCCTGGTGCAGCATCACCACGCGGTCGGCGAGTGCCTCGACCTCGCTCAAGACGTGCGAGGACAGCAGGATCCCCACCCCGTCAGCAGCCGCTTCGCGCAGGACGCGCTCGACCTCCCGTTGCACAAGGGGGTCCAGCCCGCTGGTGGGCTCGTCGAGCAGCAGCAAACGCGGAGAGTGCATGAGTGCGGCGATCAAGGCGATCTTCTGCTTGTTGCCGCGGGAGAGGTCGTGGATGTGCTTCTCGAGGTCGACTTCGAGCCGCGCGGACAACTCGGCCACGCGCGCGCGGCAGTCGATGCCCCTAACCCGCTGCAGGAATCGCAGGCACTCGCGGGAGGTCGGGCGCGGGTAGAGCGCGGGACTGCCCGGCAGGTACCCGACCGCAGAGCGCACATTCGGCGAGCCATTGAGTGCGCTCTGCCCGAGGATGTCAGCCGTGCCGCCGCTGGGGGATACCAATCCCATGAGGATGCGCAGGGTCGTCGATTTACCAGCGCCGTTGGGGCCGACGAACCCGACGACCTCCCCCGGTTGCACCGTCAAGGAGAGCGCGTCAAGGGCGTGGGTGCGGCCGTACCACTTGCTCAAACCTCGGACCTCAAGCACCGGCTCCGCAGGCGGCAATGCTCGCAGGGGGGTCACCTTCGGCGCGGTGGTCACCCTTCCACGCTAGGCAGGGTGATGACGCACCACACGGGGATTGGTTATCCAGGTGGCCGCAGCGTCCATGGTTCGGACACGGACACGTCGTCAGTGCATGACTCGTACGGCGCTGACGTTTGTTCGCGACCGCTCAGCTGATCGCATGCCTCCGGAGGCGACGGCCCCGACATGCGACGGGCCAGCGGATGAGGTAGTAGGAAGTCGGCGCTGACGACGGCTGAGTAGGTGTGTCACTCCGCGTCCAACCACCCCACCTCGCCTGTCAGCGGACGAAAACCCTGCACGACCACGCGGGCAGGTCCATCTGCGCGTGGTCAGAGGTGAGGCTGACTTCCTCACCGCTGAAGAAGTCGCGGTAGGAGCCCTCGTAGAGCGCGTCGAGCAGGGTCACACGATGTGGCTCGCCTGAGAAGTTGAAGACCGCGAACACGGCGTTGGCGTCGTTGCGCCGGACGAAACTGAGCACCTGGTTCGGTTGGTCGTTGCGCACCCGCTCGGTGCGGGCGCCCCAACGGCCGTTCCACAGCGCGGTGTTCTCATGCTTGAGCGCGAACAGCCGTCGGTAGAGGTCGGCGTGCTCATGCTCGCGCCACACGATCGGGTCGCGCTCGAAGAAGGCCAGGCGGTGGTCGTAGCCCGCTTCCTGGCCGTTGTAGACCAGCGGCATACCCTCCCCGAGCACGGAGAGGACGACGGTGTTGTGCAGGCCCGCGCCGAAGTTCTCGAACTCGGTGCCCTCCCACGCGTTCTTGTCGTGGTTGCTGACGAAGAGCATCCGGATGGCGTCGTCCGGCCAGTGCTTCTCGTTCCATGAGTACCAGGTGAACAGCGCGTTGAGGTCGGCGCGGCCCATGCAGATGTCGTGCATGGCTTGGTACCAGGTCCAGGAGTAGGTCATGTCAAAGGCGGCCGCGTGGAGGTCTTTGGACTCCCACTCCGCAAGCAGGAACACGGGTTTCACGGCGTCGAGCTCTCGGCGCACTTGCTCCCAGAAGTCGGTTGGGACGAAGCCGGCGACGTCGCAGCGGTAGCCGTCGAGGTCGAACTCGCGCACCCAGTGCACCATCGCGGCAGTCATGTATTCGCGGACCGCGGGCAGCGAGTAGTCGAGTTCGATGATGTCGCCCCAGTCCCACCAGGCGGTCGGGCGGAAGTCGCCCTGCCAATCGCGCAGGTACCAGTTCGGGTGCTGCTCGACGAGGTTGCTGTCCCAGGCGGTGTGGTTGGGGACCCAGTCGAGGATGACCTTCATGCCGAGGTCATGGGCTGCGCTGATGAATGCTCTGAGGTCCTCGGCGGTGCCGAACTCGGGGTTGACGCCGTAGTAGTCGGCGACCGCGTAGGGGCTGCCCAGTGTCCCCTTGCGGTTCTTCTCGCCGATGGGCTGCACCGGCATCAGCCAGAGGATGTCGACGCCGAGGTCCTTGACCCGCGGCAGGTGCGACATCGCGGCCATGAAGGTGCCTTCAGGGGTGAACTGCCGGGTGTTGATTTGGTAAATGGTGGCGTTCTTCGACCACTCCGGGTGCTCGATGGTCACATACGGCCGCGGGGTGTAGGACATGGGCGCATTGTGGCGGCTGGCGTGCAGCGGGGCTAGGCGCCGGAGTTGGAGCGACCCGCGGAGAGTCCGCACCGGGCAGGGCCCGGCAACGCCCGCGGTGCAGGGTGCATCGTGGCTTCCTGAGTCCGTTGGAGTCACGCGCCGGGCAACCAGCGGCGCACGCGCGTCGCGATGCGGTTGGATGGCCGGATGCTGCGGATTCAGAACATCACCATCGACTGCAACGACCCCAAGGGGCTCGCGCAATTCTGGGCGAAAGCCCTCGACTGGCAGATCACCGGCGAGTCTGACGATGAGGTGTGCATCGCTGCTGTGCCGGAAGGAACCGTCTTCGAGGCGAGTGCTGACGGGCAGACGCTGCCGTATCCGGATGTGCTGTTCATTCGCACACCGGACACCAAAGTGGTGAAGAACCGACTGCACATGTGTCTGCGCCCCGCGACGCAGGCTGAGGAGGTTGCGCGGCTGGAAGCGTTGGGAGCCACCAAGGTCGAGATCGGCCAATCGGCTGAACCCGGGGCGACTTGGGTTGTCATGACCGACCCCGAGGGCAACGAGTTCTGCGTGTTGCGGGCCTCGACCGCCCAAGGCGAATAGTGCCGGGAGGATTCATGCGACGGGAATACTCCGTGCGTTCGGAGTGTTGTCACTGATGCAGCGATGCTGCGAGCAACCGATGATCCGACAACCAAGGGGGACCTATGACCACATCACCGCAATACAGCCCACGCTTCCTCGAAGCACTCACCTTCGCGGCGTCGAAACACGAGACGCAGATTCGCAAGAAGGCCGTCGCGGAGGTGGAGCGTGGCGAGGAGTGCGTGCCGTATGTGTCACACCTCCTCGGCGTTGCAGCCATCGTTTTCGAGGCCGGTGGCGACGAGGAGGCCGCGATTGCCGGCCTCCTGCACGATTCCGTTGAAGACCAGGACGTGACACCGGCGGAATTGGCCGAACGGTTCGGGCCGGATGTGGCGCGCATCGTCGACGCCTGCAGCGAGCACTGGGACCACAGCAAGCCCAAGCCCGAGTGGCACGTGCGGAAGGAAGCACACCTTGCGCTGCTGACCGCAGAGGCCGACCGCTCGGTTGTCTTAGTGACGGCTGCGGACAAGATCCACAACGGGGAGTCCATCATCCACGACCTCAACGCCTTCGGGCCGGTCGTCTGGCAGCGGTTCAACGCCGGGCCAGACCGGCTGCTCTGGTACTACACCGAGGTCACCAAGGTCGTCCGTGCAGTGCTCGGCAAGGAGAGTTACGCGTCGGTGCGGCTGTCCAATGTCACTCGACGTCTGGCACAAGCCGTGGCCGAACTGCGCATGAGCACAGCAGCCGACGGGACGGATGCAGCACCCCCAGTACCCATGGCTCGAGCCTGAGTTCCAGCATTGCAGGTGTCGGCGCAGGCGAGCCCGCACAACTGATTCGGCCTGGTGCGCTATGGCGCGGTAGCCGAGTCGGCGAGGTCACGCCCGGGCGGCCCCTGCTCCCCCCATCCCACGTCTCTAGCAGTGGACAGCGTGGGTGCGACGACTGGTTGGGCCTCAGACTGAGTGGGTAGTAGTCGCCACATGCCGAAGCAGTGTCAGAGTTGCGGAATGCCGTTGGCAACCAAGGAGGCTGGAGACTGCCGGGGTTCGGAAGCCGACGGCAGCCGAAGCGAGAAGTGGTGTTCGCTGTGCTATCAGGGCGGCGCGTTCACCAGCCCCGGCATGACGCTGTCTCAGATGAGCGACGTCGTCGACCAGGCACTGCGTGAGCGGAAGTCTTCAGCGATGTTCCGGTGGATGGCGCGCCGCCAACTCCCCCGGCTTGAGCGCTGGCGCGCCTAGCAGCAACGCGCGGCGACACAGCCCGCATTGATGGGCGGCGTCCGACTCGCGTCAGCGGGACTGTGGCTCGGGCCCTCACTTACGTGCAGCGGCGAGGCGCTGGTAGCGACTGTCCGCTCGATGCCTCACATCGTGCTGGTCGCGAGCACCCCGGCGAAGATCTGCCAAGCCAAGGCGGTCTTGGCCACGAACGACAAGGTGATGTAGGTGCGCTCGCCGACGAGGTAGTCCTTCCAGCGGCCGACCTCCTTGTATTGCAGCCACTGCACGACCGCGAAGCAGTTGAAGAACAAGAAGAGCGAGATGACGACGCCGTAGACGAAGCCCGGGGGCTCGTTGGTGCTGCCCGGGGAGAAGAGCAGCCAGAACATCGCGATCCAGGGCACGGCGCCGGCGAGGCAGCCGAACCAGAAGGGGAGCATGCCGCCCTTGCCGGGCTCCTCGTATTTCTCCTGCAGCCAGCCGAAGAGGATCATTGAGATGTTGCAGCCAGCGATGGCCAGCAGTGCCACCACATCCCAGACCGCGTTGACGAGCCCGATGAGGATGATCATCAGGGTCGATGACAGCGCGTACTCGACCCAGCGGGCGATGTTCTGCTTTCGGGCGAGCCCGGCGGCGTAGCGCGCGCGGCCCGGGCCGATGATCCAGAAATGTGCGGCGGCGCTCATGAGCGAGAAGAGGGCCACGCCAAGCGCCATGGGGAAGTCGAAGAGGTGGACGCTCTGAAACCTCGCACCGGGGATGGGCGCGTCCTGGAGGTAGTTCACTGACACGGGAAGCGCGAAGCTGTTGGCCAACGCGAGGATGGCGATGCCTTGGGCGAGGTGAAAGAGCCCTGCGATGAGGTTATAGCGGCGCAGGCCGACGAGACGCTCTGCTGGAATCTCGGTGGGGGTGCTCGATGCCATCACACGCTCCATTCAGGCTGAGGCCCGGTCGCCCCAGTCGTGAGGGTAGGGCGATGCTGATGCGGACGCTAGGCGAATGCAGGGGAACTCCCTGCCGATTGGGAGCCGCCGCCCTCCCAGTGGCCAGGATGCAGAACCTCTAATGCCACAGGAACTTGTTGAACACCACGCCCTGCTCAGTCACCTGCCCGAGATGTGTAAGACCCATTCGCTCCAAGGTCGCCACGCAGCGACGGGTCAGGGGCAGGCACACCACGACAGGCTCATAGCCGCCAGCACTGCGGAAGCGCATAACCATCGTGCGCGCGAGGGTCAGGCCACGACCCCAGTGCCTCTTGTGCAGCACAAGTGCAAGCCCGGCCTCCCCGCCTTCTTCCGGCTGCAGGCCACCCCAGCCGGCGAATCTGCCGTCGACATAGACCGACCACGGCCCACGCTCGGGGTCGGCCCACAGCGTGGACTTGCCCCGGGCCCACTGCTGACACTCCTCGGCAGTCATGTAGCCACGGTGCAGCGGCAGGTGCCGTGTCACCGCAGGATCGTTGAGAAGGAGTTCGAAGTCCTCGGCAGACGGCGTCGTCATCGGACACAGTTCGATGAGTGTCACGCTGTGCCCCCTTCATCATCACTCATCTGACTCAGCGCGATGCTGATGCTCACGCCGAGCTCTGCGAGCTACTGCTCGAGTTCTGCCTTGAGCCGCTGCAGGCCATCCGCAAAGTGCTTCGCCATCATCGTGTCGAGCCGCATGAGTTTCACGAATACCCTTTCAGCCAGCGTCCGCTTCCCGCGCATCACCCACGCGACTTGGGTGCCGTGCGGCGTCGGGGTCAGAAGCCACTGGACTTCGTCTTCACGCTTGTTGCGGCTGGTGAAGCGCATGTGGATGTCAATCACCGAGTCTGAGACGCCGGTGATGGTCATCACGCCGGCGCCGATGCGCTTGCTCGACCAGGAGTACGACGCCCCGACGCCGGCGGACGGTTCGGAAACCTCGATGGCGGCGTTTGGGTCCATCACCAGGAAGGGGTTCCACCGGCTGAAGTTGGACAGATCAGCGAGGTGCTTGAGGACGTCGGGCACCGGAGCCGAGATTTCCTGGCTCACCTGAAGTTGGTAGTCGGCAGTCACAGCTGAAGACTAGCCGCCACCTGCTGCCGGCACAGTGTCGTCGTTGTTCGCCGGGGTGCTCTGGAACCAATGTGGGTCGCGTCGTCTCCGGCGAATCACGAACGGTGCCGCAGCACGGTTTGATAAAGCCATGGAACTTCGTGGGCGAGTCTCCGCAAATCAACCACTGCTTGTCGTTGCCTTGGACGAGGAGGCGGCCGCCTTGGACTCTCGACTGCCTGTCCTTGTGACCGGCCCTGGGAAGGTGCTCGCTGCGACAGCGGTCGCTACTGTCTTGGCGTCTCACGCGCCATCCTCGATCATCAACATCGGGACCGCCGGAGCACTTCGCGAGGGATCGGCTGGAGTTCACGACATCGGCTCGGTGGAGCAGCACGATTTCGACGACGAGGGCGTCTTCGAGCTTCTAGGGAAACGTTATGGAGCCACCATCAATCTTGGCCCAGGGCCTACACTTGCCACAGGGGACCAGCTTTGTTGCTGGCGGGCCGCTGCGCGAGCAACTTGCCGCGCGTGCAGACCTCTGCGACATGGAGGGTAACGCCGTCGCATCTGCGGCGATGGCTGCTGGGGTGCAGGTCCGCATCGTCAAGTTCGTCAGCGACGCCGCAGATGAAGGTGCCGCAATCACCTGGCATCAAGCTCTGGCGCGTCAAGCTCGCGACATCGCGACGTGGGTACGCGAGCATCTTTGAATCAGCCGGGGTCGGGCGATTTCCTTAGCTCATATGTGAAGCGCGCCCGAGAGGATTCGAACCTCTAACCTTCTGATCCGTAGTCAGATGCTCTATCCGTTGAGCTACGGGCGCAGGTGAAGCAAGGTGTCTAAGCCTACCGGCGAAGTAGAAGCCCAAATGACCACCCCTAGGCCGGCCCTAGCCAGACAACCCATCGACGTTGCTGTCCAGAATTCCAGCCGGAAGGTTGGACTTAGACAGGGTCCCGCACCGGTTGGCGCACTCAGGCGCCTTCTAGCGAACTTGCGTCACGAGCCCGTTCGAGATTGTCGTCACCGAGTCCGCGGAGGATTCGAAACGTGATGCATCATGCGAAATCACAATTCGCGTGATGTGGGGAAGTGCCACTAACAGATTCACCAAGGTGATTCGACCACTCTCGTCTAACGAAGCATCTGGCTCGTCACACAGCAGCAACTTCGCGTCGGATGCGACTGCTTGGGCTAGTTGCACTCGCGCCCATTCGCCTCCTGAAAGAGTTGACACGAATTGATTTGACTTCTCTTGCATAGACAATGTGGCAAGCGCGTCGTCCACTCGATTCTGCTTGATGGCATCAGCTGGTGTGCGCGACGCCAGGGCGACATA
>JAGWWW010000042.1 GCA_018970205.1 Actinomycetales bacterium
GGTGATGATGTAGTCCTCGCCTGGAACGCGTTGCCATAACGAGTCGAGGGTCTCCTGCATCTGCTGTTGGCGAATGCGTTGCCTTTCTAAGGCGCTCGCGACCGTCTCAGAGATGGCTAGGGGTCGCTCGCTGTGCTTGGTCTTTGGTGCATTGCGCTGCAGGCGCACGATGCCTGTGCCGTCAGGCAGGATGTGACGAGCTTGCTTGAGCGTGCCACGAACCCAGAGTTGGTGCCGCTCCTCGTCAATGTCGCTCCAGCGCAGGGCAAGAGCTTCTCCTGGGCGCAGACCACAGTGCAACATCAGGTGCAAGAAGCAATCAAGGTCATCATTGTCGACCGCTGCTTTCAGAACTTTCGCAGTCTCCTCGCGAGTCCACGGTTCACGCACTTGTGTCGTGCCATTTCGGCGGTGAATCGGATCGGTGGCTGCCACTGGGTTACGCCCGATTAGGCCTTGCCGCTCTGCGTACTTACACAGGCCATACAGGATCCGGCGGGCACCATTGATGGTGTTTGGGCTGCGCTTGGCATCGACGAGAGAGTTCATCCAGCGCTGGACATGTTGCGGAGTCAGATCCACGAGCCGTACGCTCCCGAGATACGGAAAGACGTACTGTCGCAGTCGGTACTCATAGTCAGCTGCCGTCGTTGCACGGACTGTTTGCGTCTTGATCTCGCGACTCCACATGAGCCCGAACGAGCGCAGGGTGTAGGCGCTGTGCTCAACGAGTGTTCCAGATTGCTGCTGAGCTAGCAATGTGGTGCGCAACTTCTTAGCTTCTGCCAGTGTCGGTGCTGTCCTTCGAATGCGTCGCCGAGTTCCATCCGGGCGCCGGCCAATAGACAACTCCACGACGTAGCGGCCGTTCTTGTCACGCCGAATCGAGCCTTCACCGTTACCGGCTTTGGGTTTGGTACTCATAGCCTCACCAGCCGCTCGCGCTGGATGCGCTGCTGGTGATCGAGGTAACGCTCGATGTCTTTGGGGCGCACGCGTAGAACGCAGCGAACAGGGACTGCGGCGAGTACTCCGTCGTTGATGAGCCGGTAGACAGTGCTGCGTGAAACGCCGAGTTTCTGGGCAGTCTGCGGGATCGTGAGTGCCACGGAGAGTTCGTGCACGATGACCTCCAACCTGAAAGCCAGCCCACGCTGGCATTCATCGTTGGTGCATCGGTCACGTCCTCTCGTCGTGGCACGTTCGCAGGGTGCGGAGTGCTGGTGCATAGAGATGCAGGAGGGATTTTGAGAGCGTAAAAGCAAGTCCACGGTTTAATTTGTGTACTGCTGCCACAAGAATGTGGTGAGCGGTGGCTGAGCGGGTGGCTGAGCAAGAGTGTTTTCATGGCGATCTCCAAGGTGTGGGAAATCGCCACCAAGGGGCAGAATCGCCAGATTTTGAGTGGGGAATCAATTGAACCCCGGTTGCGCGCCCGAGAGGATTCGAACCTCTAACCTTCTGATCCGTAGTCAGATGCTCTATCCGTTGAGCTACGGGCGCTGGTGAAGCAGTAGCAGAGTCTACCCAGCCACGAGCCCCGTGGCTCGGACACCCCTAGCGCTGCTACATCCCAGCCATTAGGCCCGCATCGGCTCCGCACCGCTCAGCGTGAGCCGTCCCTCGTGCACTCGCCAGACCTGGTCGGCGTGCGCGTGTGCGGCGGCGATGTCATGCGAGACGAAGACAACGGTAGCCGGCACATCGCTGAGCAATGCGTGGACCTCCAGTCGGGCTTGTGCATCCAGCGCGGCGTCGGGCTCGTCGAGGATCAACAGGCGAGGCTGCATGGCCAGCGCTTGGGCCAGGCGCACTCTGGCGAGCTCCCCGCCGGACAGCACATCGATGCTGCGACGAGCGTGGTGTGCCACAGAGCACTGGGCTAGCGCCTGCATGGCAAGGTCGCGGATCCCACGCGAGCCCACCGCGGTCTGCACGCCAAGTCCGACGAATTCCTCGCATGTGAGACCGAATGCGGGGATGGCATCGCCGAACACGCAAGCTCGAATCCGCGCTTGGTCTCTGGCCCCCATCGCGCGGGCGTCAGATCCAAACCACCACAGCCCGGTGACGCCGGCGACGTCGTCTCCGGCGAGCGCTCGGAGCAAAGTCGTCTTGCCACTGCCGTTGCCGCCCACGACGGCGTGGACTTGACCGGCGGCGAACGACACATCGAGGTCCCGCAGCACGACAGCTGAACCTGCGCGGAGTTCCTTGGCGACGAGTCTGACGCTTTCCTCAGGTGCGATGCGCTCAGCCACGGCTGCCCCGCAGTGTCGCGCGCATCAAAATCGGCGCCCCAATGAGTGCCAGCAGGAAACTCACCGGCACCTCATTGCCCCCGAACCCGCTGCGCGCGGCAGTGTCGGCCACCAGGAGCATCCAAGCCCCTGCTGCGGCGCTCAGCGGGAGCAACAACCGGTGGGCGCGGATGCCGACCAGCCTCAGTGCATGCGGGACCGCGATTCCCAGGAAGCCAATCACACCGAACATTGAGACGGCCGGGGCCACCAACAGCGCGATGGCGACGATCCAGCGGCGCCGGGCGCGCTGGACATCGACTCCGAGCCGCCGGGCGGGAGCTTCACCGAGGCACGCGACATCCAGTGAACGCGCGGCGCGATGCAGGAACACACTCGCGACAGCGGTAGCGACCACCAGCACCGCCACCCGGGGCCAATCTGCCAAAGCGAGGGAACCGAACACCCACGACGCAACCGAGCGGCCGCCGGCAATCGAGGGGATGCTCACCAGCACTCCCAGCAGCGCTGCGCAGAGTGCGCCGAAGGCCACGCCGAGCAAGGTGAAGCGCAGGTCCGTCACCCGCACGCGGGCCAAGGCAGACAAGGTCGCCAGAGTCAAACCCAGAGCGGCTCCTGCGGCGAGCACCACGTTGGCCGTCCCGAACAGCGCTGCCGCCACAACGGCTCCTACGCACGCCACCGGAGCGATGCCCACCAGGCTTACGTCGACCAACGGGTTTGCGAAGGTGGCCTGCACCAGCGCGCCGGCCATCGCCAAGGCCGCGCCGCATGCCAACGCCGCGCACACACGAGGCAATCGGACTTGCAGCACGATTTGCGACGCGAAACCACCGGGGCTTCGGCCTAGGAGCGCGGCCGCCACATCGTGCAGCGGCACCCGTGTCGGTCCGAATCCGATTGCGAGCGCCGCGGTCAGCAGCACGATGCCAAGGACGAGCACTGCTCCAGCCCAGCCGGGTATCCCGTGCACGCGCGGCACCACTGCGGTCCCCCGTGGCCCGGCCACAGCCGTCTTATCGTCAGACATGCATGACCTGGCGCAAGGCGGCAGCAAGTCGGCCCACGAGTCGGTATGAGTCCACCCCGAATGAGAGCAAGGTTGCGTCGTCGACCGCGATGACCCTGCCGTGTTGGGCGGCGGGCGTCTGTTTGACCCCAGGTAATGCGCGGAGCCCAGTGAGCCCTCCGACGGACTGCAGACCCTTAGTCATGACCAGCAGCACATCCGGGCGAATCCTCGCCATCGACTCGGGCGTGATGGGGGTGAATGAGCGCAGCCTCGCCTCGGCCCCCACGTCGATGCCGCCGGCTGCCGCAATCAGTGAGTCGGCCCCCGAGCCGCGCCCACCCAAGAGGTAGACCGCCGCGGTGCCGCGCAAGTACAGGAAAGCGACGCGTGGTGCGCTGGCGGTGTTCGTCGCGACCGGTGCCGCTGCCCGCGTCATGCGGGCGATGAGGTCTGTGCCCCGTGCAGGGACGCCCAATGCGGCGGCGAGCGCACGGATTCGGGGCGCGACCGCGGGCAATGACCACGCTTGTGGAACCTCGATCACCTGCACGCCAGCCCGCTCGATGGCGTCAACTGCCGCGGTCGGAGTGGTCTGGTCATCGACGACGACCAGCGTGGGTTGGGTTGCGAGCACCTTCTCGACCGAGATGGCGTGGGCGTCGGTCACCACCGGCACTGAGTGCAGGCTCGGGCCGTCACTGGCGATGTCGCGCCCGACGACCGTGGATGCCAGCCCCAGGGCCGCGATCGTCTCCGCAGCTCCGCTGGCCACGCTGACCACCCGGCGCGGATCAGCCACACTCACAGTGCGACCCATGCGGTCCAGCGCCCGCCCACCAGGCACGGGGGCAACTGGGGACAATCCCGGTGCGCGCACATCTGCCGCTGGGATAGACACGACCAAGTCTGCGGAGTGACTCCTTGACGCCGGGCCAGCCTCGTCCGGCTGCCGCGGGGCGCTCTGACACCCGGCGAGTGCGACCGCCGCGACGAGACACAGCACACGTGCGCGGAACATGGCGCAAACCTACGCTCGCTGCGCCAGCAGCGATATCGACGCTGCGTCGACATTTTCGCGACGCTGCGTCAGGCGCGGACCCTGGGGCAGGGCACAGACTTCGCCCATGAAGTCAGCCACGCCACGAGCAGCAGCGCTCGCGGCCGCGGCCATCCTCCTTGCGACCGGCACGGCGCCGATCGCCGCTGGGGCGGAGCCAGCGCAGTCCTCAGCAAGCAAGACATGGGTCACGGGCCGGGGCGCACACGGGCAGTCGATCCGGGTGTCGCAGGCACGCGGGCTACCCGCGCGCGGGGCCGTCGTGCGCATCGTGGGCAGGGGCTTCGACGAGACTGTCGGGATCTACGTCGGCCTGTGCAGGGTTGTGCCGCGTGGACAGGTGCCCACGCCATGTGGGGGCGGTGCCGACATGACCGGCTCGACGCAGGCATCTGCATGGGTTTCATCGAACCCTCCCCCCTACGGCATCGGCGTCGCGGTGCCGTTCGGGATCGACGGAAAATTCGACGTCCGAGTCAAGGTCGGACCCACCATCGGGAAGTTCGACTGTCGGAAAGTCAAGTGCGCCATCACCGTCCGCGCCGACCACACCAACACCGGGTTCAGGGGGGCGGACGTATTCGTCCCCGTCACCTTCACGAAGAGATAGGACCGCGAAACCCATGAAGATGACAGCGTCTCCTGCCAAGGAATCGAGGCTGGCACTCACGTTCGCCGTGGTGGCGCTGGTCGCCGCCAGCTGCCTCAGCCCCGCGCACGCGGCTGGATACGGCGTGAGCGTGACGCCCACAGCCGGGTTGAGAAGCGGCGACAACGTGACGGTGACCGTCTCCGGTCTGTCGGGCAACCTCGGCGTGTATGTCTCGGTGTGCAAGGCCGCAGCCGGGCCGATGGACGTGCCGTCGATCTGCGACCAGGCATCAACGCAGTGGGTGACCTCCGGCACCCCGGGCAGCGCCACCTCCCCGGTGTCGATCACCGTGCAGTCGAGTTTCGACGGGAAGGCGTCTCCGTCCGCGCCGACTGCAACCACCGTCAACTGTCTGGCCGAATCCTGCGTGGTCTATGCGCGGGGGGACCACAACAACCGCGGCGATTACAGCCTGATCCGCGTTGTGCCGCTGGCCTTCGCCGCCGGCGGCCGGGTGCGCACGGCGGACAGCGCGACCGCTTCCTACGGCACCACGACCTTGCAGCCGAACCAAGCCGGGCGACTCGACTACCGCACGCCTGTCTACCTGCGGGTTGCGACCAAATCTGGTGCCAAGGCGACGCTGTCGTCCTTGACGCCGGATTGCGCGGTGAACGGTCAGGTCGTCACCGCCCTCAAGGGCGTCGGTGTGTGTGCGATTGCGGCGACCACCCGCGGCAACAACACCTATGCGCCGCTGTCGGTGAACTTCCCGTTCTACCTGAACCCCGCCGTTCAGACCATCGCCGCGACCTGGCCCAAACCATCCAGTCGCAAAGTGGGTGGGTCGTTGACGCTGCGCAGCAGCGCGTTCAAGACGAGCATGGAGCAGCCAGTGGCTCTGTCGACGTCGGACGCCGCCTGCACGGTCAGTGCGACCAGCGGCGGTTGGACCGTTCGCTTCGTGGCGAAGGGAAACTGCACCCTCACGGCGTTCGCTGCCGAGAAGCAGGACAAATGGACATCGGCCACGGCACGCACGACGTACGGGGTGCAGTAGCCAGGCGGGGCTCTCAGGCCGGCCGAAGGCCGCCGAGCGCGAAGGAGATGGCGGCCGCGGCCTCAGTTCCCGCGTCCGCACCAGACTCGATACGGCGGACCGCCACATCCAAGACGGCTGCCACTTGCTGAGCCGCGCGAACCGCATCGCGCGCGCCGGCAGCCGTGAGCGCCGACACCAGCGGGTCCATCAGCCTCCTGTGAAGGTCGCCGATTTGGGCCCGTCTCGTCGGCGGCAGGTTGACTTGGCCCGCGGACCTGGCCAGCGCGTGTCGGCCGTCCGCGATGTAGTCGAGGGAGAACGTGATCCAGCGGTGGATGACCATGGCCGGGTCGGCGACGTCCGCCACCGCGGCGGTCAGAGCCTGCGCCATGGCGTCGAGTTCATCGGCAATGACATCAGCCAGAAGATCAGCCGCGGAGTCGAAGTAGGCGTAGACACTCGAGCGCGAAAGCCCGGCGCGCTTGGCGACGGCGGCGACTGTCACGGCCGCGATGCCTTGGTCCACCGCGATCTGCTGAGCCGCGGACACGAGTGCGGACTGCCGGAGGTCGCGGTTCTCTGCGACGCTGCCTGCAATGAGTCGTGGCACGGCGTGAGTATCGCACCGCCTCGCCCGGCGCGCTCGGGGATGGCCGGGCCGGCAGCGCGGTGGCCGCGTCAACTACCGGGGTCTGGCGCGCCTAGGTCGTGCCCTCCAGGGCCTCCACATGGACCCCAGCCTCCACATGGACTGCGGCGAGCCCGACACCGTCACGCGTCTGCTCGCCCGCCGGCTTCGCGCCCGCCTCAGCGGTTCTGCGGGAAGCCGAGGTTGATGCCGCCATGGCTGGGGTCGAGCCAGCGGCTGGTGACGACCTTGCCCCGGGTGAAGAACTGCACGCCCTCGCTACCGTGCGCGTGCAGGTCTCCGAACAGGGAGGACTTCCAGCCCCCGAAGGAGTAGTACGCCATCGGCACCGGGATGGGCACGTTGATGCCCACCATGCCGACCTCGACCTCGTGCTGGTAGCGCCGGGCTGCGCCGCCGTCGTTGGTGAAGATTGCGGTGCCGTTGCCGTAGGGGTGGGAGTTCACCAGCGCCAGCGCCTCGTCGTACGAATTGACGCGGATGACCGAAAGCACCGGCCCGAAGATCTCGTCGGTGTAGACCGACATCTGCGGGGTGACGCCGTCGAGAAGCGTTGGGCCCAGCCAGAAACCGACGTCATCCCCGTCGACTGAGACTCCCCGACCGTCCACCACTACGCGCACGCCAGCGGCCTCACCAGCGGCGACGTATCCGGCCACTTTGTCGCGATGTTCCCGAGTCACCAACGGGCCCATGTCCACGTCGCGGCGGCCGTCGCCGGTGCGCAGTCTGGCGATGCGCTCGGCGATCTTGGCGACCAGATCATCGGCCACCGGCTCGACCACGACCAGCGCAGAGATGGCCATACAACGCTCGCCGGCGGAGCCGAAGCCGGCGTTGACGGCGGCATCTGCGGCGAGGTCGAGGTCGGCGTCGGGCAGCACCACCATGTGGTTCTTCGCGCCACCGAGCGCCTGCACGCGCTTGCCGTTGCGGGTGCCCGTCTCGTAGATGTAGCGGGCGATGGGGGTCGAGCCGACGAACGAGACCGCCCGGACATCTTCGTGCTCGAGCAGGCGGTCGACCGCCACCTTGTCGCCGTGGACGACATTCAGAACCCCAGCGGGCAGCCCGGCCTCGGTGAACCACTGCGCGAGCAGCATCACGGCGCTGGGGTCCTTCTCGCTCGGCTTGAGCACCACGGTGTTCCCGCACGCGATGGCGATGGGGAAGAACCACATCGGGACCATCGCGGGGAAGTTGAACGGCGAGATAGCGGCGACGACGCCGACCGGCTGCCGGAGTGAGTACACATCGACGTTGGTGGAGACGTTCTCGCTGAACGAGCCCTTCAGCAGGTGTGGGATTCCGCAGGCGAAGTCGACGACCTCCAGACCGCGGTTGACCTCCCCGAGAGCGTCGGAGAGGACCTTGCCATGCTCGGCGGTGATAGCCGCCGCGAGTTCCTCCTTGCGCGCGTTGAGGATCTCGCGGAAGGCGAACATGACGCTCGCGCGCTGGGCCAAGGAGACGTGGCGCCAGGACTCGAACGCCCGAGCGGCCGCCGCGACAGCCGCATCGACTGTGGCTGTGTCAGCGAAGGCCACCTCAGAGGTCTGCACCCCGCGGGCGGGGTCGAAGACCGGGCCTGTGCGGCCGGCAGGCGCGTCCCAGTGCTTGCCGTCGATGTAATGGCTGATCCGGTCCATGCCTACTCCCTCGCCTTGCTCCGCTGCGCCGGCACGTCGTCGGCCCAGCGGCTCACCACAATACGCGTCGACGGGACCGGCTTGACCAGCGTTAGGTGTCTACGTTCCGGGCTGATTGGGCGCTTCAATCTGGGTACGCTAACCGCTACAATCTGGGTAAGTTGAGAGGCCTGCTGTCATGGTTTATCTGCCGAGGGTCGCGGATGCAGCCCTAACGGAGCGTCTGACGTCCGCCGGTGCGGTCCTCATCGAAGGCCCTAAGGCCTGCGGCAAGACCGAGACCGCACGGCAGCAGGCCCGGTCAGAAATCCGGCTCGATGTGGACACTGCCAGCCGCCTCGCAGTTGACGTCGCCCCAGGAACGGTGCTCGCCCAGCCAGCTCCGCTCCTGATTGATGAGTGGCAACTCGCTCCAACCGTCTGGGATCACGTTCGACGTGCGGTAGACGATCGAAAACAGCACGGCCAGTTCATCTTGACCGGGTCTGCACAGCCAACTGACGACGCCCGCCGCCACTCTGGCGCTGGCCGAATCTCAGCGATGCGAATGCGCCCGATGAGTCTGTCCGAGAGTCGGAATAGCTCTGCAGAAGTGTCCCTCGGCAAACTCCTGGACGGCCACGCACAGCCTGCGCCAGACCCGGGGATGACGGTGGAGGTGCTCGCAGATCTCGTCGCTCAGGGCGGCTGGCCGGCGCTGCTTGGCCTCGATGCGCGCACGTGCTCACGCCGCTTGAACGACTACTTGGACCAGACCTGTCATGTCGATGTGCTGTTGCTCTCAGGATCACGACGCGATCCTGAGAAGGTCCGGCTGCTGTTGAGATCACTCGCGAGGCATACGGCCACGCAGGCCGCCGTCACCACCGTCACGGCGGATGTGTCCCAATTCGGCGACTCAATCGACCGAAAGACTGCTTCGGACTACATCTCGGCCCTTGAGCGGCTCATGATTGTCGAAAACCAGCCTGCATGGTCACCGGCGTTGCGGTCACGTTCCCATGTGCGCGTCTCGCCAAAGCGGCACTTCGTCGATCCGTCACTCGCGGTGGCGGCAATGGGTGCTTCACCCCAACGACTACTCCGCGACCCCGAGACACTAGGTCTGCTCTTCGAGAGTCTGGTGGTCCGAGACCTGCGCGTACTGGCGTCGGCGCTTGATGCCAGCGGCTACCACGACCGGGACAACAACAATCTCGAAATAGACGCAATCGTGCAGTGCCTCGACGGCCGGTGGGGCGCCTTCGAGATCAAGCTGGGCGCCGGGGCTATCGACGCGGCGGCGGCTCAACTTCTGGCTTTCCGTACGATCGTCGACACAGCCGTCTGCGGCGAGCCTGCAGTCCTCGCAGTGATCACATCCACGGGACCGGCGTACCTGCGAAAGGACGGCGTGCACGTCGTGCCCATAGGCACCCTGGGCCTCTGATGCGTTGCATGAACGCCCACCCGTGGCGGAGAAGGAGGGATTTGAACCCTCGAGAGGATTTTGGTCCTCAACCCGCTTAGCAGGCGGGCGCCATAGACCGGACTAGGCG
>JAGWWW010000086.1 GCA_018970205.1 Actinomycetales bacterium
GACTGTGACATGAGAGTGCCGGCCGATGTGTGCACGTGGTCGGGTTTGCACGAGGTGTCGCCGTGAGCATGACCATCGAGTCGATGATCTGGGGCCACATCGACGAGGTCCTCGGCATCGAGCAGCAGTGCTTCGGCGCCGACGCGTGGACCGAAGCCGGATTCTGGTCCGAACTCGAGGGCGTGCCGGGGTTGAAGGACTACGTCGTCGCGCTTGGCGTCCTCGGCGGTGCGGTCGCGGACTCCACTGGCTCCGGTGATGGAGAAGACGAGACTTCCGCTGCCGGTGTCGGCGATACACACATCCACAGCGTCGTCCCGATCGACGACACGTTTGTAGAAAGCACAGCGGGCGGCGGTGCGGCCGCAGCCCATAGCAGCGTGGGGGGCTGCGCGGTCCTCGGCTACGCCGGGGTGCAGTTCATCGCGCCCGAAGCGGAGGTGCTGACAGTTGCAGTGCATCCGCAAGCACAGCGACGTGGAATCGGCCGCGTCTTGGTTGCGCATCTCGAGCAGACCGCGGCCGCGCGCGGTTGTGGCCTGCTGCATCTTGAGGTGGAGGATGCCAACTCCGCTGCGCGCGGCATGTATGCCGCACTCGGCTACCAAGAGGTTGGGCGCCGGACCAACTACTACGGCCTGGGCCGTGACGCGGTGCTGATGAGCAAACACCTTGCCGCACCTACGCCGGAATCAGACGCCGCCGAATCAACGCGCATCGAGGTGGGCGATGTCTAGCGAACCCTTGGTGCTCGGCATCGAGACCTCCTGCGATGAGACTGGCATCGGCATCGTGCGCGGCAGCACCTTGCTGGCCAACGAGATCGCGAGCAGCGTGGAGGAGCATGCGCGGTTCGGCGGCGTGGTGCCCGAGGTCGCCAGCCGCGCGCACCTCGAGGCATTGGTGCCGAGCGTGGAGCGGGCGCTGGCCACTGCTGGCGTGCGCATGAGCGACATCGACGCCGTGGCGGTCACTGCTGGGCCCGGGTTGGTCGGCGCGCTGCTGGTCGGCGTGGCCAGTGCCAAGGCGTATGCCGCTGCGCTCGGCGTGCCGTTCTACGGCGTGAACCACCTCGCCGCGCACGTGGCGGTCGACGCCCTCGATCACGGCCCGCTGCCGCAGCCGATGATCGCGATGCTGGTTTCCGGCGGGCATTCCTCGCTGCTGCGCGTGGCTGACGTCACGCACGACGTCACACCGCTCGGGGCGACGCTGGACGATGCGGCTGGGGAGGCGTTCGACAAGGTTGCGCGGGTGCTTGGACTGCCTTTCCCCGGCGGCCCCCACATCGACCGCGCCGCTCGCGAGGGCGCTCCGGACGCCATCGACTTCCCGCGAGGGCTGACTGCCAGCAAGGACCTCGTCGAGCACCGCTACGACTTCTCCTTCTCAGGGTTGAAGACTGCGGTCGCGCGCTGGACCGAGGCCCGCCAGCGCGCGGGGGAGCCGGTGCCGGTGGCCGACGTGGCTGCGGCGTTCCAAGAGGCGGTGGTTGATGTGCTCGTGCGAAAAGCGTTGTGGGCGTGCGCTGACTCCGGCAT
>JAGWWW010000010.1 GCA_018970205.1 Actinomycetales bacterium
ACGTCCTTCGCCGCGATGCGCGAGCAAGCCCAGTCCCTCGGTGCCATCCGGGCAAGTGGGCTGGCGCGAATCGTCAGCGAGGGCATGTCTGACTTGCGCGGCGCCACGGCCCCACGGCTGCAGCTGGAGTTGCTCTGCGCACGACTGCTGCTGCCCGCTGACGCTGCGCATCCGGCAGGGCCCGGAGCCAGCGGTTCACGGACGCCATCCGGTGCTGCTGCCGCGCCTGCAACTACGGGGGCAGGCAGCCCCACGCCAACCTCCGGCGCACCTGCCGCGCCTGCGGCATCGTCCGCGCCTGCGGCCGCGGCCGCGGACGCACCAACCGCTGGCCACGCATCCGAATCTGCAGCCGTGCCCGCACCCGCCGGGTCGCAGACCGCTGCCGCCGCCGAGGCAAGTTCGCCGGCGACCGCCCCGACCCGCACGACCGGCCAACCCTCGCAATCGCCCGCGGTCGCACCCCAACCGCCGGCGACGGCCCCGTCACGTACCCGGTCTGCGCCCCCGCCGCCCCCGGCCATCTCCACGGTGACCTCGGGCACGGCGTCGGCGCCAGCAGCCAACCCAGTCGCTGCCGCTTCGGAGTCGGCACCGCGGGCCGACTCAGCCGGCCTCGCTGCCGTCGCCGCAGCCTGGGCTGGAGTCGTCGAGGCCATCGGCACCCAGAGCAAGGTGTCCTGGAGCTTGCTCAACGGCTCCCGGGCCGTCGTGGCTGCGGATGTGCTGCAGGTGGTCCTGCCCACGGCGCCGCTGGTGGCGAATGCGCGCCAGCGCGGACTCGATGAGGTCGTCCGCGCCGCCGTGCGTGCACAGTTCGGCATCGATGTGCGCGTGGACTTCGCCGCCGGTTCTGGCCCCGCCAGCGCCCCCGACGACATCGCGGGCGCGCGCGACGATGATGACGTCGTCGCCAGCGGCCCGGTCGGCGTCGAAGCGGTGACGAAACTTCTCGGCGGCACGGTTATCAGCGAGTTTGAGACGAACGACCAGCCATGAGCATCTACGAGGGCGTGGTCCAAGACCTCATCGACGAGCTCGGCCGGCTACCGGGCGTGGGACCGAAGGGAGCGCAGCGCATCGCCTTCCACCTTCTGCACTCCGACCCGGCTGACATGGAGCGCCTCGCGCAGGTCATCACCGACGTGCGCACCCAAGCGCGCTTCTGCTCGGTGTGTTTCAACGTCGCCGCGCAGGAACTGTGCCGCGTCTGCCGCGACGAGCGCCGCGACCCGGCCGTCATCTGCGTTGTCGAGGAGCCCAAAGACGTCATCGCGATCGAGAAGACCCGTGAGTTCAACGGCCGCTACCACGTCCTCGGCGGCTCCTTGAGCCCGATGGACGGTGTCACGGCCGAGCAGCTGCGCATCCGTGAGTTGCTCGCCCGCTGCGAGGGCAGCGCGGTCACCGAGGTCATCATCGCCACCGACCCGAACCTCGAGGGTGAGGCCACGGCGACGTTCCTCATCGGCCGGCTCACGCCGCTCGGTGTGGCCGTCAGCGTGCTGGCCAGCGGATTGCCGGTGGGCGGCGACCTCGAGTACGCCGACGAAGTGACGCTCGGGCGCGCCTTCCACGGGCGGCGGAAGATCCAGGACTGACACCGTGGCCCTCATCGTCCAGAAATACGGCGGCTCGTCCGTGGCCGACGCCGCCAGCATCCTGCGCGTGGCGCGCCGCATCGTCGAGACCGTGGCGGCGGGGAACCAAGTCGTAGTCGTGGTCTCCGCGATGGGTGACACCACCGACGACCTCATCGACCTCGCGCAACAGGTGAGTGCCGCCCCCGCGCCCCGCGAGTACGACATGCTGCTCACATCCGGCGAACGCATCTCGATGGCGCTGCTGGCGATGGCCATTCACGACCTCGGGTTCGAGGGCCGCTCCTTCACCGGCTCGCAGGCCGGTCTCATCACCGACAGCCAGCACGGCGCCGCGCGTATCGTCGAGGTGACGCCGGTTCGGGTGCAGGAGGCCCTCGCGGACGGGGCGATCCCCATCATCGCGGGCTTCCAGGGGTTCAGCCGCGAGACCAAGGACATCACCACCCTCGGCCGCGGCGGCTCAGACACCACCGCGGTCGCACTCGCCGTCGCACTCGCCGCCGACATGTGCGAGATCTACACCGACGTCGATGGTGTCTTCTCCGCCGACCCGAGGCTGGTGCCGGCCGCCCGGCAGCTGCCGCGGTTGGAGTACGAGGAGATGCTCGAGTTCGCCGCCGCTGGCGCGAAAGTGCTGCACCTGCGCTGCGTGGAGTACGCCCGCCGCGCCGCGCTTGCGCTGTTCGTGCGGTCGTCGTTCTCGCAGCACCCAGGCACGGCCATCACATCGCGCGCGCGCATGGAAGAGGAAGGACATGCCATGGAGCAGCCCATCATCGCCGGGGTCGCAGTCGACCTCTCTGACGCCAAGGTGACCATCACATCCGTGCCCGATGAGCCGGGCCGCGCGGCGGCCATCTTCGAGGCCCTCGCCGGCGCGGACGTGAACATCGACATGATCGTGCAGAACGTTTCGGCGAAGACCACCGGACGCACCGACGTGACATTCACGTGCCCGACCGGCTCAGTCGCCACAGCCCGGGCGGCCCTGGAGTCCTCGCGCGACCGCATCGGCTTCGACGAGCTTCTGCACGACGAGCACATCGCCAAGGTGTCCCTCATCGGCGCTGGGATGAAACAGCACCCCGGCGTCTCCGCGACGTTCTTCTCTGCCCTCGCGCACGCTGGCGTCAACGTCGAGCTCATCTCCACGTCGGAGATCCGCATCAGCGTCGTGACCCGTGCCGAGACCGCCCAGCAGGCAGCCCAAGCGGTTCACACCGCTTTCGGTCTCGATGCCAGTGGCGAAGCCGTGGTCTACGCGGGCAGCGGCCGATGAGCCGCAAACCCACCCTGGCCGTGGTTGGCGCCACCGGCGCCGTCGGCACTGTGATGCGCGGCATCCTCTCCACGCGCCCGGATGTGTGGGGCGAGATCCGCCTCATCGCGTCTGTCCGCAGCGCCGGCCAGACCCGCGATGTGCGTGGTGTGCCGGTGGTGGTGCAGGAACTGACGGAATCTGTTTTCGACGGCGTCGATGTCGCGATGTTCGACGTCCCGGATGAGGTGTCAGCGCAGTGGGCGCCGGTGGCCGCGGCCAAGGGCGTCGTCGTGGTGGACAACAGCGGCGCGTTCCGGATGGATGCTGACGTCCCACTAGTCGTGCCAGAGGTCAACGCTGACCAGATCACGCAGCGGCCGCGCGGAATCATCGCGAACCCGAACTGCACGACGCTGTCGATGATCGTGGTTCTCGGGGCCCTGCACACTCGCTGGGGGCTTGAGGAGATCGTCGTCGCGTCGTATCAAGCCGCGTCCGGGGCCGGCCAGCCCGGTGTCGATGCCCTACGCGGTCAGATCGACGCCGTGGCGGGCGCCGAACTCGGTGATGTCACGGGCGATGTGCGCGCGGTGATGCCGAATACGCCCTCGCCATTTCCCGCGCCGCTGGCGCTGAACGTCATCCCGTGGGCCGGCTCACTGCGGGAAGGGGGGTTCAGCAGCGAGGAAGACAAGGTGCGCAACGAGTCCCGCAAGATTCTCGGCCTGCCCGGCTTGAAGGTCGCAGCAACCTGCGTTCGGGTGCCGGTTGTCACCACGCACTCACTCGCGGTGCATGCGAAGTTCGCGTCAGAGGTGGATGCAGAGCAGGCCCGGCAGTTGCTGCGCGAAGCACCAGGTGTCACTGTGGTCGACGACCCGGCCGCTGCGCAGTTCCCGACGCCTATCGACGTGGTCGGCCAGGATGACACGTACGTGGGGCGCATCCGCCGCGCGCACGACGACGTCAAGGCCCTGGACTTGTTCGTCTGCGGCGACAACCTGCGCAAGGGCGCTGCCCTGAACACGGCGCAGATCGCTGAGCTGGTCGCAGCTGAGCTCAGTTGATCGCCTGCGCTCGGCTGCGTGGTGCGCGCGCTGCAGGCGGGTGCCACCGCTAACCCCGGCTCCCGGCTTGGCTAGACTCGCGGGGCACTTCGGGGTGTAGCGCAGCTTGGTAGCGCGCTTCGTTCGGGACGAAGAGGTCGCAGGTTCAAATCCTGTCACCCCGACTCTGTCGCGCGTCGAGCAGGAATCGGCGCACATTCCGCGCTCGCAGCGTTGTGGTTGGGCGTGCTCATCGCTCAGGCCGCATGAAGGCTCGATGCCCTGGCGCCCCGCGCCGCGAATGCCTGGGCTTGCGCGACGCCCACCGACGTAGTCGATCCACGCGACGGCCTGGTCCAACGGATGTGCGCGCCTCGTCTCATGAGTGGTGTGGGAGCGTTACCGCTGCGCCGCGCACCCGGCCTCGTGCGGGAACAGGGGGCGCAGGCGCAGTTGCCAGGTCTTCCCGTCCGAGAGCCAGCGCGATGCCTGGTTCAGTTTCGGTAGCAATGACACCAGCGTGCGGTTCTCCGTCGTCGTGAAGTCGACGCAGGTCGTTGACTCGCGCAGTGGCTTCGCGCCAAACCAACGTCGAACCACCGAGAATTCATCTGCCTGCGCCGGCGTGGCCCAGAAGGCCCAGCGTGGCGAGACCCAGCGTGTGGGCATGGACTTCGTCGGGATGAGCGTGCCGCTGAACGAAGTCAAGTCGCTCACCAAGCCTGCTGCGGCTTTACGCGCAGCAACCTGGGTTCTCGTCAATCCGGGACCGGTCATCCCGAGCGCGTAGACCGAGACGAACGTGGTGGGACCTTTCGGCGCCCGCTGTGAGATGAAGTCAGTGCTCGGCACGTCTGCGACCCCCGGGATTCCCCAGTCGAACTTGGGGTCAGTCACCTTCGCCGCATCCGCGGCGGCGAGGATGAGCTGGATGCTGCCGGGGGCGACCTTGCGTAGGACTGTCGGCGCGGCCGGACCCGGGTAGATGGCCGTCGTCACTAACGATGTGGCGAGCAGTGTGCCGTCGCTGTAGAGCACTGCCTGCGGCGTGCGCATGTGGGCCCACTCCATCGGGACGAACCCGCCGCTCTGGCTCACGCTGAGCACCACATACGGCTGGGTCGCCGGCGCGGCAGGCGCCGCCGCAGTGGCGGGCGCGAGCACTGTTGCGCCCAGCATGAACGTGGCGGCTGCCACCATCGTCGTGCGAGACCTCATGTGAGTCCGTCCTCTCGAGAATGCAGTGAGGCTACGCGCCTGACCCGGGCACGTGAACCTGTTCGCGGCTTTGCCTGCCCGTTTAATGTCTGGCAGCAACCCGTTCTTTCCCGCACATGCGGGGTGACCGCAGCGTCGACGCTGCCCCTGACGACGTTTCCCGGGGCGGACCCTCACCCGGTCAGGGTTATGAGGGTGGCCTCTGGCCGGCATCCCAGCCGGACGGGAAACACCGGCGACGTGCCCACGCCTGCTGAGACATGCAGCGGCACCGGGCCGTGAGGGCCGGACAGCCACGAGAGCCCGCGCGCCTGGCGCACCGGCAGGTCGCAGTTCGTCGTCAACGCGGTGACGAACGGGATCGTGATCTGCCCGCCGTGGGTGTGGCCGGCGAACACCAAGTCCGGCTGGTCGGCCGTCATCGCGCCGAGCACCCGGGCGTACGGCGCGTGCGTCACGCAGATCCGCAGCGCAGACTCAGGCTGCCAGGGGCCGGCGACTGCGGGGTAGTCGTCGAGGCCGATGTGAGCGTCCCCGGTTCCGCGCATCTCCACCGCCACCCCGCGGACACTCACCTGCCCGCGGGCGTTGTCGAGGTCAAGCCAGCCGCCCGAGCCCAGCAGCCGCCGCAGGTCGTCGGTGGGCAGGGCCCGCCCGTGCACACGCTTGGTGTTCGCCCCGAGGTAAGCCAGCGGGTTCTTCAGCCGCGGGGCGTAGTAGTCGTTGCTGCCGAGCACGAACACTCCCGGAATTGGCAGCAGCGGCGCTAGCGCCCGCGCCGCGTGACGCACCGAATCGCGGTGCGCGAGGAAGTCGCCGCTGGCGATCACCAGGTCCGGCTCGAGTGAGACAAGCGAGGCGACCCAGCGAGCCCGGTCGGTGTCCCACGGCGCGAGGTGCAGGTCCGAGATGTGCAAGATGCGCATGCCGGCGGCGGCTGCCGGGGCGGGGATGTCCAGCCGTCGCAGGGCGTAGAGCCTGGCCTCCGTGAGGCAATAGGCCAAGCCTCCGGCTGCGCAGAGGCCGATGGCGGCAAGTGGCTGCACCCGGCAAGGCTACGAGCAACTCTGGCCGTTCACCGCGCACCCACCCACGGCGGCGGGCGCCTGCGCCGCTGATGCCGGCCCGGCCTGGTGTCTGACTGCACACCCGACTCGGGCAGTGGTGGCCACGGTGTCTGGTCGGCTGAATGCCCGCCGCTCTGACACTCTTGGGGCATGTCGTTGAAAGAGCAACTGCGCGCTGACCTCACCGCAGCCATGAAGGCCCGGGATGAGTTGGTCTCGAGCACCATCCGCATGACGCTTGCCGCCATCACAACCGAGGAGGTTGCGGGCAAAGTCGCTCGCGAGCTCAGTGACGCCGAGGTCGTCGCGGTCATCAGCAAGGAGGCCAAGAAGCGCCGCGAGGCCGCCACGGCGTTCGAGGACGCCGGCCGCGCCGAGTTGGCCGACAAGGAGCGCGCAGAGGGCGAGGTGCTCGCGCGATACCTTCCGCAGCCGCTGACGGACGCCGAACTGGAGGAGATCGTTGATGCCGAGGTGGCCGCTGCTTCCGCCGCCGGAGCGAGCGGGCAGTCTGCGATGGGCGCTGTGATGAAGGCCGTGCAGGCCCGGGTCGCCGGCCGCGCAGACGGCGGTGCTGTTGCGGCGCTAGTTCGGGCCAAATTGGCGAACTGAGCGATCGCAAATGCGTCGGCGAGACCGCCGCTCGGTACGACCGTGTCGTGGACGCACTGTTCGACGGCTACGCATCTGCCCCACACCGTCCGCGTAGTCCGCGGCGGTTTCACCTGCGTGAGCGAACGCTTCCGCGAAGCGTCCGTGTCTGCGCTCGAGGCCGGCGCGGTCTGCCTGCGGAACGGGTCAGGGGCTAGCGGCCTGTGATGGCGCCGCACTCTCCGTCGGCGCCACGTCCACAGTCGTCGACGCCGACGGCCTGACCGGCGTCGGCTGCGGGCCGAGCGAGTTGTCCGGCCGCGCCGAGTACTCGTAGACGCTGTTGATCACTGACGGCGGCGGCAAGTCCGGCGGCCACAGCACCGCGGCGGGCTTGGTCCAGTCGCCTGCGAAGGTCTGCAGGTCGAACTCCCTCGCCGGCAGGTGCGCCAGGGCGGCCTTCATGGTGTCGCGCCAGATGGGGCCGGGCAGTGTCGCCCCGTAGACCTGCGAGTAGTGCTTGCCGTTGATGGTGATGTTGCGCATCGGGTATCGCTGACCGCCGCGTGGGTCGCCGCACCAGACGGCTGCGGCTGCATCGGGGGTGAATCCGACAAACCACACCGAGGCGTTGTCGTCGATCGTTCCGGTCTTGCCTGCGGCGTCGCGGCCGATGCCGAGCGCTGCGCCGGTCCGGCCCGGGAACGGGCCGCTGATGATCCCGCGGAGAATCTTGGTGACCCCGTCTGCTGTGGGCCGGTCGAGCACCTGCTCACACTGTGGTGCCGGCTTGACGAGCGAGGCCCCGTTCTCCGTCGTGACCTCGATGACGGCCCGCGGGACGCAGTAGAGCCCGTGCGCAGCGAAGGTTGCGTAAGCGTTGGCCATCGCCAGCGGAGTCACCAGGGATGTCCCGAGCGTGAATGACGGCACGACCTCAACTGGGCGTTCGTCGCCGCCCTTGATCCCCAACGCCGTCGCCATCTCAGCCGACTGGCACAGGCCGGCCTTCTGCTCCAAAGCCATGAAGAACGTGTTGACACTGGCGGCTGCGCCGGAGAACATCGTGAAGGTGCCGTTCTCCTTCGCGCTGCTGTTGTGAACGGTGTACGCGGGGAAGTGCACGCTGGTGTCGCAGTTGACGAAGCCGCTGAACGTGTTGACCGCGGGGGCGGAGATGCCTTGATACGGGTTCATCCGCTGGTGCAATGCCGCCGCGAGGACGAAGGCCTTGAAGGTGGACCCGGCCTGCAGGCCGATGATGCCGTTGTGCGCGCGCCCGACGTTGTAGTTCACCGCGGTCTTGCCACGGCCCTTCGTTCCCCACGCGCGGTTCTGCGCCATCGCCATGATCTCGCCGGTTCCCGGGCGGACCATCGTCAGCGCCGCGGCCTTGCGGCTCGGGTCCTTGGGCGGGATGTACGACGCGACGGTCTTGGCCGCGGCCGCCTGCGCCCGCACATCGAGTGTGGTGCGGATGACCAGGCCGCCGTTGCGGAGCAGTTGCTCGCGGGTCGCGGCGTCAGGCCCGAACACCGGGTCAGTACGAAGCGACTGCAGCACGTAGTCGCAGAAGAACGGGTAACTGGAGATAGGGCAGCCGTTCTCGAACGGGGTCACGTTCAGCAGTTTCGCCGTCGGGATGCTCGCCGCAGCCTTCGCCTGCTCGCGGGTGATGTAGCCCTGGGCGAGCATGCGGGCCAGCACGACTGCGCGCCGGTGCTTGGACTGCTCCGGGTGCATCAGCGGGTTGAACAGGCTCGGGGACTGCACGATGCCGGCCAGCGTCGCTGCCTCTGCGAGGTTCAGTTTCGACGCCGGCTTGGAGAAGTAGCGCCGTGCCGCGGTCTCTACGCCGTAGGCATGTGAGCCGAAAAACGCGATGTTGAGGTAATTCTCCAGGATCCTGTCCTTCGGCAGGCGGCGCTCCAAAGACATTGCCAGGCGCAACTCCCGAACCTTGCGGCTCAGGCGGCGGGCGCGCGCCTCTCGCACTGCGTCTGCGCTGGAGGCCGTCTCGATCAGCACGTTTTTGACGTACTGCTGGGTCAGGGTGGACCCGCCCTGTACTCGCCCTCCGAGCAAGTTCGACAGGAATGCCCGCGAGGTGCCGCGGATGTCGATTCCGGGGTGCTCGTAAAAACGTGCGTCCTCAGTCGCGATGATCGCGTGACGCATCGTCACCGAGACGTCTTTCAACGGCACCGCGATTCGGTTGCGCAGGTACACGGTCGCGATTTTCGTGCCGTCAGCGGCAAGCAGTGTCGATTGTTGCGGCAACGCCGGCGTCAACAGCCCTGACGGCGCAGATTCAAATCCCGCTGCCGCACTCTTGACTCCGAGACCGAACAGCGCGGCCAGCGGCAGCGCTCCGATCGCGACCACCACACCAGCACCGACCGCCAGGCCGGCCAGCAGCAGCACGCGCATGAGCGCGTCGGAACGTTGACGGACCCACTGCCTCATCCACGCAGGTCTGTCGCTCACCGGCTCAGCGTAAGCCGGGGGCAAGCCTCCTGAGGCAAGACTCGACGAGCGCTGGTAGTGCTAGTGGAGGTAGTCATGAAGTGCGCATGCGAATCGTCCGGAAGAAGTCTGCTGCGCAACTGGCCCGCGCTCCTAACCTGCAGCCATCCAGTGCGGGGTACGAGCCCGACACTGCAGACCCGAGACCGAAAGTGAGGGAATCTCATGGCAAGCATCGGCCCGGAGATTTACCAGTGGGCATCACGTGGCGCTTGCGCAGACGGCGACCCGGACGCGTTGTTCGTCCAAGGCGCCGCGCAGCACCGAGCCAAGATCGTCTGCATGGGTTGTGAGGTGCGAACCGAGTGCCTGGCCGAGGCGCTGGACAGCCGCGTCGAGTTCGGCGTGTGGGGCGGAATGACTGAGCGTGAGCGGCGCGCCATCCTGCGCCGCCGACCCGATGTGCGATCCTGGCGGTCGTTGCTGCTGACAGCGCGCGAGCAGCACGGGGCCGGGGAGGTCATAGACCTGCGGGTTTCCTCCGCCCCGGAGGTCAGCACCGGCAGCGAACGCTTACCACGCTGACGCGATGAGCGCGGCCAAGGCGGCCGGCTGGTTCATCGCCACAGAGCGCGGCAGGCGCACCCCGGCAGCTCCGCTGGCTTCGATGAGCTCATCGGCGAGGCTGTCAGCGACGGCGTCGACCCGGTGCTCTTCCAGCAAGAGGCGCAACGCATCGCTGACGCTCAGGGACTCAGAGTCACCGCGGGCCTCGAGGGCTCGCACGCTTTCTCGAACCAGGTCATCGGAGATGCCGAAGCGGAGGTCGAGCGGCGGGGTTTGATTCACTGCGCATACCGCGATGCGGTAGCCCCGCGCTCGTAGGTTCGCCGCGGCCTCTCGCACCGGCTGCACCTGGCCCGCCGCCGGCCGAGTCACAAGCACGAACGCAGAAGACTGCGATGTCAGGTGCGCGAGAGTGTCGTGTGCGCGGTCGCGCATCCCGATCAGCGCGGCGTGCAGCGAGGTGAGCAGTTCAGCCACCTCGCTCGTGAGGTCGGAGCCGAGTACCGCGCCGATGAGCCGCCGGGTGAGGCCGCTGCCGCGCTCGCCGCTGCCGATTCCCCGCAGGGTGCGCACGAACCTGCTGTCGGTGAACGCGGCCAGCCGTGCCGGAGCGTCGAGCACTTCGAATGCGCTGACAGCGGGTGCCGTGTCCACGATGAGCAGCTCGCCCGTGCGCTCCACGCGCTCTCTGAGCCGGCCGACGAGCTCCGCTGCCATGTAGTCCGCACTGCCGGCGAATGCGTCGGCGACGAGCCGGTAGTAGCGGTTCGCGAGCAGGCTCTGCGCCTGCTGCGTCGGAAGCGCCTCGCGCACCGCAGCGTCGAAGACAGCGGACGCGTCGAGGTGCACCATCGACAGCCCGGACGCTTGCGCGACGGCATGCGGCTGCCAAGGCGTGCTCGGTTGCTCGATCAAACCGCCTTGCTGGGGCTGCCCCATGATCTGGGCCAGTCGCGCTGCCGGGTCCACTGTCACGACCAGTGCCGCGCGCCCGTGGCCTGCCGCGTACGCGCCCAGCGCTGCTGCCGTGGTCGTCTTGCCGACACCTCCGGTCCCAAGGCAGACGATGGTGGAGACCGCCGGCGACAGCGCCAGATTCGCCAATGCGTTGGCGCCGGTCATCCGCGGCCCTCGATGATCTCCAGGTCAATCAGCCGTGCCAGACGCAGTGGCAAGTCGGCGACGGTGGCGGCGGTGGTCTCGGGGACCTCGATGATGGGGTGCCCACACTCGTGCAGGGGGGCGACGGCCCCGTCAGACGCTGCCGTACGCGCCGCACATCTGTCAGCGGCGCGTAGCAACGCCTCTGCCAGCACCTGCCGTTGCGCGCCCACGTTCGCGGCCCGCAGGAGTTCCTCGACCCGGGCAGGTCCGGGCAGGTTCGGCCACGCTGCCGGGGCTCGGTTGTGCACGACCGCGCCGACGTGGATGTTCAACGCCTCCAGCGCCACAACTGCCTCCCGCGTCTCGCTTACTGCTGCCTCATCGTCGTTCACGACCAGGTGCACTCGTGTGCGTGGATGTCCGATGACTTCGCGGATGCGTTCGGCGTGCGCACGGACCGTCCCCGGAGGGGAGACCATCGACACCGCGTTGGTGACGTTGAGGAACGTGTGTACCCGGCCGGTGGGCGGCGCGTCCACGACGA
Source organism: Actinomycetales bacterium (assembly GCA_018970205.1). Taxonomy (GTDB): domain Bacteria; phylum Actinomycetota; class Actinomycetes; order S36-B12; family UBA5976; genus RFTO01. Next base: position 11,469 of record JAGWWW010000010.1, read on the forward strand.
CCGCGTCGAACTGGTAGCTCGGACCGCGGCGGCGGCGGGCCGCCTCGCAGAACTTGCCGGTGATGAGCACGTCGCGCAGCCCCGGCGCAAGCGCGGTGACGAAAGTCGTGGCGCCGCTTCGCTGCAGCACGCTTCCCGCACCCGGCAGCGGGAAGAACATCCCGACGTAGTCCGCTAGCGCTGGCGCCGGCTCGATTGACTGCGCCCACAGCGCCCCGGCCCAAGGCCCAGTGACGCGAGTCTCGGTGTAGCCCGTGGATTGCAGGCCCAGCAGCGCGGCGAGCGACTGCCGTCCCTCAGTCTCCACCACCAAGACCCGCTTGCCCGACTCCGCCAGCGCGACGGCCAGGGCGCAGGCGATGGTGGACTTGCCCGTGCCCCCCTTGCCGCTGACGATGTGCAGCATCGGCGCGGAGGTCATGACATGAGCCTAGGAGCGGGTCGCCTCGGGCTGCCCTAGGCTGCAGACATGACCCGCTGGGAGTACCTCACCGCACCGCTGTTGAAGCACAACACCAAGCAGATCCTCGACACTTTCGGCGAGGACGGCTGGGAGCTTGTCGCGCTCGGTTCCGGCATGGACCCTGAGAGCGTGGTTGCTTATTTCAAGCGCCCGAAGGAGGGCTGACATGACCGCAGATGTGATGGCCAGACTCGCTGACTTGGGCGTTGAGCTGCCCAAAGTGACCCCGCCGGTCGCCGCCTACGTGCCCGCGTTGCGCAGCGGTGACATCGTCTACGTGTCCGGGCAACTGCCGATGGTTGACGGGGCGCTGCTCGCGACCGGGCTGGTCGGCTCGGACGTGTCTGCGGAAGATGCCAAGGCGCTGGCGCGGCGTTGTGCGCTGAACGCCCTGGCTGCAGTCTCGACGGTTGCGGACCTCGCGGATGTGGAACAGGTCATCAAGGTCGTGGGATTCGTCGCGAGTGCGCCGGGCTTCACCGGCCAACCCGGTGTCATCAACGGGGCCAGTGAGTTCCTCGGTGAGGTCTTCGGGGAAGCGGGCCGCCACGCCCGCTCCGCGGTCGGCGTGGCCGCCCTGCCGCTAGGGGCGCCAGTCGAGGTTGAGTTCATGTTCCGAGTCCGCGGCTGACCTGCGGCGACGACTCGAGGCAGACGCAAGCGCCGGGCACACGGCTCCCCGCACACGCTCCAACGGCTGGCGATAGGGCCAGGGGTGTCGCTGCGCCCGAGCACAACGCCGGCTGGGGGCTTACAAATCGACCTGCTGGCCGCGCTTTTTCAACCGCTCGATGTCCAGCAGCACCACGCCGCGCGACTCCAACCGGATCCACTGCCGGCTTGCGAAATCAGCGAGTGCTTTGTTCACGGTCTCGCGCGATGCGCCCACCAGCCGCGCCAATTCCTCCTGCGTCAGCTCGTGGTGCACGACGTAGGCATCGCCTTCTTTGTCGCCGAACCGGTCGGCCAGTCGTACGAGCACTTTGGCCACGCGTCCGGGGACGTCGACGAAGACCAAGTCTGCAAGCGCGCGGTTCGCAGTTCGCAACCGCTCAGCGAGCGCCTGCAGCAACGCCTCCGCGACGGCGGGGTGCCCGCTGAGCCAAGGCCGCAGGCGCGATCGGCTCATGCTCGCCACGCGGACCGCGGTGATCGCGGTGGCGGTGGATGCGCGCGGACCGGGGTCGAACAAAGAGAGCTCGCCGAACATGTCGCCCTCGCCGAGCACCGCGATGAGCGCCTCACGGCCATCCATCGAGCGCTGTCCGAGCGTCACCCGGCCGGCCAGCACGAGGAAGAGACGGTCGCCCGGGTCGCCCTCGGCGAAGATGACATCACCGCGCTCGAACTCCTGCTCCGACATCTCATCGCGCAGTGCCTTGGCCGTCTCAGCGTCCAGTGACGCGAACAGCGGCCGTCCGAACAGTGGATCTGAGTCCAAGTCGGTCGAAATCACGCGCTCGCTCATCACAGCCCTCCCATCGGTGCTTCTGTCGCAGGCTACTGCACCCGCGCACCCCAGACACCGTGCCGAACGGCGCTTCGTGCCGCTGTGTGGCGACGCCCGTACGCTTGCCGGCATGCCCCCCGCGTCGCCGCGCACCGGCCTTCCCGGCGCCGATGCGGCGGCCCGCCGACGTGCGGCGCGCCGCGTTTTCACCGTGTTGTCGCGTGAATACCCGGATGCGCACTGCGAGTTGGATTTCGAGAACCCACTGCAACTTCTCGTCGCCACGATGCTCTCGGCACAGTGCACCGACCGTCGTGTGAATCTTGTCACTCCCGCGCTCTTCAATCGGTACCCCGACGCGGCGGCGTTGGCCGGCGCCCGACAGCCCGAACTGGAGGACCTCATCCGATCCACCGGGTTCTTCCGAAACAAGGCCGCGAACATCATCTCCATGGCGCAGGTGCTCTGTGCCGAGCACGGCGGCGCCGTCCCCGCGTTTCTGGACGACCTGGTCATGTTGCCTGGGGTCGGTCGGAAGACCGCGAACGTCGTGTTGGGAAACGCATTCGACGTCCCCGGGCTGACTGTCGACACACACTTCGGCCGTCTCGCGCGCCGCTTCGGTTGGACGTCGAACACCGATCCCGTCAAGGTCGAGGCCGATGTCGCGGAGTTGTTCCCGCGCAAGGATTGGACGCATCTGTCCCACCGCCTCATCTGGCACGGCCGGCGCGTCTGCCACGCGCGCAAGCCAGCATGCGGGGCATGTCCGCTCGCGAAACTGTGCCCGTCATTCGGGTGCGGCCCCACCGACCCCGCTGAAGCGGCCAGGCTGCTCGGGAGCGTGAGCTCGGCATGAGGCTGCAACGTCCCAGGCACAGACGCCACGCGTCCCGCCGCCCGGTTCTGGTGCTGGCCTCGTTGGTCGTGATTGGCTTCGCAGTCACCGGCTGCACTGACTCCCGGCCCGCACCTGACCTCGGAGCGACTGCGTCCGCGTCCGCATCGGCCTCAACTCTGGCTTCAGTGTCGCCGACCCAGGGGCTACCGGGCTGCGGCGCGCTGCCACGTGACGATGGCCGCCGCACCGGCTGGCTGGGCATCGAGTTCCAGTGCTTGGCGGATGGATCAGTCGTGCGCGGGAACCAGGTGCGCGGTCGGCCGACAGTCGCGGTGGTGTGGGCGTCGTGGTGCGGGCCGTGCCGTCGGGAGTTGCCGCACGTGTCTGAGTTCGCTCGCAGTCAGAGCCGGGTCCGCGTCGTAGGTATCGGCTGGCGCGACGATCCGCGTGCCTTACAGGAGTATGCCCGTCGCAACGGGCTTGCGTTCCCGACTTTGGTGGACCGTCGCGCCGACGTCGCGGCGGCCTGGAATGTGCAGACGCAGCCCGCGGCGGTCTTCATCTCAGCCGCAGGGGAGGTCACGTACGTGCAGCGTGGCGAACTCACCTCGGTGGCCGAACTGACGCGGCTGGCTGAGCGCTATGCGCGTTGAGCCGCCACTGTGGGCGCGCGCCGCAGCCGCCGCGTTCAGCGCAGCGACGCATGCCCGCATCAGCCGGTTCGCCGAACCTCCGGCAGAGGCGCGGGCTGCTGCGGTGCTGGTGTTGTTGCGCGACCGCGGTGAAGGGCCCGAGACCGTGGTGGTGACCCGCTCGCAGCAATTGCGCGCGCACGCCGGGCAGGTTGCGTTCCCCGGCGGGGCTATTGAGCCCCATGATGAAGGGCCGATCGCCGCCGCCCTGCGCGAGGCTGCCGAGGAGACCTCGGTGGACCCGGCGAGCCTGCACACGCTCGCGGTCTGGCCGACACTGTGGATCCCGGTGAGCGGGTTCGCTGTCACTCCGGTGTTCGCGTGGTGCGCTGATCCCAGCGACATCACAGGGCGCAGCGACGACACTGAAGTCGTCTCCGCCCATGCGTTGCGATTCATCGACGCCGCCGCGCCGACCAGGCGCCGTATCGCGGTGTATCCCAACGGCGCCACCGGCCCCGCATTCGATATCGATGGCTTGTTCATCTGGGGGTTCACCGGCTTGGTGCTTGACCGGGTGTTGCACTTCGCCGGATGGGAGCAGCCGTGGCAACCGGCCGAGGTGGTTGAACTGCCGACCACCACGAAGGCACCGCCGGAATCCCTCGGCCCGGCCGAGCGCCTCACCGGCGGTGGGCGATGAGCCTGCTTGGGCTGGACGGGTTCGTGACCGTGTTGGTGCTGCTGGCGGCCTGGCGTGGCTGGCGCCGTGGGCTGCTTGCCACGGTCGCATCCGTCGCCGGCCTGGTGGCGGGGGCGGTGCTCGGCTCGCGCGCTGCCGCGTGGCTGATCCGCGCGCTGGGCCTGGACGACTCGGTACGCGTCCCGGTGTCGATCGCGGTCGTTATCGGTTGTGCGCTCACAGCATCGAGCATCGGCGGGTTCCTCGGTCAGCGACTGCGCTCCCGGGTCACCTGGCGGCCTGCGGCCGTGGTGGACAACCTCGCCGGTGCCGGATTCGACGCGGCGGCGGTGATGGTCGTGGTGTGGATGCTCGCGTCCGCGGTCTCGGTGGTCCCGAGCCCTGTCAGCCGCGACGTCAGCGCGTCGCGCGTCATCCGCGCCATCGACTCCACCATGCCCTCCTCGATGGACGCGTTGTTCGCGCAGCTCGTGAAGAGCCTCGACAACTCCGGTGTCCCGCGCGTGTTCTTCTCCTTCGGCGGCGTCCGCGCGCCGGTGAGCGGCTCGGCCAGCGACGTGGTGGCGACGGCTGCAGCAGTAAGGCGTGCCGCAGCCTCGGTTGTCCGAGTCAGCGGTGAACCTCGAGGCTGCGGGGGCACCGTGGTCGGCTCAGGTTTCGTCATCGCGCCCGGCCGCGTTCTGACGAACGCTCACGTCGTTGCGGGGCTGAGCAAGGTTCGGGTCGAGGCCGGCGACAACCGCTACCGTCTCGGATCGGTCGTGTTCTTCGACCCCGATGTGGATGTCGCAGTGGTCAAAGTCGACACATCCGGGTGGCCCGCTCTGCGCATGTCCAACCACCCGCCGCTGGCCAGTTCCACCGCGGTCATCGGGTACCCAGGCGGCGGCCCGAAGGAAGTGGTGCCGGCCTTGGTCATCGACATCTTCCGCGCCCGCGGCTCAGACATCTACGGCGGCGGCGCGGTCACACGCTCGGTCATCGCTCTGCGCTCCACCGTGCGTCAGGGCGACTCCGGCGGCGCGTTGGTCGACACCGCCGGGAAGGTGCGCGGCGTGATTTTCGCCGTGTCGCGCGATGACGCCAGCACCGGTTACGCGTTGGACCCGGCGGAGGTCAGCGGTGCTGTCCGTGCGGCGGCGGGTGCGGCGAGAACGGTCAGCACCGGGGTGTGCGCCGCGCACGAGTAACGGTGGTGCGTACACCTGCTGGTCGACCCGGCCCGCCGGTGCGCGTCAACGGCTCGAGTCGGTCCCCGGCTCGTTGGCGGGCTTGCCGATCTCATCGAGCATCGCCAGCGTCCGGTTCGGCAAGGTCACCGCTTTGAACTTGCGTCCGGCCACGAAAGCCAAGGCGCCGATGGCGAGCAGCAGCACGCCGGCGACGACCAGGAACGCGGCCCAGGCGGGCAGTCCAAGTGCCACCAGCCCGTAGGCCAGCGCCACCATGAGGAAGATCGCGGTCAGCAAGCCCAGGCCCACTGCCAGCAGGGAGAGCACGATGCCTGTGCCCAAGGCCTTCGCGGAGTAGATGATCTCGGTGCGCGCGAGTTCGACGAAATCGCGCAGCAGGGTTCGCACGCCGTCGAGCAGGCGCGTGGCGGAGGCCGTCAGTCGCGTCAGTGCGACGAACCCGGGAAAGCCCTCAGATTTCGGGGTTTGCCCACTCGTCGTCGGCTGCTCGGACATGAGTTCAGCCTAGCCGTCGGTGCGTGCGCCGCGGGCGAACCGCATGACACACGCTGCCAGCACGCTGGTTGCGACTGATGCGCACAGCACCCCGACCTTCGCCTGCGCGAGCAGGCCAGGGCTATGGGCGAATGCCAACTCGCTGACCAGCAACGCCACGGTGAAGCCGACGCCCGCTAGGCATGCGACGACCGCTAGTTGGCGACGTCCCAAACCCGGCGCCACCTCGCCGCGCAGCCAGCGCCGAGCCACCCAGAAACCCATTGCGACACCGAGCGGCTGACCGACGACAAGGCCGAGAATGACCGCTGCCCCAGGCGCGGCTATCCCGCCACCGCCGCTGGTGAGGTCGACTCCGACGGACACGAACGCGAACAGAGGCACCGCGGCGCCTGCAACCCAAGGCCGTAGCACCCGGTCGACAACATCCGCGCCAGTCTCATCACGACGGCTCTTGGCTGTGCTGCAGGCGAGCCCGAACGCCATGCCCACGATGGTGGCGTGCACCCCGCTGTCATGCATCGCCCACCAGCCGACCACGAAGACCGCGGCGTACACCGGACCGAACCGAACCTCTTGCCGTTGGAGCAACGCCCAAATCGCGACACACACCGCTGCGACGAGCAGCGGCACTACTTTGACCGAGCCAGCGAAGGCCGCCGCGATGATCAGGATGGACCCCACGTCGTTCATCACTGCGAGCCCGAGCAGCAGGACGCGCACCCCGGGGTGCACCCCACGCCCCGCGATCGCGAGCACGGCGAGCGCGAAAGCGATATCCGTCGACGTCGGGATCGCCCAGCCCTGTCGAGCCGGCGCATCAGCGCCGCTGGCCGCGCACACCGCGAGGAATACGCCGGCCGAAGCGGCCATTCCGCCGACCGCGCCGAGCACCGGCACCACCGCCTGCCGCATGGAGGCCAGGGTGCCCGAGGTCAACTCATGCTTGAGCTCCGCGCCGGCGACGAGGAAGAAGAACGCGAGCAGGAAGTCCGCCGCCCATTGCAGCGTCGTCAGATGCAGCCCTGTGCCCGGTACGGAGACGACGTGGTCGGTGAACCCGCGGTACCACTCACGCAGCGGCGAGTTCGCTGCGATGACACCGAGCGCCGCCGCTGCGAGCATCAGCCCGCCGCCGACGGTCTCGTCGTGCAGCACCCGCCGCAGCCAACGTTGGTCGGTCCGTGGTCCGGCCATCACTCGTCCTCGGCTGTCCCCGCGGACAACCCTTCGGAGATCAGGCGCATCACCGCGGGGTCTGCGAGCGTGGTGACATCCCCGAGGCCGCGGTTCTCAGCGACATCACGAAGAAGCCGCCGCATGATCTTGCCGGAGCGGGTCTTCGGCAGTTCGGTGACGATGAGGACGCGCTTGGGGCGTGCGATGGCGCCGATCTCGTGCGCCACATGGGCGCGCAGCCGCTCGACGATGTTCTCGTCCTCCTGGTGACCCTGCCGGAGGATGACAAAGGCCACGATCGCCTGCCCGGTCACATCGTCATTCGCGCCGACGACAGCGGCCTCGGCGACAGCCGGGTGCGCGACCAGCGCTGACTCGACCTCCGTGGTTGAGATGCGGTGCCCGGAGACGTTCATCACGTCGTCGACCCGGCCGAGCAACCAGATGGCGCCGTCCTCGTCGTACTTCGCGCCGTCCCCAGCGAAGTAGCGACCGGGCCAGCGGGACCAATAGGTGTCGACGTAGCGCTGGTCGTCGCCCCAGATCCCGCGCAACATCGACGGCCACGGCTCGGTCAAGACCAGGTAGCCGCCGTGACCGCGGCCGACCGGCTCGCCGTGGTCGTCGACGACGGTGGCGCCGATGCCGGGCAGGGGCGACATCGCCGAGCCGGGTTTGGCGTGCGTCACGCCGGGCAGCGGGCTGATCATGATGGCGCCGGTCTCCGTCTGCCACCACGTGTCGACAACCGGGCAGCGGTCGCCTCCGATGTGCTCGCGGTACCACATCCACGCCTCCGGGTTGATCGGCTCGCCGACCGAGCCGAGCACGCGCAGGCTGCTCAGGTCGTGCTCTGCGGGGATGTGGTCGCCCCACTTCATGAACGTGCGGATCGCGGTCGGTGCCGTGTAGAGGATCGACACCTTGTGCTTGGCCACGATCTCCCACCAGCGGCCCTGGTGCGGCGTGTCCGGTGTGCCCTCATAGATCACCTGCGTCGCGCCGTTGGCCAGCGGCCCGTAGACGACGTAGGAATGCCCGGTGACCCAGCCGATGTCCGCAGTGCACCAGTAGACGTCGGTCTCGGGCTTGAGATCGAACACGGCCCAGTGCGTGTACGCCGCCTGGGTGAGGTACCCGCCGCAGGTGTGCTTGATTCCCTTGGGTTTTCCGGTGGTGCCGGATGTGTAGAGGATGAACAGCGGGTGCTCGGAGTCGAACGCCTCGCACACATGTGTCGGCGCCTGCCGGTCGACGACGTCGTGCCACCAGACGTCCCGCTCACTCCATGCGACGTCCTGACCGGTGCGCCGCACCACGACCACGTTGCGCACAGTGGGGGAGTCCTCGACCGCCTCGTCGACGGCGTGCTTCAGCGGGAAGGCCGAGCCGCGGCGGTAGCCCCCGTCTGCGGTGATGACCATGACCGCGCCGGCATCCTCGATCCGGCTGCGCAGGGCTTCGGCGGAAAACCCGCCGAAGACGACTGAGTGCACCGCGCCGACGCGCGCGCACGCGAGCATCGCGACGACCGCCTCCGGGATGAGCGGCATGTAGATCGCCACGCGATCGCCGGTCTTGACCCCGAGCTCGGTGATCGCGTGGGCGGCGCGGGAGACCTCGGCCAGCAGTTCGGCGTACGTGATGGTGCTGCTGTCGCCTGGTTCGCCCTCGAAGATGAGCGCTGCCCGGTTGCCGTTTCCTGCTGCCACATGGCGGTCCAGGCATGACTCGGTCACGTTGAGTCGGCCTCCGACGAACCACGACGCGAACGGCGCCTTCGACCAGTCCAGGACCTCGGACCAGTCCTGTCGCCACTGCAGCCGGCGCGCCTGCTGATCCCAGAACGCGAGCCGGTCAGAGACGTCGTACACATCCGCGCCCACGTTCGCGGCGGCGGCGAACGCATCGGACGGCGCGAAACGCCGGTCTTCGTTCAGCAGGTTCGAGAGTGTGCTGTCGGCGTCCATGCGCTCTCCTCTTCACCGGGCTTGCTCGGGCGGTTCTGCGGCCGACACTCGCCGCGGCAAGAGTAGCGGCGCGACCAGTGCGGGGGTGCACGAAGATGAGCGCGTGGAGAGCGGCTGGCTGCAGGGGGATGCGTTGCTCGCTGCGATGAGCGCACCTACTGTCATGGATGCCTGTGCGGAGGCGCAGGCGGAGGTCGACGCTCTGCTCAAGACTCCGCCGCTGCGCCGCCCCGGTTCCGCCACCGGCGCGGCTGTCGCCGCGTTGCGCGAGCACGCCGCGCACGGCTCATCCGCGCTCATGGGGGCCGACTTATCCCTCTCAACATTCCGCGCTGTGCGCGGCGACGGCTCCCCGCTCGCGTCCACTGTCGCAGTCGCAGAGTCGTTGCTGCTGGCGTCAGTGCGCGATGCCCGCACATTTGCGGACAGCCCGCTCCGGGCGCTGGCTGCGTGGCATGTCTTGGCCACTGGGCACGGGGGCATTGACCCGGATACCCGCGGCCGCCCGCGGCTGCCGGGCTCGCCGGTGCGCCACGACCCGCTGAACACGGGCATCGAGCCCGCCGATGTCTCGGCCATCGTGCAGCACATAGTCGCGCTCTCCACCGGGCTGGCTGTGCCGAGTACGCCCGCGGTCGTAGTTGCGTCGTCCATCCACGCGCTCATCGCGGTCGGGCAGCCATTCGCAGAAGCGAACGCGGTGATCGGTCGTGCCGCGGCGAGGGCGGTGCTGGTCGCCCGGGGCGCCGACCCCGACGGCCTCACTGCCTACGAGGCGTCCATCGCAGCCTCCGGCCGCCCCGCATACGTCACACAACTGCGGGCACTGGCGTACGCCGATTCCGCAGCCGCAGCACATGAGGCATGGTGTGGCTGGTTGGTCTGGCACTGCGGCCATATCGCTGCGGCGGCGAACCGCGCGGCGCGGGACCTATCCGAGGGCGCGCCGCCGGGCCCGTGACCGGGCGACGCTGACAGCAACAGAAAGCGCCACCACACCGAGGGCCACCGTGGTCGCCGCGCGCGGGTCCACTTTGCCGAACCGGTCTCGCAACGACACGGTGCGGTGCCACTTGTGGATCGGCCAGTGCCGCTGCTCCGCGATGGTGCGCAGAAGCGCATCCGGGTTCACTGCATGCGGCTGCCCGACCACTTCGAGCATCGGCAGGTCGGTGGAGGAGTCTGAGTACGCGTGGCAGGTCGCCAAGTCCCAGCCCTGCGCCGAGACCAGGCTGCGGATGGCCTCCGCTTTTGCCTCGCCGTATGCGTAGAAGGAGATGGCGCCGGTGTAGCGGCCGTCTCGAGTGGCCAACTGCGACGCCACCACGAAGTCCGCGCCGAGACGCGCCGCGATCGGCTCGACGACGTCGCTGCCCGAGGCGCTGATCACCACGATCGCCCGGCCGGCTGCGCGGTGCTCGTCGATGACCTCGACCGCCTCCGCGTGCAGCAGCGGGTCCACGACCGTGTCGATGGCCTCGGCCACGATGCGTTGCACGGTCTCCACCGGCCAGCCCGTGACGAGCCTGCTGAGCTCGCGCCGCAAACCCTCTGTGGTGCGCTCGTTGGCGCCGCTGAGGGAGAAGATCAACTGGGCGTACGCGCTACGCGCCGCGGCCCGGCGGCCCATCAGGCCGCCTCGGTAGAACGGCCGGGCGAACGCCAGGCTCGACGACTGCGCGAGCAGCGTCTTGTCGAGGTCGAAGAACGCCGCCGAGCCCCACCCGCCGTCCGGCGGTGTCGACAGAGCCACGTCGTTCACATCGCAAGGTTATGGCAGAAGGGCCACGCCAATGTGGCTCACGGCCGAGGTTTCCTTGCGGCGCTGCATGTGCTGAGGCGCGGCTGACCCGGTCCGTTGAGCCACTGTCTTGCAGGTCCGCGCGTACATACGCATCTAGCGGCCGGACGTCGCAAGGCCCCGGCTGGGATTCTCATTCGTGCGCGAGCCGCATGTCGCAAAGGCGTGGGGGCCGGACGTCGATGCATGAGTAACCCGGCTGAACAGGCACCCCGGTCGTCGGCTCGGGCACCCCGGTCGCCGCCTCCCGAAAACTAGTCGTCGGCTCGGGCACCCCGGTCGCTGGCTTTAGCACGACTGTTGCTCTCGTCCACAGATCCGCAAGCGCGAACACCTGTCCACAGGGTCCGTGCCGGCGCATGTCAGAGCGCACCCTCGCCGGGTTCTCTCCGGTCGTGAACGAGTCCATACCGACCCTGGTCGTGATTGTCTCTGACGACGATGCCGCGCATCGCGCGCATCTTTCAAGACCACAGCCGACGCAGTGGCCGGCACTGCAACTGGTGCGCTCGGAGCAACTGCTCTTCGGCGTGGCCGACTCCGCAACCGTGCTGGTGCGAGACGCGGCCACGGTGCCTGCGTCAGCGCTGGTGAGTGTGCCCGGGATTGACATCCGCCACGCGCGCGACGCCAGTGAGGCATACGAGGTGGGTGCGCAGGCCGTTGCGCACATGCACGCTCTGAACCCGGGCGCAGAGACTCGTGCTCGCCACGATGCCGGCCTCGCAGGTCCCGAACCCGCCGCGCATTCACCAGCGTCGGGTGGCGCTGCAGAACACGACGCCTCCGCGCTGCTGGCGCGCACGCCGTCAGCTGCTGAAGGCTTCCCGTTGACAGACCCCGTTGAGGCACGGGCCGATATACCTCGTGCGCAAACGCACCCGCCGGGCGGCGATGCACGCCGAGACCTCCCCGTACCCACTGTGCGCCCCGCCGCAGCGCGCGCCTCCAACCACGACTCGTCCGCGCCCGTCGTTCTCGTGGTCAACGCGGTCGGAGGCGCCGGTGCGTCGACGCTCGCCTGGGCCGCTGCCGCCTTCTACGAGTCCACCCGGGGCGCCGCGGCAATTGTGGACGCGGACGACCGCAGCCCCGGCCTGGACATCTGGACCTGTGACGAGAGCACCCCTGCAGTCCGGTGGCCGGATCTCGCGGCAGTCACCGGTGCGGTCGACCCGCAACGGCTGTGGCAATGCCTCATTCACGTCACACCGGGCCTGCGCCTGCTGAGTCACGGCCGCGTCCCGCTGTCGCCGCCGGCTGCGACGGCAGCCGCCGTCACGGACGCGCTCGCTGCGCACCCGGTCGTCATCGACTGCTCCAGCAGCCGGGCTGGCGAGGCGATGACCGAGGTCTTGCGACGCGCCGACGCAGTCATCGTCGCCTCTACGGCAACCGTCTCCGGCTGCGCTGCGGCGCGTACCCGCATCAACTCCATCCGCGACGACATCAGCCCGGGGGTCGGGGTGCTGGCCGCGCTGCGGGAGCGTCACCCCGGTGTCTCTCTCAGCGCGGCCCGCGAGGCGCTCGGAGTTGATGTGCTCGCGATCCCCGAGGATCCACGCGCAGGAAGGTCCCTGCGCGAGCGAAGCCTGCGCCCGTTCCTCAGCCAACGCTGGGCACCGCTCGGACAGGCATTGGAACGGTGCACGGAGGCCGTCGCGACGCGCCCGGCACCCGCGTCATCCCTGCGTGGGCTGCGCAACCCCGCCAAATCCGCTTTGCGCGTCGTACGAGGTGCCAAGCCGTGACCCCCGACTTCGCGCAGCTGGTCGATGAAGTTCGGGCGCGGCTTGCCGACGGCGCCGGCGCGCGAGCGTCGGCACCGTCACTCACCGTCGCCGCAGTCGCTGAGGCCCTGTCAGACCTACCCGTGGTCGTTCCTCAGCAGTCCTGGGACGACCTCTGCGTAAGGCTGCACGACCATCTCGTCGGCGCGGGCCCGCTCGGGCCGCTGCTGCGAGATGCGAGCGTCACCGATGTGCTCGTGAACTCCCCGAACGATGTTTGGGTGGACACCGGGGCCGGACTCATGCGGGCGGACGTGTCTTTCGCTGATGAGTTGGCGGTGCGCGAGTGCGCCCGGCGGCTTGCAGCCGGCGCCGGTCGACCGCTGGACGACGCCCACCCGTGGGTTGACGCAGTCCTGCCCGGCGGCCAACGGCTCCATGCCATCGTGCCGCCGCTCGCGGTCGACGGGACTGTCATCTCGCTGCGCTGCTTCGGTCTGCGCAAGCCGACGCTGGACGATTTACGCGCCGCCGGCATGTTCGTCGGCACCGGTCACGACTACGTGCTCGGCCTGCTCGAGCATCGTCGCTCGGTTCTCGTCACCGGCGGCACCGGCAGCGGCAAGACCACCCTCGTGCGCGCGCTCATCAACGCGTGCGACCCGACACAGCGCATCGTCATCGTCGAAGACACCAGTGAGTTGCGCCCCCATCACCCGCATACCGTCAGCCTCCAGGCGCGCGGCAGCGGCGGTGTGCAGGAAGTGGGGCTGGCTCACCTCGTCCGGCAGGCGCTGCGCATGCGCCCAGACCGCATCGTGGTCGGTGAGGTGCGCGGCGAGGAAGTTGTAGACCTGCTGACCGCCCTGAACACCGGCCACGAAGGTGCGCTGGCAACCATGCACGCCAACTCCCCCGCACAGGTCTTGTCGCGAGTTGAGTTGCTCGCCGCCCGCTCGGGGTTGGCTCGATCGGCCCTGAACATGGCAGTCGCCGGCGGCATCGACGCCGTCATACACGTCAGCCGCCTCCCACACCGGCACGTCTCCGAGATCGCGGTGGTCGCGCAGACATCGGGTGCCGCTGGTGCGGCGGAGCTCGTCACTGCGTGGTCGGCGCACGTGCCCGCCGAGGCGTACGCAGCATCGCAACTTGACACACTCGCAGGGTTGTGACGTGGTCAGGCTCGCACGCGCACGGCACTTCCCAGTGCTCCACGCCACCGGCAGACGGCTTCAATTTCCGCGACGTGAGAGCAGCCGTCAAGAACTCTCCGCAGCCGAGTTCATACGGCTGCTTGACGCTCTTCACATTGCGTCGTCAGGAAGCGCCGATGCCAGGCAGGCCACTGCGTCAGCGCTGCGGGCATGCGAGCGGGCCTGGGCCGCTGCTGCCGCTGCTGAAGTGGAGTTGATGCGCAACCCCTGGCCGGGCCTGTCCGCGACAGCGATGGACCCGTCAGTGCGAAGCGGATGTGAGGTGTTTGCCGCATCCTGGAACTCCTACACAGGTCAGGGCGCGTCGCTGGCCCAACTCGTCTCGCATGTGCGCCGCATGTGCCGCATCCGGGCTGAGACCGAGGCGCTGGTGCGCGAGGAGACGGCCTCGCTGGCCATGAGCGCGCGCCTGCTCAACGGTTTGCCGGTGCTCTCGCTGCCGCTCGGCGCACTCATCGGGGCCAACCCTCTGTCCTGGTTGGTCGCAAGCGCGGCAGGGAGGGTGGTCCTGACCCTCGGATTAGCCCTGCAGGCGGCCGCATGGTGGGTCAGTCGCACGCTCATCCGGCGCGCCACCCGGGACGACCCCACCGGCACAGCCGTTGCCGCATGCGCGGCAGCCCTTGGCGCGCTTGCCGCCCGTCCGGGGGCCGTTCCGATCGACCTCGCGCGCGACAGCCGCAGCATCGCAGGGATGGACCCCACGGGGTATCTCGCCGCCGTCGCCGATTCCCTCGAGGTCGGCGCCTCGCCGCAGACCGCGTGGCTCGCCGCCGCGCACCATCGCGATGCCTGGGGTGCCGTCGGGGAGGCGATGTCCCAGATGTCGGCAGCGGGCAGCCTCGCGCCGGAACTGCTGATATCCCTGTCAGACGATGCCGCCCAACGGCAACGTGCGCAGGTTCGCGAGCGGGTACGGCGCACGGCCGTCCTCATGCTCTTGCCCACCGGCTTGCTCTCACTTCCGGCTTTCATGCTGCTGACCGTGGTGCCGCTGGTCGCCGGTCACTTCACGCAGACCACGTGGCTGCCGAGTCCCTGAATTCGCTATGCCCGCGCAGCCACCCGAGTGCTAAGTCACTGTGTACTGCGGCGCGAGCCGCTGACGGCATCGTGTTCAACAGCGGCCGCAGCGCGCGCGTGTCTCTCCACAACCGCTCCGCCGACGGCGCCACGGCCTACGCAACTGCGCGAGATTGCGCCCGCGCCGCACCCGGCGGCGCACTTTGCGAAAGAGGTGCCTCATGAAAGTGCTCACACCGATGTTCACCGCACTCGGCCGCGTGCGTCGCGCCGAGAGCGGCTTCACCACTGCGGAGTACGCAGTCGGGACGTGCGCAGTGACTGGTCTTGCCGGACTTTTGATCAAGCTGCTGACAGGCCAGGACATGATCAACCTCATTTGGAAGATCATCATGCGCGCGTTCAGCAGGATCTTCGGCTTCTGAGCGCACATGCCAAAGAGCCAGAACGACGAGCGGGGTTGGGCCAGCATCGAGTTCGCCCTCATCACCCCCGCGGTGGTGTTCCTCGCGTTCGTTGTGGGCGCGGTCGTCGCAGTCGCCGGCGACCGCGCCCGGCTCATCGCATCGACCCACAGCGCGGCACTGGCCGCCATGCGCGGGGAGGGGCAGGCCGCCGTGGCGGCTGCTGCGGCCGCAGGGCTGCAGCCGCTTCGCCTACGGGACGTTGCGGTCGCGCTGCAGCAAGCCGGGGGAATCGGGTTGGTCAAAGTTTGCGTCACGGCGGGGCGCACGCTCCCGCGGCCCTTCGGCGCTATGAGCGTGACTTGGCGGGAGTGCGCCGTCGCTCCTCGCGAGCCGTGAACATCCCGTCGCCGCGTGCTGATCAAGGGACCGCATGTGGTCACACCAGTGGCCACGTTGGCTCAGGCGAGGCACCCCACCCCGGGGCGGGCGGGCGTTTGCGCGCCGCTGTCCGGGCCGGCACCCGTCGACGTGCCCACCCCCGAACCCTGCTGAACGAGCGAACCGTGAGGCAACGCGCGGCGGCCCATTCTGAGGCGGGCGGGCCTGGGGGCGCCGAGATTCGCCCCCGCATCCACCGAGGTGCCCGCACTGGAGCCCTCTGCGACGACCGGGGTTCCGCGGTCATCTGGGCGCTCATCTGTGCGACCGTGCTCGGCGTGGTCGCCTGGGTCGCCCTCGTCGGGGTCAATCTCACGATGAGCCGCCTGCGAGCCCAGACGACGGCAGACTTAGCTGCCCTCTCTGCGGCCGGACTCGACTGCGCCGCCGCCGAAACCGTGGTGGCGGCGAACGGCGCCAGCCTGCTGGACTGCACCGTGACTCCAGAGGATGGCAGCGTCACCGTGCACATCCACTTGCGGGCTCAGCAGGCGCCGATGCCCGGTTTCACCGTCTCGGCAGCGGCCCGGGCCGGCGTTCGCTGACCGCTGCGGAACGCGGCTCTGGCTCGCGCCACTATCACGAATGTGGCGGTTGTCTCACCGCCCCACGCCGCCCGAGTCGCGGGGCGCATGAGCCCTGCCCCTATGCTTTCGCACCGATCTGACCTCGCGCGAGTTGCGCAAAACCGACGTGGAGACCTCAATGCAGCATTTGCTTGCCGCCGGGACCATGGACAGCAACAGCACCACGATTGTCACCATCGTGGCCGCTGTCGCCGTCGTCGCCCTGCTTTTCGCCGTCTGGTTCGTCCGGGAGGTCCTCGCCGCTGACGAGGGCACTGACAAGATGAAGGAGATCGCGCAGGCCGTCCAAATCGGAGCCGCCGCGTACCTCGCGCGCCAGTTCAAGACCCTCGCCGGCTTCGCCGGCCTGGTCGTGGTGCTGCTGTACTTCTTGCCGGGCACCCCGGACGAGAAGCTCGGCCGGTCGCTCTTCTTCCTCGTCGGTGCGGTGTTCTCCGCCATCACTGGCTATGTCGGAATGTGGCTGGCAGTGCGCGGCAACGTCCGCGTGGCTGCCGCCGCCAAGGACTCCGGCGAGAACCGCGCCATGCGCATCGCCTTCCGCACCGGCGGCGTGGCCGGCATGTTCACCGTGGGCCTGGGCCTGCTCGGGGCTTCGATCGTCGTCCTTATTTATAAGGAGCACGCGCTACACGTCCTTGAGGGCTTCGGCTTCGGCGCTGCGCTGCTCGCCATGTTCATGCGTGTCGGCGGCGGCATCTTCACCAAGGCTGCGGACGTCGGCGCGGACCTCGTCGGCAAGGTCGAGCAGAACATCCCCGAAGACGACCCGCGCAACGCGGCCACCATCGCCGACAACGTGGGCGACAACGTCGGCGACTGCGCCGGCATGGCGGCCGACCTCTTCGAGTCCTACTCCGTGACCCTGGTCGCGGCCCTCATCCTCGGTGTGGGCGCCTTCGGCACCAAGTACGGCCTGGTCTGGCCGCTCATCGTCCCGGCCATCGGCGTCCTCACCGCCATCATCGGCATCTTCGCGGTCAGCCCGCGCCCGAGCGACAAGTCGGGTATGCAGGCGATCAACCGCGGGTTCTTCCTTTCTGCTGCCATCTCCGTCATCTTGGTCGCGGTTGCGGCCATGAAGTACCTGCCCGCTGACGCCGCCGCGTTCGGCACGGACTGGACGTCCCCGCTCAGTCCGCGCTGGTTCGCCATCACCGCTGTGGTCATCGGCGTCGTGCTCGCCGCCGCCATCCAGCAGTTGACCGGCTACTTCACTGAGACCAACCGCCGCCCGGTCGACGACGTCGCCAAGACATCGCTCACCGGTCCGGCCACCGTCATCCTCTCCGGTATCTCCCTCGGCCTTGAGTCCGCTGTGTACTCGGCGGTCCTCATCGGCGCCGGTGTGTTTGGCGCGTTCCTGCTCGGCGGCTCGTCCATCACGCTGTCGCTGTTCGCCATCGCCCTCGCGGGCACCGGCCTGCTCACCACCGTCGGCGTCATCGTCTCGATGGACACCTTCGGCCCTGTCTCGGACAACGCCCAGGGCATCGCGGAGATGTCCGGCGACGTCCACGGCGAGGGCGCAGCGGTGCTCACCCGCCTCGACGCGGTCGGCAACACCACCAAGGCCATCACCAAGGGAATCGCCATCGCGACGGCCGTGCTCGCCGCGACCGCGCTGTTCGGGTCGTTCCGCGATGCCATCGTGGAAGCCGTGGACAAGGCCGGCGTCTCGCTGGCCAACCTCGCTGACAGCGAGCAGTTCGCGGGCATCCTCAACGTCGCGCAGCCGGCCAACCTATTCGGCCTGCTCCTCGGTGCGGCCGTGGTGTTCATGTTCTCTGGCCTCGCCATCAACGCGGTGTCCCGCGCAGCCGGCGCCATCATCTTCGAGGTGCGCCGCCAGTTCCGCACCCGCCCGGGCATCATGGCCGGAACCGAGAAGCCGGACTACGCCAGCGTCGTCGACATCTGCACCAAGGACTCGCTGCGCGAGTTGGCCACCCCCGGCCTTCTCGCCGTTCTGACCCCGATCGCCGTCGGTTTCGGCCTCGGCATCGGCGCCCTCGGCTCCTTCCTCGCGGGCACGATCGCCACCGGCACACTCATGGCGGTCTTCCTCTCCAACTCCGGTGGCGCGTGGGACAACGCCAAGAAGTTCGTCGAGGACGGCCACTTCGGTGGCAAGGGCTCGGAGGCGCACGCCGCCACGGTCATCGGCGACACCGTCGGCGACCCGTTCAAGGACACCGCCGGCCCGGCCATCAACCCGCTCATCAAGGTCATGAACCTGGTTGCGCTGCTGATCGCCCCGGCCGTCGTCACCGCGCAGCTCAACGGCGACACCGGGGTGCGCCTCGGCGCCGCCGTCGGTGCCTCGCTCATCGTGGTCATCGCCGTCGTGGTGAGCAAGCGCCGCCCGATCGCGGTGGGCGACCAGCAAGCTGCTGACGCGGCCGCTGCGTAACACTTACCGTCGGTGAAGGGGGCTGCGCACATGCAGCCCCCTTCACCCGCGTGAGAGCACCGAGGAGACCACCGATGGCCCAGAACGGCTCGCCGCGGCGTCTGGTCATTGTCGAGTCGCCTGCCAAGGCCAAGACCATCGAGCAGTACCTCGGCCCTGGCTACACCGTTCGCGCGTCCATCGGCCACATCCGCGACCTGCCCAGCAAGGCCTCGCAGATCCCCACCGAGGAGCGTGCGCGGTTCGCCGAGTTCGCGGGCGTGGACGTCACCAAGGACTTCGAGCTCTTCTACGAGATCAGCCCCGAGAAGAAGTCCCTCATCACCGAGTTGCGCGCGGCCTTGAAGGACGCTGACGAACTGCTCCTGGCGACAGATGAGGACCGCGAGGGCGAGGCCATCTCCTGGCATCTCGTGCAGGCACTCAAACCCAAGATCCCGTTCCGGCGCATGGTGTTCAACGAGATCACCAAGGAAGCCATCAACGCCGCCGCCTCGAACACCCGCGAAATCGACACCAACCTCGTCGACGCCCAGGAGGCGCGGCGAACAGTCGACCGACTGTTCGGCTACGGAGTCTCCCCGGTGCTCTGGCGCAAGATCGGCAGCGACGCGCGCAGCGCCGGGCGCGTGCAGTCCGTGGCCCTGCGCCTGTTGGTCGACCGCGAGCGCGAGCGGATGCGCTTCGTCTCCGCCGGCTTCTGGGACGTCACTGCGACCTGCGACCCCGGCTCGTTCGAGGCGGGGCTGCGCACCATCGACGGCGCAGACGTCGCGCGCAGCGGCGACTTCAACGACGCCGGTGTCCTCACGAAATCATGTGTCATCCTCGACGAGGCCGCCGCAGCGGCGCTGGTTGAGCAACTGCAGGGCAACGCGCTCACGGTGGTCGACGTGCAGTCGCGCCCGGAGGTGCGAAAGCCGAAGGCGCCGTTCACCACGTCCACGCTCCAACAGGACGCCTCCGGACGGCTCAAGTGGGGGCCGCAGCGCACGATGCGCGTCGCGCAGTCGCTCTACGAGAGCGGCTGGATCACCTATATGCGAACCGACTCGACCGCATTGAGCGAGACCGCGATGAAAGCCGCGCGCGCCGCGGTGGAGCAGGCCTTCGGGGCGTCGTATGCGCAGTCGCGTCAATATTCGAACAAGGTCAAGAACGCGCAAGAGGCGCATGAGGCGATCCGCCCCGCTGGTGACGCGTTCCGCTCGCCGGCGGAAGCGCGTGCGGCGCTGACTCAAGACCAGTTCCTGCTCTACGACCTCATCTGGCGTCGCACTGTCGCATCGCAGATGGCGGACGCTCGCCTCGAGGCCACCACAGCCCGGCTCAACGCCACGCTCACGGACGGCCGGGTCGCCGGCTTCGCCGCCACGGGAAGCGTCTACACCTTCCTCGGCTGGAAGGCCGCGCTGGAAGACGTCGCCGAGGATGCCGAAGGGGGGTCGAGCCTGGATCGCCGCCTGCCTCCGCTCACAGCCGGGCAGAGCGTTCCGGTAACCGACCTCGCCGCCCGCGGCCACACCACCAACCCGCCACGCCGCTATTCGCAGGCATCTCTGGTGGGGGAGTTGGAGAAGCGCGGCATCGGCCGCCCGAGCACGTATGCCTCCATCATCACGTTGTTGGAAGACCGCGGCTACGCCCTGCGCAAGGGCTCGACCCTGGTGCCGACCTTCCTCGGCATCGCGATCGTGCAACTGCTCGAGCAGCACTTCGGCGCGCTCGTGGACTACGACTTCACCGCCTCGATGGAGGAGGAACTCGACGAGGTCTCCAACGGGCGTGAGCCGCGGCTCGCCGCGCTGCGCCGCTTCTACAACGGCGGCGAGGGTTTCCCGGGGTTGCAGACCTTGCTCGCCGGGTTCGGCGAGATTGACGCCAAGGCTGTGTCGTCGTACCGCATCGGCGAGAGCGACTACTTCGTGCGCGTCGGCCGCTACGGCGCGTATGTGCAAGAGGGTGAGGACGGCCCGCGCGCAAGCATCCCCGCCGACGTCGAGCCCGACCAGCTCACCGCTGCGCGCGCGGCGGAGATCATCGCCGCGCCGTCGACGGACCGCGAACTCGGAACCCACCCGGAGACGGGGCTGCCGGTGGTCGTGCGCACCGGCCGCTACGGCCCGTATGTGGAGGAAGTCTTGCCCGAGCCGGAAGCAGCGGAAGGCGCCAAACCCGCGCGCCGCAAGGCCGGGGCGCCGAAGCCTCGCCGCGCCTCCCTCGCGCTCGGGCTCACCCCCCTGACCGTCACTCTCGACGACGCGCTGCGGCTGCTCTCGCTGCCGCGGGTGGTCGGCGCGCAGACCGGCACCGGCATCGAGATTCGCACCAACTTCGGCCCGAGCGGGCCGTACGTCGCCCTCATGACCGACCCGCGTCCGGACTACCGCTCCCTGGAGGACCCCGAGGAGGTCTTCACCCTCACCCTTGAGCAGGCCGAGCACATCCTCGCCCAGCCGAAGGTCTACCGCCGCGGCCGCGCGGCCGCCAAACCTGAGGTGGTCGTCGGCGTGGACCCCACCACGCAGCGCAAGATCATCCTCAAAGAAGGCCGGTTCGGGCCCTACGTCACCGACGGCGAGACCAACGCCTCTCTGGGCAAAGTCGATGATCCGACCACGCTCTCGGTGGAGCGCGCCAGCGACCTGCTGGCCGAGCGTCGCCTGGCGGGCCCACCGAGCGGGGCTTCTCGCAGCCGCACCCGTGCCGCCGCATCGAAGACGTCGCGAACCACGCGCTCCACTGCCGGGGCACGACGCCCTCGCAAGTGACGCGGGGGTCGGGGGGTCGGTGCCGCGCCTGCTCGAGAATCACTCGCTCTAGGCACTCCACTGTCGGAGAGCGACGTTTCCGCAGGTAGTGCGGGGGGTCGGTGCCGCGCCTGCTCGAGCATCACCCGCACTGCGCGGTGCACGTCACGAAACATCCTGCGCGCAAGTAGCGCCGGGTCGCTTGTTTCCGTGCGGATGCTGCGAGGGCCACTCTTATCGCTGCTGAGCTGGACTCGCTCGCACCTAATTTCCTCGCAACTCGCTCCCCGTTCCGACACGCTCTAGGGCCGGGGTGGGGCGCACATGCACGTAGCGGCTGGAAGGTCCCGCGCGACCACCCGTAGCGCCTCCGGCCCGCGACTCGCTCGCACACGACCTCCACACCGCGCGCGTAGAGTCCGCGTGTGACCACCCAGCCCGCCGATGCCGCGCAGACCAGCGCCCTGCCCGCGGTGCGCGCAAGCGAAAGCCACGGGCTACCCGGTCTGCTCGTCGTTTTCGAGGGGGGCGAGGGCGTCGGCAAGTCCACCCAGATCGCCCGGCTCGTCGCGCATCTCGAGCGCACCCGACCGGGTGTGCAGGTCGTACAGTCGCGCGAGCCCGGCGGCACTGCGGCAGCGGAGGCCCTGCGCCGCATCGCGCTGGATCCTGAGTTCGACGGCTTGGCCCCCCGCGCCGAAGCGTTGGTCTTCGCTGCCGCGCGCAGCGACCACGTCGCCCGCGTCATTCGGCCCGCGCTGGCCGCCGGCGCGGTGGTCGTCCTCGATCGCTACATCGACTCCTCGGTCGTGTATCAAGGCCTGGCTCGCGGCCTCGGCGCCGCCGATGTCGAGGCCCTCTCGATGTGGGCGACCGAGGGGCTGGCGCCGGACCTGGTCTTCATGCTCGATCTCGACCCGGGCACCGGGCTGGGGCGGGTCGCCCGCCCTGACCGCATGGAGTCCGCCGGACTGGAGTTCCACAACCGGGTGCGGCAGGGGTTCCTCGAGCGTGCGGCGGCTGAGCCTGCGCGCTACCGCGTCATCGACGCTTCAGCCACTATCGACGAGGTCGCGGCGAACATCGCCGCGCACATGGACTCGGTGCTCGATGCCTGACGCGCTTTGGGCCGGCTCAGCGCCTGATGCGACAGCGGCCAACGCCGGCGTGTGGGCGGAGATCATCGGCCAGCAGGCCGTGGTCGCTCAGTTGCAGCGCGCAGTCGCGGCGGCCCACCGCCTCTCCGGCGCCCACCAAGAGCAGGACATGACGCACGCGTGGCTGCTCGCGGGCCCGCCGGGCAGCGGCCGCTCCACATCAGCCCTGGCATTCGCCGCCGCGCTGCAGTGTGCAGACTCTGGGTGCGGCCAGTGCCGCTCCTGCCGCCTCGTGCTCTCCGGCGCGCACCCGGACGTCGAGCTGGTCATCCCCACATCGGTCGCCTACCGCGCCGACGAGATCCGCGGCCTGGTCGAGCAGGCACAGATGATGCCCGCCCTCGGCTCCTGGCTCATCATCATCATCGAGGACGCCGACCGCCTGAACGATGCCAGCGCCAATGCGCTGCTCAAGGCTCTGGAGGAGCCCACCCCGCACACGGTCTGGATGCTGTGCGCGCCCTCGGCGGCGGACGTCCTGCCCACCATCGCCTCACGCACCCGGCAACTCACGTTGCGCACACCCCCGATGGAACTGGTCGTGGATGTCGTCTGCCGCCGCTACAACGTCCCGGCAGAAGCGGCTGAACTCGCGGCGCGCGCAAGCCAGGGTCACATCGGCCGCGCGCGCGTTCTCGCAACCGACCCGCAGGCGCGGGCTCGGCGCCAGGACGTCCTCGCCATCCCGGGGGAGCTGGTCTCTCTTCCCGCATGCTTCGCCGCCGCCCGCCGCTTGGTCGACACCGCGCAAGCGGACGCCGATGCGGTCTGCGCCCCGCTCGACGCCGCGGACGAGGAGGCGCTCGCGGCGGCATTCGGCGACGGCGCCGAGGGCAAGGGCATCGGCACCCTCGCCTCGCGTAGCCGCTCGGAGTCCGCGCGCCTGCGCAAGGCCCAGGAGTCGCGCGCCCGGCGGGTCCTGCGCGACCAGTTCGACCGGGTGCTGGCAGACCTGACCGGTTTCTACCGTGATGTGCTGATGCTGCAGGCCGGCAGCGGCTCCGCCGCTTTCAACCCCGATGTCGCCGCCCGCACCGCCGCGCTCGCGTCCGCGTCGACGATGCAGGAGACGGTCGCGCGGCTGTCGGTGCTGCGTGAGGCCGGTGTGCGCCTGCGCACCAACGCCGCGCCGCTGCTGGTTTTCGAGTCGGCATTGGTGGGGCTGTGGCGTCCCGGCACCACAGCACCCGCTGCGCGAGGTACCGTGCCGGCGTGACCTCCCGCGGCCGCTACCGAGTCCTCGCTGCGACAGTCGTTGTCGGCTGCGCCCTGTCGTTGGCGGTGGTCGCAGTCTCCGCCTCCGGCCCGGCCGCAGCCCCGACTCAGGCATCCACCGGCAGCACCCTCAACCCGCAGGCCGGCACCGAACTGACAGGAACGCAGCAGCAGGCGAGCGCCGACTACCCGGCCGCCTTGCGGCCGTACTACCAACAGCGGCTGCAGTGGACCCCCTGCTCCGGCGCTGCCCCCTCAGACTTCGTCTGCGCGGGCATGCGTGTCCCCATTTCCTACGCCAACCCCAAGCGTTTCGGCGACATCACAATCGCGGTGACCCGCCGCCCGGCCACGTCGTCGCAGAAGCGCCTCGGCTCCCTGGTGGTCAACCCCGGCGGCCCCGGCGGCAGCGGCATCGAATACGCCCAAGCCGCGGACATGATCGTCAGCGCCTCGGTGCTCAACCGCTACGACCTCGTCGGCTTCGACCCGCGCGGGGTCGGCGCCAGCGCGCCGCTCTCCTGCCTCACCGACGCGCAGATCGACGCGTTCCTCGCCGCCGACGCAACGCCTGACACCCCACGCGAGGTCTCGCAGTTTCGCTCGATGTCCGATGCGCTCGGCAAGGGTTGTCTGAAGAGCAACCGCGAGCTGGCGCGACGAGTGGACACCGAGTCCGCTGCTCGCGACATGGACATCCTGCGTGGGGTTCTAGGCGACCCGCGCATGACATACCTCGGCAAGTCCTACGGCACGTTCCTCGGCTCCACCTACGCGCGGCTGTTCCCGAACCGCGTCGGCCGCTTCGTCCTCGACGGCGTTGTCGACCCGCAGATGGACAACGTCGCGCTGAGCAAGGCGCAGGCCATGGGTTTCGAGCGAGCCATGCGCCGCTTCCTCGCCGATTGCGCGCGTCTTCGCAACTGCCCGCTGCGCAAGGACCCGAAGGCCGCGTATCAGCAGTTGCTCGACCTCATCGCGCGAACCGATGCCAAACCCATCCCGACATCGGACCCCAAGCGCCCGCTGACCCAGTCGCTGCTGCAGACCGGCCTCATCTTCGGGATGTACGACTCCGCATACGGCTGGCCCGCCGAGCGCAACGCCCTGCGCGGGGTGCTCGGCGGCGACGGCACGGACATGTTGGACATGATCGACTTCTACGTCAGCCGTGAGGACGGCCATTACAAAGACAACTCCAACGAGGTCATCGCCGCCGTCAACTGCATCGACCGCCCCGACCGCCCGGGCATCGCCGCGGTGCAGAAACTCGCGCGCACGTGGAGCACATCTTACCCGATGTTCGGCGAGGTGCTCGCCTACGGCCTGCTCACCTGCGAGCGCTGGCCGGCGCCCGCGGTCGGCCGCGCGGCGCCGTGGCGCGGCAAGACCGCGCCCGTCCTGATCATCGGCAACACCTACGACCCTGCCACCCCCGTCGAGGGGGCCAAGGCACTGCGCAAGCAGATGCACAACAGCCGCTACATCGAGTGGGTCGGTGACGGGCACACCGCCTACCGCCAGGGCTCGAGTTGCGTCGACTCGATGGTCGACCGCTTCTACCTCTCCGGCACCCTTCCGGCGAAGGATCAGGTCTGCCGCTCCTAGCACCAGACTCCGACTCGGCCGCGCCGGCTCGGTACACTCTGCGCCGACCAGCGCATCTGCGAATCGGCTCATGCCGAGGCTGCCGAACTGCTGTTCGCCGCCTTAGCTCAGTCGGTAGAGCGTCTCACTCGTAATGAGAAGGTCGACGGTTCGATTCCGTCAGGCGGCTCCGATACAATGGGATTGCTGTCGGTTGGCTTGACACTCTTTTTGCGGGTTTTGTGCCCGCTGGGAGGATGCGGCCATGCCGAAGAGGTATCCGGAGCAGTTCAAGCGTGATGTGGTGGCGGTGGCCCGCCGGGGTGGCCTGAGCATCGCGGAGGTGGCGGTTGATTTCTCGGTCGCGCAGGAGACGGTTCGCCGGTGGGTGCGCCAGGGCTGACATCGACGACGGGGTCAAGGACGGGTCGACCTCGGCTGAGCAGGCCGAGGTGGTGCAGCTGCGCCGCAGGTTGCGCCGCTTGGAGATGCCAGAACGAGATCTTGCGCAGGGCTGCGGCGTATTTTGCCAAGGGATGCCGTCGGCAAAATGAAGTACCCGCTGGTCCGGGAGTCAGCCGCCGAGGGTTTCGGTGTGCGGTCAGCCTGCGGGGTGCTCGGCTTTTCTGCCCAGGCGTACTACGCGTGGATGGCGTCGCCGGTGTCGGCGCGGGATTGGGCCGATGCGCACGCCACGAACGCCCTGGGGCACACCCACTCGGGCGACCCGGGTTTCGGCTATCGGCTGCTCGCAGATGAGCTGGTCCGGGCCGGGGTCGGCTGCGCGCAGAGGCGGGTGTGGCGGTTGTGCTCCCAGCAGGGGCTGTTCTGGTCCACCGTGCGCAAGGGCCGCAAGCACAAGAGGCCGGGCCCTGCGGTGCACGATGACCATATCCGCCGCGACTTCACCGCCGACGGCCCTGACCGCACGTGGGTCACCGACATCACCGAGCACCCAACCAGCACCGGGGCCAAGGTCTACTGCTGCGCGGAGCTTGGACCTGTCCTGGCAACCGGATCGTCGGCTACGCCATCGATGTGCGCATGACCTCCGAGCTCGCCGTCGCGGCGCTTCGAGCCGCCATCGCCGGGAGCCAACCCGACGGGGTGGTCATCGTGCACGCCGACCGCGGCGCTCAGTTCCGCGCACGGAACTTCCAAGCAGTCCTCCAAAGCCGCCGGCCTGCAAGGCTGCCGTGGGCAGGGTCGCATCAGCCGGGGACAACGCTGCCATGGAGTCCTTCTGGGCGCTGCTTCCAAAGAACGTGCTCAACCAACGAACCTGGCGCGCTACCGAGGACCTGCACTACGAGATCGTCCACTGGATCGAGCACACCTACAACCGCCGCCGGCGCCAACGCCGACTCGGCAAACTCACACCAGTGGAATACGAGCTAACCTTCACCGACAACAACACCACTCAGACGGCCTGAGCGGAAAAACAAGTGTCAACCAGACCGACAGCAATCCCGCTCGGGTGTCGGATTTATGAGGAGTGCTGCCATGCGTCTTCGTCGACATCTGGCTCTCGGTGGAATTGTCGTTGCCTTGGTCTGGCAAGTTGGAACCGCAGCAGCTGTTGAGAACCGCACGGCGGCGCACGTAAGTATTGCCAACATGCCTTCTGTGAATGCCGTAGTCGGTGCGACTTTTCTGCCCGTGGTTAATGCCATCGGAAGTGGTTCCACATCAGTAATTTCTTTGACTCCGATGGTATGTCAAATACAAGCCGGAGTGGTCACCTATCTAGGGGCCGGCACCTGCACGCTAGTCGCACACGAGGAGGGAAGCGACTCAACGCCTGCAGTGACTGGAGAACCGCAATCAATAACGGTCAGTCAACGTCGAGCCGTTGTAGGACCAGATGCAGGTGTAAGTGCAGTTTCTATTTCAGCCGACGGCACAGCTTACGTTGCGGGAGGCTTCAGTCAGTGGGGGATAAAGACTGCCGGGCTCAAGGTATCCGTTGATGATGCTGCGGTTGACTACTCGATGCCCAACGTGGATGACGTGGTTTTTGCCGCAGTTAGCGATGAAAACGGCGGGTTCTTCATCGGCGGGCAGTTCACTGCGGTCGGAGGTGTTCCTCGCCGCGCTGTGGCTCACATTCGTGCGGACGGAAGTGTCGATGATGTCTGGGCTCCAGAAGTTGATGGCGTTGTCTCGGCGATTGCTGTCGATGGTCCGACCATGTATCTGGGTGGAAGGTTCAGGGACGCCAACGATCTTGTCCGCGGTGGCATAGTCGCCGTAGATCGCTTGACAGGTGCCCTGAAGTCCGACTGGAAGACGGACGTTGATAGCGCGGTCTTTGCACAAGATGCAACTATCTGTGCCATCGCCGTGAAGGATTCTCGGGTCTTTGTTGGAGCCAACTTCAGTTTTGATACTGGTGTGCCGCGAGAAGGTGCGATTGCCTTGGATGCAGCCACGGGAGATTTGATTCAGAGCTGGCGGGCTCGACCCAACGGTTCGGTGCACTCGATCGTCGTGGCTGGGTCTCGTGTGTTTCTTGGTGGCGCCTTTGATGCGGTTGGTGGGGTGTCGCGGACTGCGGTGGCGGTTGTTGACGCGACCACTGGCGATGTCGATGCAGGGTGGAACCCGGCGGTGGATGGTTCGGTGTTCTCGATTGTCGTGGCTGAGTCGCGTGTGTTTCTTGGTGGCGCCTTTGGTGCGGTTGGTGGGGTGTCGCGGACCGGGGTGGCGGCTGTTGACGCGACCACTGGCGATGTAGCCGAAACTTGGCAAGTCAGGGTGGATGGCGACGTCCGCTCCCTAGCAGCGTCTGGGGAGACGCTGTACCTGGGCGGAGTGTTCAGTATTGCCGATGGCGTGGTTCGCAAAGGTATTGCTGCGATTCGCGCGGATGGCACCTTGTCGGAGTGGTACCCGGATTCTAAAGTTTTGAGCGCGTGGCCACCGGTCTATGCGATTGCGGTGTCGGGAGGGAACGTTTTTATTGCAGGGCTGCTTTTCGTTGGCTCGCAAGAAGCACGAAGTCAAGTGGCTTCTGTGGATGCCGCGACCGGAAAGTCACTCAACTGGTCCGTACCAGTTAATGGCGATGTCGCCACAATGAAGGTATCCCAGTCTCGTTTGTATCTCGCCGGCCGTTTCTTTTCTGTCGGGGGCAAACCTCGAAGCCATGTGGCGGCAATTGACACTGGCACTGGTGCGGTACTTGATTGGAAACCGACTGTGGGAGGGGGTTACGACGCGGAGGTAAGCGCCTTGGCGGTCGATGGAGCAACGGTGTTCATAGGCGGGAAGTTCAGCTCGGTGGGTGGCGAGCGCCGTAACAACGTGGCAGCGGTGGATGATCGCGGCACTGTAGTCCCTTGGGATCCTGACGTGAACGGTCGTGTTTCGAGTCTCGCGATTGCCAATGTTTCAAGACCTTCTTTTCAATCGCGTGTTTATATCGGTGGGACTTTTAGTTCTGTCGGTGGTAAAGAGCGCAAAGGCGCGGCTGCCGTCCTCAACTCTGCCTCAATCGCGACTGTTTTGGATTGGAATCCCAACTTAAGTGGTCTATACGCCAGCGTTTACGAGATTGCTTGGTCTCCGTGGACCGTCTATTTGACCGGGAAGTTTTCCTGGGCTGGCGGGCAGAAAGTGCCCGGAGTTGTTGCGGTGGATGACCGAACCGGGGCGGTGAGCACCTGGATGCCGGACACAGGCTTTTGCACTGCTTTAGCCTTGTTCGACAAAGCGGTCTACCTCGGTACGTGGGGTAATTTCACAATCACCGCAGCAAGAGCCCCGACTGTGCCTAGTTCGCCGACTGGAGTGAAAGCAACTTTCGCCGGTGTGACTGCCTTGGTGAAGTGGGATTCGCCGGTCGACAGCGGCGGAGCGTTAATCGATGGTTACACCGCAACTTCAAGCCCCGGGGGGAAGAACTGCACTGTCATTGGGCTGTGGTGCAACATCGATGGCTTGGCACGCGGCACTGTTTACTCTTTCACAGTAACGGCGAAGAATTCTGTGGGATCTTCGTCCTCATCAGACGCCTTTAGTGCGCTAGTGCCTGTCACTGCGCCCAGCTCGCCAACGGCGCTTGTTGCAACGGCAGGTAGAGCTTCGGCGAATGTGTCATGGCAAGCGCCGGTTGATGACGGCGGCTCACCCATCACTGGATACACAGTGACAGCGAGTCCTGGAGACCAGTCCTGTGCGACAGATGGGAAAACAACATGCATAATCACAGGGTTGGTCAATGGCACGGGTTACACCTTCACAGTCAAGGCAACCAATCTCGCTGGAGAGTCACCCGCCTCCGATGCCTCCGCCGTTGTGACTCCTACGGCACCTCCTGCGGTTCCTAGCGCCCCTGCTCAGTTGAAGGTTTCAGGTTTCGCAGTCAAGAGTGCATCGTTTACGTGGCGTGCCGCAGTCGCAAATGGTTCAACCGTTACGCGCTACGAGTACTCCTGGCGCCTGCAGGGAGTCAAGACTTTCGGAGCTTGGACTGCCTGTGGGCAGTTTCCGAAAGCGACTGTAAAGGGGTGGCTCAAGGGCAGGACCTATGAATTCCGCGTCCGGGCGGTCAATTCAGTTGGATTCGGTCCTGCGTCCAAGCCGTTGCTTGTGAAGCAGGGCAAGTAGGCAGACTGCTGCCGCTCGCAGAGTCCCAGACCGCTCGACTAGGCTAAATCGAAGTGCTCTTCACGATGCGCCCCGGACTGCGACGTGAGCAGTTTCCAGCCCAGAATTCCGGGATTTTGTAGGCATCGCACCTAACATTTAGCCCCGTGATGGGTGAGCCAGACCAATGCCCGGCATGTGAGTCCGTCCAGATGCAGCGCCGCGGCGGCAAGGACATGTGTCCCCGCTGCCATTACATCCAGCCCTGCTGTGACGGCGGCCGCTGCGACTGACTCCGCCCGGGTGTCTGATTTGCCCATTTTGAGCGCTCATACTGCCTAGCCCCGCTAGCCCGCTGTGGGGTACCCTTCCCTCGTCCTTTATGTCCCGTCGGGCACGGGTCGTCAGGCGTGGTTACCGCCGCGCGCGACCCATGCGCGGCAGGTGACCTACCGCGAGGGCAGGAGCGAGGAAGTCATGAGCGTGTGGTCCGGGCTTCGGGCGAAGTTGCTTGTCGGCGCGTTGGCGGCGGCCCTGTCCGCTGGCGCTGTCGTGTCGAGTGCCTCAGCCGCCCCTGCCCCCCAGGTTTCCAAGAGCCGGACCATCGCACCCGCGGCGCCTGTGGCGCCGGCTGCTGATGCGTCTCTGAAGTCGCTCAAAATCACGTCGCCAAAAAAGGTTGCGATCAAGCCGAAATTCAAGTCAAAGGTCCGCAAATACACCGCCATCGTGCCGTTCGGAACCAAGAAGGTCGTGTTTAAGGCCGTCCCGACTCAGGCCAAGGCGACAGTGGCAATCAAGGCCCCGAAGAAGTACAAGGTGGGCACGAACAAAGTGCTCATCACCGTCACCTCGACCAACAAGAAGGTCAAGCTGGTCTACACGGTCCTCATCAAGATCTTCTCCAAGGACTCCGCGCTGACTGCACTCACTGCCGCCACGACGCCCTCCACACCCCTTACTTTGGACCAGGCGTTCAGCCCGAAGGTGTTGTCCTACACGGCCACGGCGCCCGTGGGCACCAAGACCATCTCCTTCAACGCGCTGCCGCGGGCGAAGGGCTCGAAGGTCGTCGTCGACGCCCCTGTGGTCTTCGCTGAAGGCCCCAACACCGTGAAAATCACGGTGACCGCGCCGGACAAGAAGACCAAGACGGTTTACACCATCGTCGTGAACGTCATCCCGGCTTGGACAATCGACCCGTCTTTGGCGTCCCTCGTGGTGACAAATCCTGCCCGAGTGTCCTTGAGCCCGAACTTCACCCCGGACACAACCGCCTACAACGTGCGCGTCCCGGTCGGAACCACCAGCGTGGTGTTCTCCCCATCAGCCGCCCAGGCAGCCAAGGGCGCGACATTCGACATTA
Source organism: Actinomycetales bacterium (assembly GCA_018970205.1). Classification (GTDB taxonomy): domain Bacteria; phylum Actinomycetota; class Actinomycetes; order S36-B12; family UBA5976; genus RFTO01. The sequence continues at coordinate 42,676 of JAGWWW010000010.1, forward strand.
AGGCACCGGCGACCTACGCCCTCGGGGACAACACCGTCACCGTCACGGTCACCGCGCCGGACAAGAAAACAGTCCGTGTCTACACACTGACCGTGAACGTCCCACAAGCCCGTAACAACGACCCCTCGCTGGCTTCCTTCTCGGTCGAAAGCCCTGCCGGTGTCGGCTTCACCCCGGCGTTCGACCCGGAAGTTCTCGCCTACACGGCCACGGCTCCCGTTGGCACCACGTCGGTACGCTTCCTCGAGGTCACGACCCAGCCTTCGGCGACCATCACCGTCAGCGCTCCGGCCTCGTATGACAGCGCCAAGAGCACCGTGACCTTGCCCGTGTCCCCGGGTGATAACACGCTCACTCTGACGACGAAGGCTCCGGACGGCATCACGACCCGCGTCTACACGGTCACTATCAAGGTGCTGCGTGCCGCTACGGTCCGCCCTGACGTCGCTTCTGTGCTGAAAATTGTCGGTGGTTTCCAGGTCAACGTGCTGGTCCAGAATGCGACGCTGACCGCCACCGCAACTCTTGGCTCTGAGCCGTCATGCAGCACATCGACTGCGAGCGTTGTGGTGGGGGCCCCGAACGCATCGAGCGTGGCGTCTGTCGCCGTGACCGGCGTCTACAAGGGATGCACCATCACCCTGGCCTTCGACGCGACCCCGAGCCTGGGCTATGCGGTCGCACCCATCGCGCCCATCAGCGCGGTTTCAGACTCTGACGTCGTCGGATTCACAGCGAGCGCTCCGGTCGCCACCGGTGACGGCTTCACCGTCAACTGGGCTGTGACGAATGGGTCGATTGACACCTGTCAGATGTCCGCCGACAGCCCCGGCATCGCCCTCCTGGACTCATTCGACGACAACGGCGCCACCGTCAGCGGGCTGCTCACGAGTATGAGCGCCACGGTTGAGTGCACGTTCACTCCCGCCCCGCTCATGTTCAACATCGGCACACGCAGCGTCACCGGAACGTCGCTGCGCCCCTCCAAGATGACCGTGGGTCGACCCGCAGCCACTGCTGACGGCTTCCTCTTCTCCGTCAGTGCCACCGGTTGCAACATCACCACGACTGTGACATCCGGCAAGTCCAAGGTGACGAACCCGACCAGGGGCCTCTACACGGTCACGGTCTCCGGCCTCAAGGCCGCCGCTCAAGCGACCGTGACGGTCACGTGTCTTGGTGCGGCTGGCTTTGCCGGCCTACCAGATGCCCCAGTTGCAGTGAAGGGCGCCGCCGCCGCCTCGACAGAGTTGCCCGTGACCGTTGTCCCGCGCATCGCAGATGCATCGGATCTCGACCCCAGCAGCCCGCCAGCCAGTGACGCCGACCTCCCCGGGTTGACGGCCGGCGTGCAGCCTCAACTGCTTTACATCACCAGCCCAGTGTGGGATTCGGCCGACGCCGTGAACACCACCTACACCTGGCAGGTGAGCGACGCAGACCGTGACTCCGACGGCGTGGAGTGCTCGGACCCGAACTACGGCATCGGTAGCGACGCAGACAAGAACCTGTGGACCGACTTCGACGACCGCGCCAAGGCAGCCCTGGACAAGTCAGTGCCCCAACTGCTGCGCATCGGAATCTTGGCGACGAAGCGCCCTGACTACGTTGGCCGGTGCTTCCGCGTCCAGGTGAAGGGGACCAGCGGAAGCCGTTCCACCGCTTTGACCACGGCGGCGGTGCCGCTGTCGTCGACAGAGCCGCCGGCTATTTGCCGCGTGAGGCCCTCCTTCATCGGCGCTAGCGGCATGGACGCTGACACCAACGAGATGTTCGCAGAGCGCGGCAATGTGCTGGTGGCGACCAATGGCGTCTGTGTCGGCAGCCTCGGTCTCGCGGTCTCGTACCGGTGGCAGTTCACAACCGCAACCGAACCGGGACTGTCCACCGCGCTCTGGGAAGACCTGAACAACACCACCTCGCGACTCGTTGTCGGCGGCGCCAACCTCGGCACCTCGATTCGGGTAGTCATCCGTTACAAGGCTGACAACGGCACCTTCGACATCGCATCTGACCCGCTGCCGGTGTCCGGAAGCGTGACCGCGCCAGTTAACTCCGCCACCCCAACAGTGGCCAACACTGCTGGAGAGGCATCAGGTACTGGTTCAAGCAAAGCCAAGATGAATGTCAACATCGGCACCTGGCAGTCCGCCGGCGGCGCAAAGCTCAAGATCCGCTGGCAGCAATTCGATACGTCCATTGGTGACTGGGGCAGTGACATCTCAGACAAGGACGGGGTCATCGTCAGCGGGAAGTCCTACACCGCGAAGTCGCCCGGCAGATACCGTGTGTCCGTTAGTTTCTCGTCATACGTCGAGGGGCTCTATGACGAAGTCATCGTGTACTCGAACGAGTACGTCTGGTCTGGCCTGGTCTGAGCAAGATCCCTTGGCGCGAACGTAAGACTCGTCCGGCGTGGACGTCGCTTCTGGTCGGGTCGCCGAATGGTTGCGGGCGACCCGACCCAAGTGTGTCGTGGTCGCCTGCTCTGGTGGCGGTGACTCCCTGGCGCTAGCGCAACTTGCGGCCCACCATGCTTCACAGTTCGGTGTCGCACTTTCGGCCGCGGTCGTTGACCATGGGCTGCAACCGGGCAGCGCAGACACCGCACAGGTCGCGCGCGATGTGTGTGCG
>JAGWWW010000043.1 GCA_018970205.1 Actinomycetales bacterium
CGCCCCAGCAGGTGACGCGCCCGCCTGTGAGCAGCGCACAGGAGTGCGAGCCGTCGGCGGTGATGGCGGTGGCGCTGGTGACACCAGTGATCAGCACCCGGGTGGCGGTGCTGGTGCCTGCGGTTCCGGTGGCGGTGTAGGTCAGGGTGTAGGCGGCTGGTGTGGCGGCAGCGGGCAAGGTGGCTGTGACCGTGGCGGTGCTGCAGGCGACTTTGACCGGCCAGCCCTTGAGCGCCGGCGTGATGCCCAGGGTGCAGGTTTCGGCGAAGCGCGAGGCAGTCGCCACGGTGATGCGCCCGCCCGTGATTCCCACTGCCCCCGGCGTGGCACTAAAAGTGTCCACCTGAGGTTTGGGGTAGGCCGCAGCGCTGACGGTCGTGGTGGCGGTGGTGATGCCGCCAGGGCTTTTCGCGGTTAGGGTGAAGATGTAGGCCACAGGGGTGGCTCTAGTGTTTACCGGTGGGGTGACGCTGGCTTGCGTGTTGGCGCAGTCGATCTTGCTGGTCATGCCTTTGATGCTGGGTTTGACTGCCAGGGTGCATGCTGTTGCGGCACGGACATTGCCGGTGAGGGTGATGGTGCCGTTGTAGTCGACCTGGTCTTGTGTGGCCCGGAAAGTGTCGATAGCCGGTTTAGGGTAGCCCGGGACGGTCACAGTCGCGGTGTGGGTGGTCTTGCCGCCGGGGCCGGACACGGTCAGGGTGAACGTGTACGACACCGCGGTGACTTTGCTCGTCGCGGGCAGGGTCACACCGGTCGTGAACCCTGCGCAGGTCACGGTGCGGGCCAGGGTCTTGATCGCTGGTTTGACCGTCAGGGTGCAGCTGCCGGCGTTGGTTGCCGCACCAGCGATCACTACATCGCCACCGGCATAGGTCACCGCTGAGGTGTCAACGGTGAACGATGTCACACTCGGAGAAGCAGTTGCGGCTTGCGCCGCACCAGAACCTGTGAGTAGCAGCCCAAGCATCAACATCACCAGCCGGCGTAGTCGGGCGGGCGAGAACATGCGCAATACGGCAGTAGCCATGGCTCTTTCCCAAAACTCGTTCATGTGCAGAGGCGCACGCCCAAAGTGTTCCGTTCGGCCCGAGCGAGGTCAAGGAGTTGGGTGCGCTGACACGCACACTTCTCGCGTTCTTGCGACGACAGTGCCACCTTCTTGGTGTGGGCCAGTTGCGCTCACGGCCGGCCCGGGCCACCGACAAGCCATCGAAGCAGCAACATTGAGCGAGGGTGTCTTACGAACACGGAATGTTGTGTGCACGTCGTGGCACGCCGCTCACGTCAGTGCTGCGGACAAATAGCGCGGCCGAGTTCGCGCGCTACATCCAGCACCGCGCGCGCATCCGACTCATCCGTGCGGTAGTTCACGAAACAAGGGCGCAGGAACGTGTGGCCGTCGATCTGCGCCGGGGAGATGAAGACGCGGCCGTCCTTCTGCATCGCGAAGGTCAGCGCCATGTTGTGTGCGTCGACATCCGGGCAGTCTGGCAAGACATGTTGCAGCGGTGTGATGGACAGTTGTGGCCGATGAGGCAGCACCGCAAACTCCGGATCCGTCGACGCTGCGTCATAGAGCCACTGCGCGATGTCGAGGTGCTGTGAGACGGCTGCGCGCATGCGGTCGGCGCCGTAGACGAGGAATGCCAGCCACAGTTTCAGCGACCGTACGGGCCGGCTGTATTCGAGCGTGGAGTCCACCGGGTTGAGCGCACCTCCCTCATGCGGCATGTAGGCCTCGTTGTGGGAGAACATCCGCACCAGCGGCACGTGGTCGCGCACGAGCACCGCGCTGCAGGCCTTGGGCACGAACAACCATTTATGCGCGTCGATGCTGACCGAGTCCGCGCGGTCCAGGCCTGCGAAGAGCCCGGCGGTGCGCGGCAATCCCGCGGCCGCGAGGCCGTACGCCCCGTCGACGTGCATCCACATCGCGTGATCCGCTGCCACATCGGCGATCGCATCTAGCGGGTCGACCGCGCCAGTGAGCGTTGTGCCGCCGGTCGCGACTACGGCCATCGGCGTCAGGCCGTCGGCCACATCCGCGGCGACCTGCGCGCGCAGCGCGACGGAGTCCATCCGGCGCCGTGCGTCCAGCGGCACGGTGCGGACGGAGTCGCTGCCCAGCCCGAGCACCTCCACCGCGCGCCGCACGGACACATGTGCCTCGGCCGAGACGTAGACGCTCGCGCGCACCCCCGCCATGCCGGTGCGGCGGCTGCCAGGGAAGGCCCGCTCGCGCGCGGCCGCGAGCGCGGTGAGGTTGCTGACCTGCCCGCCGCTGGTGAAAGAGCCGCCGTCGGCCGGGAAGCCAAGGTATTCCCCGAGCCAGCGCACGGCCTGCTCCTCGACCCGCGACGCGGCGCGGGAGTCGACTGCGAGGTTGACGTCGTACGTGGTGGCGAGCATGTCTGCAAGCACGCCGATCTCCAGGCCGCTGGCGCCGATGAAGGCGAGGTAGCGCGGCCGACTCTGCGCATAGGAGCGGTCGAGCACATTCGCGGCGATGTCCAACCCCGCAAGCGGGTCTATGCCGGCCCCCGGCAGCGCTTGTGTGAAGAGGCGGGTGAGGTCGGGGTCGTCCGCGGGCTCACTCGGGCGCGGGTGGTCGAACTCGTGCCATGCGCGCCGGATGATGGCGCAGGCGTGATCGAGCGCGTCGTCGCGCCGCCCGCCGAGGGCCAGCGGGTGGTCCGTGGTCACGGGGCGTCAGCCTGCCATGAGCGCGGCGCGGTACGGCACCAGCGCCGATGTGGCATCTATCCCAATCACCCCGACGAGGGTCCCGCCGCGGCGGTACTCCGCGACGCACGAGCCATCGGGCTCGCCGCTGGCGATAACGACCTCGTCGGCCAGGCCCGGCAGGCCGAATGACTGCAGTTTGTGGTCGTACTGGTCTGACCAGAACGATGGCATCGGCGTGAACGCCGTGGTGGGGACAGGCTCGCCCGCGAGCAGCGAGGCGAGGGTGGCGCCGGCGCGTTTGCCGGTCTCGGTCGGCAAGTTCCAGTGCTCCACCCGGCGCGGGCTGGCATCGAAGAGAGTGTGGGCATACCGGGCGACGTCGCCGACTGCGACCACCGGCACCGCGGTTCCGGACGCGCGCATGGTGTCGTCCACCAGCACGCCGTCGGCGAGGTCCAGTCCGCTTCCGACGAGCCACTCCGTGTTCGGTACCGAGCCGACCGCCTCGAGCACGACATCGCAGTCAAGCGTGGTGCCGTCGTCGAGGCGCGCGCCGGTGACGCCTGTCTCTCCCAGGAACTCAGCGACCGTGCGGCCGGTGTGGAAGCGCACGCCGTGGGCCTCGTGCCGGCGCCGCATCGCGGCACCGAGTTCGGCGCCCAGCGGGCGGAGCATCGGGGCAGCGTCCATCGTGACCACATCCACCTCGCAGCCCAAGCCCCGCGCGGTCGCCGCGACCTCGCAGCCGATGAACCCTGCGCCGAGGATGAGCAGTCGCGCCCCGGGTGTGAGGCGCTCCCGAAAGGCCGCCGCGTCGGCAGCATCGCGCAGGAAGAACCTGCCGGCGCGCGGGCCGGGGATGCTCAAGTCGCGTGGGCGGATGCCGGTGGCGATGACCAGCCCGTCGAAATGGACGGCTGCGCCGTCAGACAACGTCACGGTCTGCGCGTCGAGGTCGCAGCCCACCGCCGGTGATCCGAGCCGCCAGGTCACGTCATCAACCACCGCTTTGCGGCGGAACTCAAGACCTGAGACGTCGACCCCGCCTTTGAGCGCCTCTTTGCTCAACGGCGGCCGGTTGTAGGGCAGGTGCGGCTCGTCGCCGACGATGGTGATGGCGCCGGTGAAACCGTGCGAGCGCAGGGACTCGGCAGCGCGCAAGCCGCCGAGCCCGGCGCCGACGATGACGACCCCTGTCATGCCTTGCTCCTCGCTCGAGTCCTCAACGGGTGCGTGCGCTGACGCTGCTGATGCGATACGCGGCGTGGTTGCCGGCGCGACTCACACGTTGGCGCGCCGGCACGCTTGTCAGGGAGCCCATACGTGCGCCTGTCTGCCCGCCCACGTTCGCGACGCGACGTTCAGGAGAGTGTGATCGCCTGCATCGGGCAGACGTCGGCGGCCGCCTCGACCTCATCGCGCAGCGACTCGTCCACCTCGTGCTGCAACACCTGCAGCTTGCCCTCGGCGTCAAGCTCGAACACAGTCGGGGCCTCGAAGCAGCACTGGCCGTAGTGCTGGCACTTGGTCATGTCAACGGTGACGGTGATGCTCATGTCAGTCCTTCTTCTCCTCGATGCGCGACGGGTACAAATCCTTGCTCGGCGTGCGGATGCCGCGGAACTCCCAGTCGCCGCCGAGCGCGGTCGAGACTACCTCCTCGCTCTCGGTCGGCTGGGCCCCGACATCGTCGCGGATCGCGGTCGGGCCGGAGACGATGTGGTTGCGCAGCGTGCCCAGGCCCTCGACCTCGACCTCGACCACGTCGCCGGGCTGTACCGGCCGGGAGTTCGCCGGCGTGCCGCTGAAGAGGATGTCGCCGGGGACGAGAGTGATGGTGCGCGCGATGTCCGCGACCAGGTAGTGCATGTCCCACTCCATGTTCGCGGTGTTGTCATCCTGCTTGACGACCCCGTTGACGAGAGTGCGGATCTGCTTGCCGCGGAAGTCCCAGTCGGTCACCAGCCCCGGGCCGACCGGGGCGAGGGTGTCGCTGCCCTTGACGCGCAGCATCGAGCCGGCGTCGGTGTCGCGGAAGTCGTGCAGGCCGTAGTCGTTGCCAACGGTGTAGCCGGCGATGTAGTCCGCTGCCTCGTCCGGGGAGATGTTGCGGCAGGTGCGGCCGATGACGATGACGATCTCGCCCTCGTAGTTCAGCCACTTGCAGCGCTCGGGGCGGACCACCGCCGCGTCGTGGGAGTTCAGCGCGGTTACGGGCTTGTGGAAGTAGGTGGGTGCGGCCGGGAGTTTCGTCATGAACTCCTCGGTGCGGCTGGCGTAGTTCAGGTGGACGGCGATGATCTTCGTCGGCTCGACCGGGGGCAGGTGAATGGCGTCGGCTTTGGCGACCTCGCGGCCGTCCGCGCAGACCAGCGTCTCGCCCTCGCGGCGGACCTGCGTGGGGTAGCCGTCGAGCAGGATGCGGCGGTACTCAGTCACGGGTCACCGCCAGCGTGCGCGAGCGCGGGAAGCCGGCCTCGGGGCGGTCGAACCACAGGTGCACCTGCCCGGTGCCGATGGAGTTCTCGTAGTCGCCGTATTGCCGCGCGGTCGCGGTGCAGTCACCCTCGCCGAGGGCGCCGATCATCATCAGGTAGTGCTGGAAGCCGGCCTCGGGCTTGAACTTCTTGAACTCCGGCATCGTCTCAAGCACCCGCGCGTGGTCACCGGCCTTGAACCACTCGATGCGCTCCTCGTCGGCTGCGCGTGCCTCGGGGGTGAAGATGTGGCTGAGGTCGCTGGCCTCGTGCTTGCGCAGTTGCCGCAGCGGCCAGAACGTGTGGGAGAGCGCGCCGGATGCCAGCAGCAGCACCTTGCGGTCGGTCATCTCGATGGCCTCGCCGAGCGCGCGGCCCAGGCGCAGCGCGTCCTCGCTCTCCGCGGTCTGGCAGACGCCGATCGTCACCCACTTCTTGCCCAGGCCTTCGCCGAGGAACTTCCAGAGGTTGATGGTCGCGTAGTAGATGGGCAGGCACGGGTCGTCGATCGGTGTGATCCAGGTGCCGTGCTTCTCCCCGAGGGTGCCGAGGTTGTTCGCCAGTTCCGGGTCGCCGGGGAAGTCGAACGGGATCTGCTTCATCCCGCGCGGCAACTCCTCGGAGGTGAAGAGCCCGTGCCGGCGGTCGTGCGAGGTGACGACCCACTCCACGGTGGTGGCCCAGTGTGAGTCGAGGACGACGACGGTGTCGTAGTCCAGGGTCTCGAAGACGTCCTTGCGCAGTTGGTTCAAGCCGGTGACGAGAGTGATCTCCTTGCCCTCGTTCAGCTCGTAGCGCACCTCCTGCGGCAGCATGATCGTGGGAACGTGCGCGAGCAGCCCCGCGCCGACGACCTCACCCATGACTGGCACCTTCCTTCCATCCGTTCGGCGAGAACACGGTGTTCTTCACGTCTGCGTAGAAATCGAACGACCAGGTGCCGCCCTCGCGGCCTACGCCTGACTTGCGCGAGCCGCCGAACGGCGCGCGCAGGTCGCGTACGAAGAAACAGTTGACCCAGATCGTGCCGGCGACGAGCTGCTTGGTCACTCGCCCGGCGCGGTCGCGGTCGCCGGTGGCAACGACGGCCGCCAGGCCGAACTCGGTGCCGTTGGCCATCGCGACGGCCTCGTCCTCACTGGTGAAGGTCTGCATGGTCAGCACCGGGCCGAACACCTCCTCGCAGACAATCTCGTCCGCGGGGGTGCGGGGGTGGACCAGCGTGGGTTGGTAGAACAGGTTGTCTGTGGCCACGCGGCTGCCGCCGAAGACGATCTCAGCGCCGTTCTCCCGCGCGCGCTGCACGAACCCGTCGATGCGCAGCAGGTGCTCGGGGTGGATCTGCGGGCCGATGTCGGTGGCCTCATCGCGCGGGTCGCCCTGCTTGATCTGCGCCACCCGTGCCGCGAAGGCCTCCTTGAACGCCGGCGCGATGCCCTCCTGCACCAGCAGCCGTGTCCCGGCCAGGCACACCTGCCCGGCGTTGTCGTACTGCTCCGCGGCGAGCGTGACCGCGAGGTCGAGGTCCGCGTCGTCGAAGATGATGGTCGGGCTCTTGCCGCCCAACTCGAAGGAGCAGGGCGTGAGGTTGTCTGCCGCCGCGCGCGCGACCAACTTCGCGGTGGGCACGGAGCCGGTGAAGGAGATGCGGGAGATGCCCGGGTGTGCGACCAGCGCGGCGCCGGCCTCCTCGCCGTAGCCCTGCACGAGGTTGAACACCCCCGCCGGCAGGCCGGCCTCGACGGTGATGTCAGCGAAGAGCGACGCGGTGAGCGGGGTCCACTCGGCGGGCTTGAGGATGACGGTGTCGCCGCTGGCCAGTGCCGGAGCGATCTTCCAGGTGGCGAGCATCAGCGGCGCGTTCCAGGGCGTGATGAGCGCGGTGACGCCGGCCGGGTCCCACGACACGATGTTGGTGTGGCCGCGGGTCTCGAACGGCTCGTGGTGCAGGTCGTTGATGAGGTAGTCGGCGAAGAACCGGAAGTTGTGCGCCACCCGCGGCATCACGCCGCGGCGGTGCGAGCGCAGCAGCGAGCCGTTGTCGGTGGTCTCGACGATCGCGAGTTCCTCGAGGCGCCGCTCGACTATGTCGGCGATGCGGTGCATCACAGCCGCTCGTTCCGCCGGCGGCGTCGCGGCCCATGCTGGGAATGCGGCGCGGGCTGCCGCTACGGCCATCTCGATCTCAGCGGAACCGCCGCGGGCGAAGTCTGCGAGGTGTGCACCGTCGATGGGGGAGTGGTCGGCGAAGGTCGTCGCCGATGACACGCGCGCACCCCCGATGAAGTGGCGGGTGTCGATCTCGACCCCGGCGACTGTCGCGGTGCTCATTGGCCCTCCGATGGCGCATGCCCCCGCACGCTCGGCGGAAGTCGTTCGTACCCTAACGAGTTCTCCTAGATTACGCTGCCCCCATGCGCCCCCGAATCGCCGTCCTCGGCCGTTTCGCCGCCCGCGTCGACGTGCTGCGCCACCCCGGGGTGGTCATCTCCCGGCCGTTGGCGGAGACCATCTGGCGCGCCGGGGCCGAGCCGCTGACGCTGCTGCCGGTCGACTCCGCGGACGGGCTGGACTGGGGCTCCCGGCTCGCGGGCGTGGACGGAGTCTTGATGCCCGGCGGCGGGGATGTCGACCCCGCTTGCTTCGGCGCCGCCGAGGTGCACCCGGAGGTCTACGGCGTCGACCCCGTCCAGGATGCGACCGACATCTCACTCATCCGCTGGGCTGTGGAGCGCGAGGTGCCGATGCTCGCCATCTGCCGCGGGTTCCAGGTTCTCAACGTCGCGCTCGGCGGCACGCTGGAGCAACATTTCGAGCAGCCGCACCGCCACCAGCGCCACCACATCACGGTCCAGGCAGAGCACGCGCTAGTCGGCGTCTCCGCGGATCGGATAGATGTCTCCTGCCACCACCACCAGCGCGTCGAGCGCCTCGCCGACGGGCTCACCGCAGTCGCGTGGGCCGACGACGGCACAGTCGAGGCAGCGGTCGCCGGGCCGAGCCTGGTCGCCGTGCAGTGGCACCCCGAGGACATCGCTGCGTCCGACTCTGCCCAGCAGGGCATCGTCGACGCGTTCGTCCAGCGCATCCACGAGCGCGCGTCCTGACCGCCGCCACAGGCCCTACCCCAGCCCCTGGCATTCCTGGCGGGAGCGACGAGCGAAACCTCAGTCAGTCTCCGTCGCGCGGACCATTGCGCGTAAGCCCTCAGTCATCTCCGCTAGCCGACGCTTGCCCATCGCGCCCACCAGATCAGCCTCGGTTGCGTTGAACGCGGGGAAGAGCCGGGTCATGAGCCGGCGGCCGCGCGCCGTGAGCGAGACCTCCACCAGCCGCCCGTCGCTCGCGCTGCGTGAGCGGGTGAGCAGTCCACGTCCCTCGAGGGTGTCGAGCACGCCCGTCAAGGTTGCCTTGGAGAAGCCGGCCTCGGCGGCGATGTCCCGCGTCTCGATCGGCTCCCAGATCCACACCACCCACAGCACCACGAACGCGGTCCAACTGAGGTCGTGCGGCGCCAGCGCCGACCGCTCGAGGTGGTTGCGTACCGCATTTGCGGCGCGGAAGAGGTTGGAGCAGGCGGCCATCGCAGCGGCGTCGACCGGCATGCCGCCGAGCCGTTCGGAGACGGCGTGTTCCGTCTCACTGAGTGTGTGGCTACCCGGCATGCCGGTCAGTCTGCCATACTCGTTCGGGTACGAACGATTGCTGCGGCGCCGGCTTCTGGAGCACCAGGGCGAGCCGCGGCACTCGCCCCGGTGGACTCGCGCGCAGTGCGCGCGACCGAAGCGTGAGGTGCTCGATGACGTCAGCGACTGACATCCGACTGGACAACCTCGACCTGTTCGAGGCCGGCCCGCCGTGGGCGATGTTCGACGAGCTGCGGGCGAACGACCCCGTCCACTGGGACGCCGAAGACGCGCCAAACCGCGGCTTCTGGTCCATCACGCGGTACCACGACATCGTCAACGTCCTACGCGACGCCGCCACCTTCTCCAGTGAGGTCGGCGCCGCCAACCTCGAGGAGCTTGATTCCGAGCAGCTCGAGGTCCGCAAGTCCATGCTCGAGACCGACGGCGAGCGGCACCGCGCGCTGCGCAAGATGATGCAGGGGGAGTTCACCCCCAAGGCGGTCGCGGGCTACGAGACGTTCCTGCGCGGGCTCACCGCGAGCACCCTCGACGCCGCGCTGCCCAAGGGTGAGTTCGACTTCGTCAAGGAGGTCAGTGCCGACTTCCCCATCCGGGTGCTCGCGCGCATGCTCGGTGTGCCCGACCACGACACCGGCCAACTCATTGAGTGGGGCAACCGGATGGTCGGCAACACCGACCCCGAGCACGC
>JAGWWW010000011.1 GCA_018970205.1 Actinomycetales bacterium
GGCTGGACCTGCCTGGTCGGCCCCAACGGCGCTGGCAAGACGACGCTCCTGCGCGTGCTGGTCGGCGCGCAGCCCTTCCACGGTGAGGTGCGCGTGGCCGGCCGAGCACTCGACTCGCGCGGCTGGGCGACCAGTTCCTGCGCATTCGTTTCCCAGCGACCCGCGGCCCCGGCGGGCATGCGCGTCGAGGAATACATCGCACTCGGCCGGTTCCCCTCCCGCGACCGCCGACCCGGCTCGGACCGTGCGCTGCTGGACGGCACCCTCGACGCCCTGCACCTGACCTCGATGCGCAACCGACTGCTCACAAGCCTGTCCGGGGGCGAGCTGCAGCGCTGCGCCATCGGGCGAGCACTGGCGCAGCGGGCGCCAGTGCTGCTACTTGACGAGCCGACCAGCGCCCTAGACCTGCACCGGCAGCCTGAGATCCTTGACATCATCGACCGGCAACGGCACGAGCACGGCACCACCATCGTCAGCACCATGCACGACATCACACTCGCCGCGATGTATGCCAAAGATTTCGTGGTGATGGACCACGGCCGCGTGGTCGACGCCGGCGCCACGCACGAGGTCTGCGGGCGGGAGGCGCTCGCGCGCGCGTTCAACCACAACATCGAGGTCGTTCCCGGCCCCGGCGGCACCCCGGTCGTCCTGCCCAAGCGGCGCTGACCTCCAGCAGGAAAGGCGTAGGCGCACGCTGACGCCCCGGTCGCGGCGACGCGAATGTTCCGCGCACCAGCAAGGCGGCCCATGCGCCGGCTCTGGGCAGTCGCCGCGGCAGCCTGGACGTGCTGGACTCGAACCGCGGCCACCGCGACGTCGGCCTAGGCTCCGCCCCATGACGATGCATGCGCAAATGTGGTTCGACCCTTCCTGCCCTTGGGCATGGATCACTTCCCGGTGGCTGAAGGAGGTCGAGCAGGTCCGCGATGTTCACATCACCTACCGCGTGATGAGCCTTGCTGTGTTGAATGAGGGCCGCGACCTGCCGGAGCAATACATCGAGCGCATGAAGCAGGCGTGGGGCCCGGTGCGCGTGTGCATCGCCGCGGAGCAGGCAGCCGGTCCTGAGGCAGTTGGTCGGCTCTACACCGAACTCGGCCTTCGCATCCACAACGAGGGCCGCGGCATCGGGGACGCCACGGTGATTTCGGAGGCGCTGGCCGCCGCCGAGCTGCCCGCTGATCTCGCACTGGCGGCAGACTCCACCGACGTCGATGACGCGCTCAAGGCCAGCCACCTCGAAGGCATGACCCCGGTGGGCTTCGACGTCGGCACACCCATCATCCACGTACCCGGCGCCGCGGGCACGGACCCGATTGCGTTCTTCGGCCCTGTCATCACACCCATCCCCCGCGGCGAGGCAGCCGGCAGACTGTGGGACGGGGTACTGCTGTGCGCTGGCACGCCGGGCTTCTACGAGCTCAAGCGCGGCCGCGATGTGAGGCCAAGCTTCGAGTAGGTGGCGTTCGCCCAAGGACACCACAGGGAAGTCATCCGGGAACGCTTGCGCAGCCCGGAGGTGGGCTTTGTTGCCACCGTGGGCCACACCGACCTCGCATGTGCCGCGGCGGGCCCGGCCCCGGTCCCTTGGTGGGGCAGATTCGCGCCTCGGAGACGTCGCAGGTCCTCGATTCACCTCCGGATGAACTCCGCCCGGGCCTCTGACAGACTCCCCCACTATGGCTACCTCGAACATCACCCGTGAAGAAGCCGCGGCCCGCGCGGCGCTGCTGACGGTCGACTCTTACGTCGTCGACCTCGACCTGACCACCGACAAGCCGGACAGCGACACGCACTACTGGAGCACCACCACGGTGACCTTCAGCGCGACCGCCGGCGCGACGTCGTGGATCGACCTCATCGCCCAGCCCGGCGCCGTCACCGAAGCCGTGCTCAACGGCGAGACCCTCGATGCCGCCGCGCTGTACGACGGCTTCCGTCTGCAGCTGCCGAACCTGGCCGCCGAGAACACCCTCGTGGTCAAGGCGACCAACGACTACAACACCACCGGCGTCGGCCTGCACCGCCTGGTCGACCCCGCCGACGGCGAGGTGTACCTCTACACGCAGTTCGAGGAGGCCGACGCGCGCCGCATGTTCGCCTGCTTCGACCAGCCCGACCTGAAGGCGATCTACGAGTTCCGCATCACCGCCCCGGCGCACTGGCTCATCGTGTCCAACGCCCCCGCGCCCGCGCCGGTCGCCGCGCGCGAAGGCTTCGCGACCTGGAACTTCCCCGCCACGAAGAAGATGTCCACCTACATCACCGCCCTCATCGGCGGGCCTTACCACAAGGTCGAGGACTCGTACTCCGGTCAGTTCGGCACCATCCCGCTGGGCATCTTCTGCCGCAAGTCCATGGTGCAGTACCTCGAGGCCGACGACATTTTCCGCGACACCAAGGACGGCTTCGCGTTCTTCGAGAAGACGTTCAACACCCCGTACCCGTTCGAGAAGTACGACCAGGTCGTGGTGCCGCAGTTCAACGCCGGCGCGATGGAGAACGCGGGTTGTGTGACGTTCAATGAGGACCTCACGATCTACCGCGGCAAGGTGCCCAAGACGATGTACATCTGGCGCACCCTTGTGATCCTGCACGAGATGGCGCACATGTGGTTCGGCAACCTCGTCACGATGAAGTGGTGGGACGACCTCTGGCTGAACGAGTCGTTCGCCGAGTACTCCTGCTACTACGCGATGAGCAAGGGCGACAAGTTCGACAAGGAGGCGTGGGTCGAGTTCAACGCCCTGCGCAAGACCTGGGGCTACACCGCCGACCAGTTGCCCAGCACCCACCCGATCCAGGGCGACGTGGTCGACCTCGACTCGGTGCGCGCCAACTTCGACGGCATCTCCTACGCCAAGGGCGCCTCGACCCTGCGCCAGTTGGTCTCGTTCCTCGGCGAGGACGCTTTCAACACCGGCGTCGCGAACTACCTCCACAAGTTCGCTTGGGGCAACGCGCGCCTGGACGACCTGCTGGTTGAACTCGAGGCCGCTAGCGGCCGCGACCTGAAGGCCTGGACCAAGGACTGGCTGCAGACCCCGGGCGTGAACACGCTGCGCCCGGAGATCGTCACCGCTGACGGCACGTACGAGTCGGTCACCGTCGTGCAGGAGCCGCCGCGCGACCCCGCCGGCCTTCCCGCCACATTGCGCAGCCACCGCATCGGCATCGGCCGCTACAGCCGCGACGCCGAAGGCAACCTCGTGCAGGTCGGCTTCGACGAGGTCGACGTCGCCGGCGAGCGCACTGTCATCGACGTCCTCGCCGGCCAGCCCGTCGCGGACCTGCTGCTTCTCAACGACGGCGACTACACCTTCACCAAGATCCGCCTCGACGAGGCCTCCGCGGCCACTGCGACGACCTCACTGGGCAAGCTGGCCAACCCGCTGGCGCGCGCCCTCATCTGGAGCGCCTCGTGGGACATGACCCGCGACGCCGAGATGAGCATCGGCGACTACCTCACCCTGGCCGAGTCGACGCTGCCTTATGAGAACAACGACAGTGCGATCGAGGCGGCCCTGCGCAACCTCGCAACCGGCATCGCCCTCTACAGCGCCCCGGCGAACCGGGACGGCTACCGCGACCGGTTCGTGGCGCTGCTGAAGTCGGGCATCGAGGCCACGACCCCGGGCTCGAGCGCGCAACTGCAGGTGCTGAAGGCGTACGCCGCCAACCTGCGCACGCCCGAGCAGGCCGCCTTCGTGCGCGATGTGCTCGACGGCAAGGTCACCCTCGAGGGCCTGCCGATGGACACCGAGTTGAAGTGGCACCTGCTCGGCGCGCTCGCCGCGCTCGGCCTGACCGACGACGCGGAGATCGACGCCTACCTCGCCAACGACCCGACCTCCAATGGCCAGGACAGTGCGCTCACCGTGCGCACCCGCCTGCCGCGCGCGGAGTCCAAGGCCGCCGCGTGGGAGGCTGTGTTCAACGATGAGAAGATCACGAACTCTGCCCTGCGCGCCTACGCCGCCGGCTTCTGGCACATCGACCAGCTCGAGTTGAACCGCCCGTACATCGACAAGTACTTCGCCGAGATCGAGGACGCGTTCGCCAAGCGCGCCGAGTCGGTCGCGATGATGACGTCCGTCGCGATGTTCCCCTCGATCTACATCGAGCAGCCGACGCTGGACAAGGTGACCACCTTCGCCGGCCGCGAGTTGCACACCGCACTCAAGCGCTACACCGCGGAGAACAAGGACCGCCTCGAGCGGGCGCTGCGCTGCCAGGCCAAGGACGCCTGACGCGTACCCGACTCACGCCGTTGTGGGGTGGTTCCCGGTTGGGAGCCACCCCACAGCCGTTTGTGACAAGGTGTGGGAGCCGATGGCCGCAGTGATCGAGAAGATCTCTAGCCGGCAACCTAGGTTTGCGATTTGATTTGCTCGCTCAGTGCTTCTAGGGCAGGTAACGCTGCTTGGTCCTTGACCCGGTTGGCAGCTCGCTTTGAAGCGATGATGTCGTCCAAGGCGGCTATGGCAACAATCAAGCGATTTCCAAGGTCCACATGGTCTGCACCATCTGCCCAGTCAGCGTATGAGGCCTTCGGCCCTGCGGGTTGAAACACCAAATCCAAGTCGCCGAAATCAGTCGTAAGAGTGAGTGAAACCTGCATTTGATCAAGGAAGTCTGCGTTGATGCTCAGCGGCAGGACTTCGCTTCCAGTACGCAATTGCGCGTTGAGCCTGCGAAGCGCCCGGGCCAACTTTTCGAGGTTGCTGCGCTCTCGATCCGGTACTACATCGATATCAAAGGTCAACACTGTGGATCCGCGAACTGCAGCCGCGAACCCTCCTATGACGACAAATTCGGTGCCTTCTTCAGCCAGGATGCGGCAGATCACTCGCGGATCGAACGTCACAACTTCTGCCGAAACGCTCGAAGGTTCTCAACTGCCGCAATCAACCAGTCGACACGCTCAGACGGAGACAGCACCAACTGAGCGCGTATCTGGCCCAAGTCGACGCCCTGGGCGTCCACTGCATCCTGCATGAGTGCGGTGACCTGTGCCGGAGTCAGGAACTTCATGCCACAAGTGTAAGCGCGTAGACCAAAGGCAACCGGGGGTTGTGGACGCCCGGTGACGCTCGAAAGATGCGGGATTTGGCTTCCGTCAAACGTACATTTCGATGCGAGCAAGCGCCCCTCAGCGGATGACGATGTCTGTGCTCGGCCCGCGGCCGCTCTTGCGCTTGGGCACGAACGCGATGAAGTAGATGAGCCCGATGACCGCGGCCGGGACGCCGACGAACAGCCCGATGACCTGCAGCAGGCTCAGCGGCTCGCCGCGGTCCTCGCCGTCCCAGGTCGTGGCCGAGGCCGGTCCGACCGAGCCGAGCAGTGCGGAGCCGAGGACGACAGCGGTGGCGAGGAGACGGCGCGTCATGCCCACACCGTACTGATGAGCGATGCCGCCCGCGCGCTGCCCTCGAGCTCCTCGAGCAAGAAGGCACGTCCATCCTCGTCGCACAACGGCACCCGCCAGTTCGGGTACTCCTGGTCGGTGCCGGGCTGGTTCTGCGCCCGCACATCCCCCACGAGGTCGACCAGCGCCACCCCGAGCATGCGCGAGGGGGTCGCGGCGAGGAACCGGTGCATGGCCTCCACCCACTCGGTCTCGGTCGGGCGCCCCCAGTCGGCGGCGTGGAGGAAGCCGCGGTCGCGCAGCATCTGCTGCCAAGCGGCCCAGCCAGCGTCGAAGTCGGCCTGCTCGGCCTCACGCGGGCGCGTCAGCAACCCGAGTTCGGCACGGATGCGCACCGCCTCGCCGCGGATGTAGCCGCGCGTCGGCGGCAGGTCGTGCACGGTCACCGAGCCGAGCACGAAGTCGCGCCACGTCTCCGGCTGCCGCGGAGTGATGCCGTCGGTCTCGAACCATGCGATGTTCGTGCCGAGCAGCCCGCGCTCGCGCAGCACCCCCTGCACCCACGGCTCGAGCGTGCCGAGGTCCTCCCCGATGACCACCGCGCCGGCGCGTTGCGCCTCCAGAGCGAGGATGCCGAGCATCGCCTCGTGGTCGAAACGCACATACGTGCCGGCATACGGCGGCTGCCCGCTGGGGATCCACCACAGGCGGAAGAGGCCGAGGATGTGGTCGATGCGCACGCCGCCGGCGTGCCGCAGGATGGTGCGGAGCATGTCGCGGAACGGCAGGAAGCCGGCATCGGCCAAGGCGTCCGGCCGCCACGGCGGCTGCGACCAGGTCTGGCCCATCTGGTTGAACGCGTCCGGCGGCGCTCCCACCTCGATGTTCTGAGCGAGCACGCCGGCCAGGGCCCACGCATCTGCGCCGTCGGGGTGCACGCCCACGGCGAGGTCGTGCACGATGCCGATACCCATGCCCGCATTGGCGGCCCGCCGCTGCGCCGCCCGCAACTGCTCGTCGATGCACCACTGCAACCAGCAGTGGTACCCGATGCGCGATGACAGCCGCTCCCGCGCAGCCTCAGCGTCGGCTGAACCCACCGGCGGCAGATCGATCGGGTAGTCGCTTGCCTGCGGGTTGACGGCCTTATCCGAGGTCCACCCCTGCGCGACGCGCTCCTCGACCATCGCGCACCAGAGCGCAAAATCCTCTAGGCCCTGGCCCTCTTCGGCCCGGAAAGCGGTGAACGCGGACGCATCGCCGGACTCGACGAAAGCAGCGTGTGCCGCTGTCAGGGCGGCATCCTTCGCCGCCCACACCTCGTCGCGGTCGAGCAGCTCCGCGCTGCTGTTCTTGGCACGCAGGGAGTCGATAGTGGGCTGTAGCGCGGCTTTTGTGCCCGCCGGCACCGATTCCCAGCCTGGGACAGATTCAACGCGCAGATAGAACGGGCTCGGGAATCGACGCGTGACGGGCAGGTAGGGCGAAGGCGCCAGAGGCTTCACCGGGGAGCCGGCGTGAAGCGGGTTGACCAGCACCCAGTCGGCACGGTTGCGACCCGCCCAATCGCACAGCAAACCCAAGTCGGCGAGGTCGCCCTGCGCCCAAGAGTCCTCGCTGCGCATCGCGTAGACCTGCGTCATCGGGCCCCAGGAGCGACGCATCGAGCCGTCGTGGTTGCGCACCGCCGCCGGAACCGGCACCGCCGCGGGCACACACACCAACGGGCTGGCCGCGAGCACCGCGCCGGAGTCGTCACGGACCTCGACCCGGTGCCACCCCAGCGGCAAGTCCCCGGACAATCGCACCCACTGCTCGTGAATCTCGACGCCGTCGACGACTTGGGAGGCCTCGCCGCCGAGGTGCGCCAGCGCCCCGGTACTGCTGCCGTCTTCACGCACGACCACGGCCTCGAACGCAGCTCCACGGGGCAGGTGAACCCACATGTCTCTCTCGCCGTCGCCCCGGCGATCCTCGCGCGTGACATAGACCGGCGGGATGACGCGGCGCCACGACGCGAGCGCGCGGTCGGCCAGCACCGCGGAGATCTTGGCGTGGTCGAGGCTCCCATCGGCGGTCGTGACGTCGACCTGCAACGCGCGCAGTACCGACACCACGGTCGCCTCTGCGACGAACCTGAGTTCGCCGGTGGCGGCGTGGTAGTCGGTGGCCACACCGAATGAGGCGGCGAGCTCCGCGAGCTCGGGGGCCACGGGAGCGTCGGGGTACCGGATCGGGCTTTCCACGGGTGGAAACCTTAGAGCCATAGGCTGTTCCCATTCGACAAACCTGCGGCGCAGATAGCGGGGTTTTCCCTATGAGCCGCGGCGCCCGGAGGTGCCCGTGAAGCGCGACGACGTCATCCACTTCCTGCTCGGAACCCCGTTGGACCTCACGCTGCTGCTGCTCGGGGCCTGGCTCCTGCAACTGGTCCTCGGACGGGCCATCCGCCGGTTCGCCGCCACGGTCGCGAAAGTGCCGCACCTGAACCTGAAGAACGGGGTCAACCTCGAGGTCAGCGACTCCGACCTCGACCGGCGCACCCAGCGCGCGGCCACGGTCAGCCACCTGCTGCGCAACATCGTGGCCACAGCCATCTGGGTCACCAGCAGCCTCATCGCCCTGGACATGATCGGGGTGGCCATCGGCCCGCTGCTCGCCAGCGCCGGCATCGCCGGCGTCGCCCTCGGCTTCGGCGCGCAGACGCTCGTGAAGGACTACCTCGCCGGCGTGTTCGTCGTGATTGAGAACCAGTTCGGCGTGGGCGACGTGGTGGACATCGACGGTGTGGTCGGCACCGTCACCGACGTCGGTCTGCGTGTGACCCGCCTGCGCGGCATCGACGGGGCGACAGTGTGGCTGCGCAACGGCGAGATCTTGCGCGTGCGCAACCGCAGCCAGGGCTACAGCGTCGCGATCGTCGACGTGCCCGTGGCATACGACACCGACATGAACCACGCGCAGCAGGTCGTGGAATCTGCGCTGCGCGCCTTCACCTACGCCGACGGGCTCATCGAGGAGCCGACCTTCGCCGGCATCGAGTCGGTCAGCGGCGAGGCCATCTTCCTGCGGGTCATCGCGCGCACCACCCCGCAGGCGCTGATGCCGGTGCAGCGCGAGCTGCGGCTCGCCCTGAAGCAAGCCTTCGACGCCGCCAGCATCGTCGTGCCGGCGCTGCCGGTTGTCCGCAAGCCCGAGCCGCCCCGATGACTCAGGTCGGCGGCCAGGAGCCGGCGTCGTACGACACCCTCGGCGGCGGGCCGTTCTTCGAGCACTTCACGCGCAGGTTCTACGAGGGCGTCGCCGCAGACCCGGTGCTCGCTGCGATGTACCCCGAGCATGACATGGCCGGCGCCGAACGCCGGCTGCGCATGTTCCTGGAGCAGTACTGGGGCGGCCCGACCACCTACAGCGACGAGCGCGGCCACCCGCGCCTTCGGATGCGGCACGCGCCGTTCGCCATCGATCCCGAGGCCCGGGACCGGTGGCTCGCCTGCGCGGCTTCAGCGTGGCAGCAGGCGTGCGACGCGCACGCTGTGGCAGCCGCTCCGGCCAAGGAGTTCTGGGACTACCTTCACTCAGCCGCGTTCGCGATGGTCAACACGCTGCCGCGGATGTAGACGGCGCGATCGCGCTCGCAGCACGGATCCCTGCACGGCCGCTGCGCTCGCGGCAACGACCCAGCGGCCACACACGGATCATCGCTTCACTGGCCGTCGCGCGACGTGGCCGAGCACCGCGCTCGCAGTGTCTGAGCCGGTCAGCGCATCGCCAGCCGCTCGCGGGCCTTGTCTGCCGTGATGCTCGAACGCAGCGACTCAAACCGCGCGCCCACCAGCACCAACACCACGCCGGCGGCGGCGAACGAGACCCACTTCGGGATGGATGTGTTCGGGTCCGAGAGCGGCTGGAAGGCCACGATGACGGCGGCGAGTGTCCCGGTGAGCAGCAGCCCGCCTAGGTTCATCAGCGTGCCGACAACCAGCATCGCCACCGTCGCCGCGAGCACCAGCCAGAACCGCGTGCCCGGCGAGGTGCCGAGGGCGGCGAAGCAGGACGGAATCAACCCCACGACGGCCGCCGGGCCGAGCCAGACGACGCTGGGCAAATTCGGCAGCAGCGACAGCGCGAGCAGCCCGATGCCTAGAGTGACGACGGCGAACGGCAGCGTGTACTGCTCCAGGCTCGACGCGTCGGCCAAGTCCAGCGCCTGGCCCACTGCGACGAGGCTGATGGGCCACGCGGGCAGCAGCAGCCAGGCACGTCGCTCGCTCGGCGCCAGCCAGACCAGCGCGATGGCGGTGGCCGCCGAGACGGCGAGCGTGAACCACATGTGGGTGCGCTCCACGAGATCCTCGAAGGCGATGTTCGCCACCACCAACCACGAGATGTAGGCGACCAGCACGCTCCACGGCTTGGCCCACGACGTCTCCGGGCGCATGAGCAGCAACGCCAACGCCGCCGCGTACACCGCGACGCAGCCCCAGAGGCTCAGGAACGTCAGACCGGCCGTGCCCGCCAGTGCCAGCGGAACCAGCACCGGGACCGCGATGCGGGTGCGCTCATGGGTGTGCGCCAGCCAACTGAAGACGGCGTAGACGCCGGCCCACGCCAGACAGACACTCCACGCCGGCACCCACGGCAGCGATGACAGTGTGTACACCGCCGTGGTCGCGCCGAGCAGCGATGCGAGCGCGAACTGGCCCAGATGGCCCTCAGGGAAGAACCGCACCCGCTGCTGGTACGCCAGCAGCGCGAGCACGCCGATCGGTGCCCCCACCACGGCGTTGGCAAGGCCGTGGTTCAGTGACGTCTCGCCGTTGAGGGTCATGACCAGCCAGACCGACGCGAGCACCGGGGTGAGCGCAGCGAAGACCGCGCCGAGGAAAGACCACACCCGCACTCGCCAGGTGAGCGCCGCGGAGAGCAACACGACTGCAGTCGTCGCGGCTGCGGTTGTCGGGAACCAACGGTCGAAGGCCCACCAGTGTCCGTCGCTGAACGCCATGGAGAGCCAGAACAGCATGAACCACCAGGCGCCGGCAGTGGCCAACGCCATCGCGCCGGAGGTGGCGCTCATCCGCTCGCGCAGGCGCACGGTGACCCAGCCGGTGCCGAGGATGAGCGCGATCTGGATGGGCAGCGCCCATGCGCTCTCGATGATGGCGCTGAACGCCGCGATTCCGGCGACGATGAGGAACCCGCCGACCGCGAGGATGATCTGGTAGGCGGCCGGCCCGTGGTGCACTTCGGCCGGCGCGGCAGGCCGCTCGCCTGCGGCAATCTTCGTCTCGAGGTCAGCGAGCCGCTGCTGCCACTGCGGAAGGCCGCGGCGGAGGTAGTCCGCCTCGATGAGGTACGAGGTCGCGGCGGTGAAGCCGCAGGAGCACGCCGTCTCGGTGGAGCCGGCGTCGATGGCGAGATCCCGTGCACACCTTGGGCATGCGACCGTCGGGGTCTTCGCTGGCTCTCGCAGGTCGTCCATGACTGCCTCCAGTGCCTCGACACGGGGTTCGCGCCGCATCAGTACGGCTCGAGCCCGCTCCTGATTGCAAGATACCCCGCCACCGGGCGCGCCGACCGCTCATCGTGCCGGCTCGCTGCTGGGCGGACGTTTGCCTCGCACGACCGGCGAAAGCGCTTTCTCGCATTCGGCTCCTGAATCGTCGTGCGCGCCGGGTGGTCGCGCTCTTGCGCGGCTGCGCATCTGTGCAAGGCTGCGCCGCCGTGACGACAACCCATACCGATGTTTCCGCCCCTGTCGACGTCTGCGCCGACGCGCCGCCGCAACTCTTCGCGCCGGCCGGCGACCTCTCCCACCGCGTGCCCGCAGCGCAACACGCAGACAACTGGTGGCGGCACGCGGTCGTCTACGAGATTTACCCGCGCTCGTTCGCAGACAGCGACGGCGACGGCCACGGCGACCTGCGCGGAGCGCGCAGCCGGCTCGCCTATCTCGCGCACCTCGGCGTCGACGCGATCTGGTTCAACCCGTTCTACGTCTCTCCGCTGCTCGACGGCGGCTACGACGTCGCGGACTACCGCGACATCGACCCGGTGTTCGGCTCCCTGGCCGAGGTTGAGGCGCTCATCCGCGACTGCCACGCGTACGGCCTGAAAGTCATCTTCGACATCGTGCCGAACCACTCCTCGTGGGAGCACCGCTGGTTCAAAGAGGCACTGGCGACCGAGCCCGGCAGTGACGCCTGGGCGCGGTATCACTGCGTGCGTGGCGCCGGCGAGAACGGCGAGCAGCCTCCGAACAACTGGCGCAGCGTGTTCGGCGGCAACGCCTGGACGCAGATCAAGACGCAGGACGGTGAGGACTCCGGCTGGTGGTACCTGCACATCTTCGACTCCTCGCAGCCGGACCTGAACTGGGACCACCCGGATGTGCACGCGGAGTTCGAGTCCACGTTACGTTTCTGGTTCGAGCGCGGTGTCGACGGCTTCCGCATCGACGTCTCCCACGGGTTGGTGAAAGCCGACGGCTACCCGGACTACCCTGCTGAAGCAGAGCGCGCGGTGCACGATCACGAGGGCCATCTCATCGACTACGTGCCGCTGCCGCACTGGGACCAGGACGGCGTGCACGAGATCTACCGCGCCTGGCGCCGGGTCGCGGACGAGTACTCGCCGTCGCGCTCGTTCGTCGGCGAGGTGTGGGTGGACACCGACACCCGGCGCGCGCGCTACCTGCGCCCCGACGAGCTGCACCTGGCATTCAACTTCAGCCACCTCGGCGCGAAGTGGGACGCGGCCGACATCCGTGAGCGCGTGACCAAGCCGCTGAGCGAGGACATCGCCGTCGGCGCACCGACCACGTGGGTGCTGGAGAACCACGACGTGCCGCGAGTGGTGACGCGCTACTCCGGCTCGGTGCTCCCCGGCGGCAACGCCGGCGACGAGGACGCCGACGGCCCGCGCCGGCTCACCCCGCTCACCGCGGAACAGTTGCAGACCGGCACCCGGCGCGCCCGTGCGGCGAACCTGTTCATGCTCGCGCTGCCCGGCTCGGCGTACATCTACAACGGCCAGGAACTCGGCTTGTTCGAGGTCGTGGACCTGCCCGACGAGGTGCGCCAAGACCCGGTGTGGTTCCGCACCAACGGCTCGGTGGTGGGCCGCGACGGCTGCCGGGTGCCGATGCCGTGGAGCCCGGACACATCGACCTACGCCTTCGGTCCTGACGGCTCCACAGCCTCGTGGCTGCCGCAGCCGGAACTATGGGGGTCATTGTCGGTGACGGCGCAACAAGGAGTCGCCGGCTCGATGCTGGAGCTCTTCCGCGCGGCCATCGCCGTGCGCAAAGCCCACGCAGCATTCGGCGAGACGAGCCTGACCTGGCGCGACGACATCCGCGATGAGATCGCCCCAGGCCGCGACGACGTGCTGGTGGTGCAGGTCGGCGACGCCGACCCCGGCGCGCCGCAGGCGCTTGTGGTGCTCGTCATCGGCGAGCACCCGGTGGACCGACCTGCCGGGGAGGTGCTGGTGGCCAGCGAACCGCTCGACGCGGCGAGCATTCCGGGGCAGTCCTGCACCTGGTTCGACCTCGCCTGACCCGCATACAGCCCGATGCGGGCGCGCACCGGGTTGGACGTCGTGCTCTGCTGTCGCGTGAAGGGCGCCGACCACGTCGAAGTCCCGCAAGCCCAGCACCCGCGCTGCCGCCGCGCGTGTGAGGGGACTCCGACTGACCCTTGGTGCGCTGCCGATTCGTGAATTGACGTGCAACATCGGCCGACCGTGGACGGACCGTCGAGCGCGCCCCGGTGCGCGGCATCGGCGCGGCTGGGCAAGGATGAACCCATGCCGTCCTTGACCCTGGCCAAGCCGGAGATGCTGTTCCTCGCGGGCTACCTGCGCCAACTCACCCGCTGGAGCCCCGACGCCGCCGTGCGCGTGCAGTCGCGCGGGAAGGTCGCCGGCTTCTACGGCGGGCCGCTGGAGTCGGTCATCACCCTCATCAGCCTGCCGCTAGCGGCGCCGGCGGAGGAGTTCGACACCGTCGTCAGCGCCGGGCGCATGCGCGACCTCATCGGCGACGTTCGGTCGTTGGAGGCGGCCACCGAACTCACGCTGCCGGACGAAACTTCGCTCCCGCCGATTCTCGGGGTGCTGCCGCCGAGCAGCGGGTGGTCGCCTCCGTTCACGACAACTGCCGGTGACTTAGCGGCGAAGGTCGACCCGCAGATCGAGTCGCTCAGCGTGAGCACCGAGCTCTTGCCGCAGGCCCACCGCGACGACCACATCCGTGAGCGCTGGGCGACGCCGGAGTGGTCGGCGCTGCCGTTCGGCATGCTGCACGCTGCTCGGGCGCACGGCTTCCTCAACCTCGCGCCGGTGCAGGTCGGGGCGAGCACCAACGGCCCGTGGAAGCGGCTGCTGTCCCCTGCTGGGCAGGTGTTCGCGCGGGTCTCCGACGGCCTAGCGCGCCTGCTCGTGGTGAAGGACTGACGGGTTAGGCACTCACCAGCGGCTTTGTAGCCAGACGCTGTCCTCAATCTCGAACCCGCGCGCGAGCCAGAAGTCCCTGGCCTCGGCGTTGGCGGCCTCGGTCTCCAGGAACACCCGCGCGGCGCCGTGCTCCTTCGCCGCCGCCACGACCGCTTCCAGCAGTTCACTTCCCAGCCCCTGCCCAGGCAGTTCGATGAACATCTCGTCGAGCAGCGACTCGCGCCCGCCACACTCGATGGACCAACCCCAGGTGAGCACGGCGTAACCGACGACGGCGCCGTGATGCTCGCTGACCAACACGACCCCGTGGGTGTCGTCGCCGAGCAGGCCCTCGAATCCGCGGCGGGCGCGCTCAGGAACCCACTGTGCGTGGTCAGCGGCGCAGTACAACTCCCCCAGCCGCGTCAACTCATCAATGTCGCCCGGAACTGCGCGCCTGACACTCATGACGTCACTGCCGCAGGCGGGGCCTAGTTGCGGGTGAGCTTGCGGTAGGTGGCGCGGTGCGGTCGGGCGGCCTCGGCGCCCAGGCGCGCGATCTTGTTCTGCTCATACGACTCGAAGTTGCCCTCGAACCAGAACCACTGCGAGTCGCCCTCGTACGCGAGGATGTGGGTGGCGATGCGGTCCAGGAACCAGCGGTCGTGGCTGGTGATGACGGCGCAGCCGGGGAACTCCAGCAGCGCGTTCTCCAGGCTGCCGAGGGTCTCCACATCGAGGTCGTTGGTCGGCTCGTCGAGCAGCAGCAGGTTCCCGCCCTGCTTCAGCGTCAGCGCGAGGTTGAGGCGGTTGCGCTCGCCGCCGGAGAGCACGTTCGCTGGCTTCTGCTGGTCGGGGCCCTTGAAGCCGAACGCGGAGACGTAGGCGCGCGAGGGCATCTCGACCGCTCCGACCTTCATCCAGTCCAGTCCGTCGGAGACGACCTCCCAGACGTTCTTACCGCCCTCAAGGCCGGCGCGGCCCTGGTCGACGTAAGAGAGCTTCACGGTCTCACCGACCTTGAGCACGCCGGAGTCCGGCATCTCGCCCTCGCCGGTGGCCGCGCCGACGATCATCTTGAACAGCGTGGTCTTGCCGACGCCGTTGGGGCCGATGACGCCGACGATGCCGTTGCGCGGCAGGGTGAAGGAGAGGTTGTCCATGAGCAGCCGGTCGCCGAAGCCCTTGACCAGTTTGTCGACCTCCACGACCACGTTGCCCAGGCGCGGGCCCGGGGGGATCTGGATTTCCTCGAAGTCGAGCTTGCGCATCTTGTCGGCCTCAGCGGCCATCTCTTCGTAGCGCTCCAGCCGCGCGCGGCTCTTGGTCTGGCGCGCCTTGGCGTTGGAGCGCACCCAGTCGAGCTCGTCCTCGAGGCGCTTCTTCATCTTCGCGTCTTTCGCGCCCTCGATCTTCAGGCGCGTGGCCTTGGTGTCGAGGTAGGTCGAATAGTTGCCCTCGTACGGGTAGCAGCGGCCTCGGTCGAGCTCCAGGATCCACTGTGCGACGTTGTCAAGGAAGTAACGGTCGTGTGTGATGGCGACGACGGTGCCGGGGTACTTCTCAAGGTGCTGCTCCAACCACTGCACGCTCTCGGCGTCGAGGTGGTTGGTGGGTTCGTCTAGCAGCAGCAGGTCCGGCTGCTGAAGCAGCAGCTTGCACAGCGCGACCCGGCGGCGCTCACCTCCGGAGAGAACAGTGACGTCAGCGTCCGGCGGCGGGCAGCGCAGCGCGTCCATCGCCTGCTCGAGTTGGCTGTCGAGGTCCCAGGCGTTGAGGTGGTCGATCTTCTCCTGCAACTTGCCCATCTCAGACATGAGCGCGTCGAAGTCCGCATCCGGCTCGGCCATCTGTGCGCTGATCTCGTTGAAGCGGTCAAGCATTGCCTTGGTCTCGGCCACACCCTCCTCGACGTTGCCGAGCAGGTCTTTCTCGGGGTTGAGTTGCGGCTCCTGGGAGAGGATGCCCACGGTGTAGCCGGGGCTGAGCATGCCGTCGCCGTTGCTCAGCGGCTCGATGCCGGCCATCACCTTCAACAGCGTGGACTTACCGGCGCCGTTGGGGCCGACCACGCCGATCTTCGCGCCGGGGAAGAACGCCAGGGTCACGTCGTCAAGGACGACCTTGTCGCCATGCGCTTTGCGCGCCTTCTTCAGGGTGTAAATGAACTCAGCCACGAGGGGCGAGCCTATCGGGGCGTGCGGGAACGTTAGGGAGAGTGCGGCGGGTTCGCGGCCTAGGTGCGGGCGGGTAGGTGCGGGGCAGGTGAGTCCAGAGCCAGTGGGTCCCGAGCCGCCAAGTGCAGAGCCGCCAAGTGCAGAGCCGCCAAGGGCAACGCGGTCTTGCCGATTGGCCCCAGGGCGCGCCGCATCGCCCTAGCCGGGCTGGCAAACGCCAGCGCTACGTCAAGTGCGCCGCGGTGAAGCGCCGACAGGCGCCGCGTCGGACCACACCAGTTCCAGACTGCCGCGGCCAATCGCCGGCGCTACGCCGACACAGCCCGCGCGTCCGCCGTCAACGGGCGCTGACTGAGGCTGCAGGAGGTGACAGCGCCCGAGGTCGCATCGATCGCAACCGCCAACTCCCACACGAGGTGCGCGCTGTGCAACTCGAAGGTCGCGCTGTGCGCGGAGGCGGATGTGACCGGGACTGGGTTGAGTGTCGCGGCACCATCGAGGGCGAATGCCAGTCGGGCGGCGCGCAGCAACGGCTCGGCGTCCAGCGCCTCGGCCGCGGTCAGGGCCGCCGGCCAGTGCGGGTGCGCGGTGGAGAGCGCGTCCTGCAACGCACGGGCTGCCGCCAGCAGCGCCTCGCTGGGTTGGTGCACAGCGCGGATGTTCAGGGTCTGCACATTCTGCGGCCGCTGCGGGGTGAGCCGGATCTCGGCGCGCAGCCAGCCAGTCGCCCCCTCTCGCCACCAGATGAGGTGTGAGCCGCTCGTGCCAGTCACACGTGAGCGCCCGGGCTGCAACGGGCCGGTGACTGCCAGCGCCGCTTCCACCGCTGCGCGCCGCGTCGCGCGCGGGATGTCCGCATCGAAGTTTGCGCTGACCACACCGTCGAGCGCGGCGTCATCCCACGCGTCGAGCACCGCGTCGACCACATCGCTCGCGGCCCGACACGCATCAGTGGTCGTGATGGTCCGAGTCGGGGAATCGGTCTTCAGGAGCAAGTCCCGAAGCATCGCGGTCGCAACCCGGAACGCCCCGCCGTAGCGGCCGTTGGTCAACGCCACCACCCCGATTCCGGACTCCGGGTGCCAGCACATGTGGGTGCCGAACCCAGGGTAGCCGCCGGAGTGCCCGACGGTGACACCGATGCGCGGGTCGTCGGTCACGACCAACCCGAACCCATACATCGCGTTGGAGACCGTGAACGGCTCCTCGCCCGTGGTCGCGGCGATGCTGACCGGCACCTTGCGTGCCCCCTGCTGCATCTCACGCAGCGACGCCCGGCTCAGCGGCATCGCCTGGTCGTGCTCGTCGCGCGCGGGGAAGGCCGATGACATCACGCCCACCCAGCGCGCGAGGTCGTTGCAACTGCTGAAAAGTCCGCCGAGCGCGGCGAACTCGCCGGTCTCAGAGGTGAGTTCCACCTGCCAGCGGTCGTCGCGGAAGAAGTGGCCGTCGGCGAGGTGTTCCTGCGGCACATCACCGGCGCGGAAGCCGCTGCTGCTCATGCCCAGCGGCTGCAGGATGTTCGCGGTGATGAAGTCCTGGAACTGCGTCCCGGATGCGTTGGTGATGACGCGGCCGAGCATCGTGTAGCCGAGGTTGGAGTATTCGAAGGTCGTGCCGGGGGCATCGTTGAAGGTGAAGCCCCCGGCGAGAAGCGCGGAGTACGACTGCGGGGTCATCGGCTCCTCGCGGTCGGCCCACGGGTCGTCGGTGGGCCAGCCGGCGCTCATCGTCAGCAGGTCCCGGATCGTGGGCATGCGACTGTCCGAGGTCGGAAGCGCAAGACCGCGCAACTCGGGGATGTGCGCGTCGACCGGGTCGTCCAACCGCAGGTCGCCGCGGTCGCGCAAGATGAGGATCGCCGCAGCCACAAATGACTTCGTCATCGAGGCGATGCGGAACACCGTGTCGGCGCCGGGAGCCGGGCCGTCTCCCGGCTCTGCAGCGAGTCGTGCCGCCCCTCGCCCGCCGGAGTGGATGACCTGGCCGTCAAGCACGACTGCGTACGCCAAGCCTGGGGCGCTGTTAGCAGCCATGAACTCGGTGGCCCGGGTGTCGATGTGGTCAAACTGCGCGACAAGTGCGAGGCGCTTTGCCTCGCGTTCCTGGTGACGACTCATATGCGCAGGCTAGGTGGACGGGTAGCTGGGCTCCAGCGTGGCTGGTCCGCACTTGTCGCGCGGCTGGGGCGAATCCAGAGCAGCAGGTGCCGGTTCCCCCAAGCACCGCAGTTGCCGTGTGCGCACAAGTTCCACCCGGGTCTGGCGAACGGTCCTGGCGCGCAGTCCCCGCACCGTCGTACCGGATAATCGGAGCCTGCACGGCCCCCGTAGCTCAGCGGATAGAGCAAGAGCCTTCTAATCTCTTGGCCGCAGGTTCGATTCCTGCCGGGGGCGCCGCTACAAGTTCCGTGACGTGACCCGGCCTTGACCCCGCGCTACCCTGATTCATCGGGGAAACTGCCACGGCTCACTTGCGCGCGAACGTCGTTTCGTAGGGGCGTACTGATTCAAGGCCGCGCCGTCCACACTCGTCACGCGGATATCGGTTACCCACAGTCAAGCGCTCGCGACAAACATCCCAGCCGAAATCGCTCATAGCATCGATGGCATGTCTTGGGGTACACTCTCCGTTCGTGATGAAGTCCGTTGGTGGCTCGCAGCGCTGCCCGCTAGGGACCGCGGACACGCAAGAATGCACATCGACCGGCTTGGCGAACTGGGGCCAGCGCTCCATGCGCCGCACACACGGCACCTCGGGGGCAAACTTTGGGAATTGCGCTTCCGACTCTCAACCCACGACTGGCGTATCACCTACACGATTGCCTCCAACCGCAGGATCATCCTGCTGACCGTCTTCGCAAAAACTCGACAACGTGAAGATTCAGAAATTCGCCGCGCACGACTCGAGTTAAAGGGAACGCTGGGAGAAGAGCATGACTGACACACCGGACAAGGTGAAGTTGCACGACTGGGAAACACTCAAGGCTCGGTGGGCTGGAAACCCTGAGTACGAGGCCGGCTACGCGGAAGCGAAACTCGCGTACGAACTCGGCGAACGGGTGCGTTCGCTGCGGCTGAAACGCGGCCTCACCCAGAAGCGGCTAGCCCAGCTCGCCGGCATGACCCAGCCGGCCATCGCCCGACTCGAGGCCGGCGGCACCACACCCACCCTGATGGTCTTGGACCGTCTCGCCAAGGCGCTCGGGATGGAGTTGAAGGTCGACTTCAAGCCGACCAAGGCCGCGTGATGCGCTAGCCGACCTTCCAGCCCGCCGGCGTTTTCAGGCCCGCGCAGTCGCCGCGCTGACGCAGGTCGCGTGCGACCTGCGCGATGCGCGCGCGGTCGGTCACAGGAGTGGGCTCACCTGAATTCAGCGTGTGCGTGGGCTTCCACCACGCGCGTACGACCTGTCGGCCGCGCATCTTCACATGCAGCACGCCCGTGGACGCCCGGTCCAACCGGTCGTTCCAGAACCAGATGAAGTTGCCGAGGCTGTACGCGACCAGCGCACGCCCTTTCATCCCCATCCCCTGCTGGATGTGAGGGTGGGAGCCGATGACGAGATCCGCGCCTGCACCGACGAGGTCTGATGCCTTGGTGCGCTGCGACCGGCTCGGGCACTTTGTGTATTCCATGCCCCAATGCATGAACACCACGACGATGTCCGCCCGGCTGCGCCACTGCTTGACGGCCGACACCAGCGCGGCGTCCGAGCGCACAGTTGAGTTCACCCCGCCGCGGTTGCGGCCCGCGGCATAGTGCGCAGCGGTCCAATCCGGGATGTCCGTGGCGCCAAACACCGCGATGCGTTGGCCCTTGACGCGCAGCACAACCGGAGCGTTTGCCTGCCCGAGATTTCGGCCGATACCGACAACCCACGGCGCTCCGCGGTCGCGGTGCTTGTCCACTGCTGAGAGCGTGTCGGCCAACCCGACTTTGCCGAAGTCGACGGCGTGGTTGTTGGCCATGGTCACCACATCCACGCCCGCTGAAGCCAGCGCATCGAGGCTGCTGGCCGGGGCACGGAAGTGATACACCTTCGGCGCCGGCGTGCCGCGCCCCGTGATGGCCGACTCGAAGTTCACCATCGACACATCCGCGGCGCTCATCAATGCCCTGACTCTGGCCAGACGGCGGTCCTTTGGAACGCGGAGCAGGCCCGCCACCTGCTCGGTGAAGTGCACGTCGCCGGCGAAAGCAAACTCAATCACCTGCGTGGCCTTGGCTGAGACCGGCGGCGCACACACGAACTGGCCGCCGACGAGTGTGAGCCCAAGCAGGCACGCGCCCCAGCGAGGAGCCTGAACGCCTGCAGGCACACTCCAAAGTCGGTTCCGTTGCAGTAGCCGCGAGGCTGCGCCCGCCCCGGCCCGGTGAACACGGCTCAACAACTCATCACGTCCTTCTCCGGGCAGACTCATGACCACACCATCACGCTAGACCTTCGGGCGGCCGCAACCACGAAACCGCCTTGCACCGACACCTAGACTGCCGTGCGTGCAGGTGGGCTCCGTCAGCGACTCCAACGCCGGTCAGCCCACGGTCACCCTTCAAACCCGCACCATCCGCACCCTCGCTGCCGCAGCCGTCTTCGCTGGCATCGGGACCGCGAGCACCACACCGGCCGGCTCGCTGCTCATCGCCGAGATCACCGGGACCGAGACCCTCGCCGGCCTCACGCAGACGTGCGGCCTCATCGGCGCGGCAGTCGCCGCCCTCGTGTTGGTCCGACTCACCGCCCGAGGCGGTCGCCGGCTCGCGCTGCGCACGGGCTACGCCGTGGGGCTGGCGGGCACCGCACTGGCTGTGTGGGCGGGCGTGCACCGCAGCGCAGCCGGCCTGCTGTTCGCCGCATTCCTGGTCGGCTGGACGGTTGCCGCGAGCCTGCAGGCGCGCTTTGCTGCCGTCGACCTCGCTGATGCGGCGACCCGCGCGCGCAGCCTGTCCTTCGTCGTGTGGGGCTCCACCGTCGGCGCAGTGCTCGGCCCGAACCTGCTCCAACCCTCCGGAAAGTTCGCGCGCGCACTGCACATGCCCGCCCTGACAGGGCCGTATCTCATCGCGGCTCTCAGCATCGCCCTCGCCGGGCTCACACTCACACTCTTCCTGCGCCCCGATCCTTATCTGCACGCTGCGGCACTCAACGGCACCAGCCTGTCGCTGCAGCCGCGACCGCGGCTGCGCGACGGCCTGCGCCTGGTCTCCGGCAACGCCGACGCGACCCTCGGCCTTGCTGCCGTGGTCATCGGCCACGTGGCGATGGTCTCCATCATGGTGATGACCCCGGTCCACATGAAGCATGTGGACGTCAGCCTCACCGTCATCGGCCTGGTCATCAGCGTTCACGTCGCGGGGATGTACGCGTTCTCCCCGATCGTCGGCTCGCTGGCCGACCGGTTGGGGCGGCGTCGCGTCATCGCCGCCGGTGCCGCCACGCTGATCACCGCCGCCGTCGTCGCCGGGTCTGCGCCCGGAGACTCATCGCTACAACTCGGACTGGGTCTGTTGCTGCTCGGCCTGGGATGGTCGATGACGCTGGTGGGTGGCTCGACACTGCTCGCGGACTCCACCGATCCCGCGCACAAGACGACTGTGCAGGGCAGCTCTGATCTGATGATGAGCGCGGCCGGGGCGGTCGGCGGCGCGCTCGCCGGAGTGGTGATCGCCGAGTTCAACTACGCGGTGTTGTGCGCGAGTGTGGTGCCGCTGCTGATTCTGCTGCTGCTCCGGTCGGTGCGGCGGACTGCGGCCTGACCCTCTGCGAGAACTCGGATGACTCGATAGCGGCTGTGCGCCTGCATCCTGATGCTTCAGGCGGGTCAAACCTGCCTGATGTCGGACATCTTCACGGCGACACCGCAGAACGGCAGCACGAAGACCGAACCACGAAGCACGAAGACCGAACCACGAAGCACGAAGCACGCACCACGAAACACCAGCCTGCCCATCTACCCCGCAGCACTCGGCATGCGGACACTTCACCTCGAGCGCACCGGAAGTGGGCGCACAAGATCCTCGCGCCGACATAGCGTCGTCTCAGCGCCTTCGGGCGCGGTCGGGAGGGAGGGACGCGTGATCGGACAGTCACTTCCCGCGGTACTCATCGTCCTCGTGTTGGCGCTCTGGCCGCTCGCGCTCCCTCCTGAACGGCGAGGCCGCATCTGGCGTCGCGAGGGGTTGATTTGGTTCACCGCAGTCGGCGGATTTGTGGCGCTTTTCATCATCGGCGAGACTTTCACCGACCCCGGCGGACTACAGGCAGCAGCCATGGTGTCTATGTGGGTGGTGCCCGCGGCGTTCCTGTCCTGGCTTGCGGTGGCCCGCCCGGGGGAGGCGGCCGTCACCTTGACATCCGTCTGCGCGCTGACAACCGCCTTCAACGTCTGGGCCATCGCCGCGGGCACACGCTGGTGGGAGTTCGAGAACGAGCACGGGCCTATCACCGCCATCGCCACCTTCGCGTCGACCATCCCGCTGGGATTCCTCGCCCTACGCCGGCCGTGGATCGCCGGTTGGCTGCTCATCGGCACCGCACTGGTTCCGGAAGTGCTCGTGTTCGCACGCAACCCAGAGCGAGGCGCATCCTCGCTGGGGTTCCTGACATCCCCGGCCCTGGTGACGGGGGTTCTGTTCATCCTTTCCGCCTACGCCGAGCGCGGCAAGCCGACCGGGGTGACCGGTATGGGTGGCACGCGACCCCCGCAGGAATACCCCGACCTGCCCGGAAGCACGGGCAAAGCCGCTTAAGTTCGCTGTGTGCAGGACGAAACCCCCGACAGCGAGCCAGATGCCCCTGACGCCGCAGCCGCCGTCGTCGCCGCGGGCGAGCAGCCCTCGCGTCCCGCCCCCGACCCCGAGTCGGGCACGTCGGGCGAGGCGCCTCGGCAACCCCGGTCGCATCGGCACCGTGTTCGCGCCCACCCTCGCTGGCTGCGCCTGCTCGGCCCTGGCTTGGTCACCGGCGCCGCCGACGACGACCCCTCGGGCATCGCGACTTACTCGCAGGCCGGTGCGGCCTTCGGTTACGCCCAACTGTGGACACTCACCCTGTGCCTGCCGCTGATGACAGCGGTGCAGGAGGCCGCAGCGCGCATCGGCAGCGTAACCGGCCAGGGCCTCGCCCGGGTCACGGCGCAGCGGTTTCCCCGCCGGGTGCTCCTCACGGTCG
Source organism: Actinomycetales bacterium (assembly GCA_018970205.1). GTDB lineage: Bacteria > Actinomycetota > Actinomycetes > S36-B12 > UBA5976 > RFTO01. The sequence goes on from JAGWWW010000011.1 coordinate 23,165, forward strand.
TCCTGCTCGTCGCCGGCGCGAACACGCTCAACATCGGTGCGGACATCGCCGCGGTCGGGGCGTCCCTGAACCTGCTCGTCCCGCTCCCCGTCCCAGTGCTCTCGGCGGCATTCACCGCAGTGATGCTCGCGCTCATCGTCTTCATCCCCTACCACCAGTACGCCCGGCTGTTGAAGATCTTTGCCCTCGCGCTGCTCGCCTATGTCGTCACAGCGCTGCTGGTCGCGGAGCCGTGGGCGCAAATCGCCCGCGCCACGTTGGTGCCTCAATTGCAGTGGAGCCGCGACTACTGGTACGTCATCGTCGGCATCCTCGGCACCACCATCAGCCCCTACATGTTCTTCTGGCAGACATCGGAGGAGGTCGAGGAGCAGCAGGCCTCAGACCTACGCCACGACGCGCGCCGCACCCTGCGCGACATCCGCACCGACACAGCGGTCGGCATGCTCGTCTCACAGGTGGGCAGCTGGTTCATGATGGTGACCACGGGCACAGTCCTGCACGCCAACGGGGTGACGACCATCGGCACGGCAGCCGACGCCGCTCGGGCCTTGGAGCCGCTGGTGGCCGGCTCCCCGCACGCTGGGCAGATTGCTCAAGCAGTGTTCGCCGTCGGCGTCGTCGGGATGGGCCTGCTCGGCATCCCTGTGCTCGCCGGCTCGGCGTCGTACGCCGTGAGCGAGGTGTTCGGCTGGCCTGAAGGGCTGGCGCGCAAGGCTCGCGATGCCCGCGGCTTCTACGCCGTGATCGCCGCGGCCACGCTCATCGGCCTGCTGCTCACAGTTGCTGGGTTGGACCCGATCACCTCACTGGTGCTCGCGGCCGTGGTCAACGGGTTCGTGGCTGTGCCGTTAGTGCTGTTGCTACTGCGCATCTCAAGCGACCGGAACATCATGGGCGAGCACGCCAGCGGCCGCCTCTCCAGGACGATGCTGGCATTGGCGTTCGCGGTGATGGCGGCCTGCGCTCTGACGCTGTTGGTCTCGATGGTGAGGTGAGCATCGCCCGTTCGGCGCTGTGGCCGGCCCGCTGCGCTGCGGCCACGCCCCCACCCTCAGCCGCAGCAGCGCGCCTGAGACGGGCGCGCATGCGCAGCAAACCCGCCCGCGAATCAAATCCGCGAATCTCGCGCGCAGGTCAATCCCGCCGCGGCTCAACCGCCGAACCCCCTCAGTGGTGGATGACCTCGCCGATGAACGCGCCGCCGGGCTCGAGTTGCACGGCGCAGTGCCTGACCCAGTCAAGGCGCAGGTCACAGGTCGCGACGTCGTCGTGCAGTGGTCCGCCGAGGGTGCCTCCCATGGCCAGGTTCACAATCGCGTAGAAGGGCTGGTTGAACACCCATTCGTGCCCGTCGATGTCCGCCGGCGTCACGCGGTGGTAGGCACGTCCGTCGAAGAACCAGGTGATGCTGTCGGGAAGCCACAAGACGCCGTACGTGTGGAAGTCCTCTGACAACGCCGCGCTGTGCTCGATCTTCTTCGTGACACCGGCATCGGCGCTGTAGCCGGGGCCGTGGATGGTGCCGAGCAGGTGGTTCGGCTCCTGCCCGACAGCCTCCAGCACGTCGATTTCGCCGCACTGCGGCCACGGCGTGCCGGTGAGCAGGCTGTCGCCGAGCAACCAGAACGCCGACCACGAGCCGAGGTCTGTCGGAGGCTTCATGCGCGCCTCGATGAGGCCGTAGTGGAAGGAGACCCGGCCCGCGGTGGTGATCTTGCCGGAGACGTACGCCCAATCCGGGCGGTCCTGCCAGCCAGCGGGGCCGTTGCTGTCGTCGGTGCGGGCGGCGGTGATGACGAGCGCGCCGTGGGGCGAACCGTCTAACGCGATGGCGTCGTCGACGTAGTACTCCGACTCATCGTTGCCCCAGCCCACACCCGGGCCGTCAGCCCCGTCGCCGATGTCCGGCTGCCACTGGAAGGGTCCGCCCCCGGAGCGCCCGTCTGTGTAGGCCACCATGGCCGCCGGCCCGGCGGGGCCGAGGAAGTCCTCCTGCCACAGCACCTTGGTGGTGAACTGCCCGGTCGTCTCGAGCATCTCGTCCTGAACCATCGCGTCCTCCTGCATCGTCGCGGCTCAATCCTCGCGCAGGTCCGCAGCCGTGGGCACCTGTGCCCCCGTGTGGCCGCACGTCCACGCCGCGGCGCGGACCGCGTACCTCGCTGCCGCGACCACCGACGCACGGTCGGCCAGTTCTGCGCGGCCATGCCCCGCGCTGAGCCAACTCGCCAGCCACGCGGCCCCGAAGACGTCCCCGGCGCCAATCGTGTCGACCACAGCGACCGGCTGGGCGGGGATGTGCTCCTCGAACCCCTCGCCGAGCGCCCATACCCCGGCTGACCCCTCGGTCAGCAGGATGAGCGCGCCGCAGGAGCGGTGCAGGCCGCGCGCGGCAGCCAGCGTGTCCACTCCCGGGCAGAGATAGGCAAGGTCCTCTGCGCTGACCTTGACCACGTCGGCGCGAGCAGCGACATGTCGCACTGCCTCGCAGTAACGCATCCGGTCGCTGATGATGCTCGGCCGGCAGTTCGGGTCAAGGAAGAGCAGGGTCTGCAGGTCAAGGGAGTCGACGATCCAGGTCGCCGCCTCCGCCAACGGCTGCAGCACCAATGCCAACGTGCCCACATGGACTGCGCGCGGCGGCTGCCCCGGCCAGGCTTGGCGCGCGGCTTCGAGCGTCACTGCCGCGCAGGCTGACCCGGCGCGTTCGAAGCGGTAATTCGCGGACCCGCCTGCGTCGAGGAACGCATAGGCGATGCCGGTGGGGTGGCTGCTGCGCGGCAGCAGCAGGCTGACTCCGGCTGCAGCCAACCGCTCGGCCAGCAGGTCCCCGAGGTCGTCGGTCGAGATGCCGCCGATGAAGCCGGTGCGGTGGCCCAGTGACGCCAGCGCCCGGGCGGCGTTGTACGGCCCGCCGCCGGCCACGTCGCGGACGGCGCCGGAGGCGTCGCTGATGCGGTCGATGAGCGCCTCACCGACGACAACGACCATCAGCGCCCACCTCCGCGGCTCTCGTCCTGCGGCGAAGGGTATCCATCCGTCACACGGTGACGAAGATCTTGCCCTTGCGAATGCTCACGGGGTAGGAGCGCAGCGCCGTGCGCGCCACGTTGTTCGTGGGCTTCCCGGTGGCAGGGTTGAATGTCGCGCCGTGGGCGCGGCAGAACGCCTGCTTGCCTTGCAGGACCAACTGCGCGCCGGCGTGTGTGCAGATGTTGTCGAACGCCACCCAGGTGTTGGTCCCGGTGCGCGTGACGAACAGGCTCGGGCTCACGCTTGTGTAGAGCTTGGTCTTGCCGACCGGGTGGGTCGAGGCCAAGCCGATGGCCTTGGCCGTCGCGGCTGACGCAGGCTGCTCGCCGCGCAGGAACGGCAGCGCGGAGGCGACTGCGCCCGCGACTCGCAGGAATCCGCGCCGGGAAACTCTCAGGTTGTCCATGGTCCTCACTTCACTGTCACAATCGTCGTGCCACAGTCAACACCGTCAACGGTGACCTGCGCTGAGAGCGAACCCTTCGCGGAGGGTGTGTACGCCAGAGTCGCTGACCCGTTCGCAGCAACTGTCGCGCTGACCGAAGCCCCGTTGCCGAGGCTCAAGGTCGCCGATGAGCCGGGTCGCGCGGCTGAGACTGCCACGGCCAGCGCTTTGCCGACCGCACCGGACGCCGGGACTTTCGACACGGGCACGTAGACGTTCACAGACGCTTTGTAGGCGACCTTGGCGACTGTCGCAGCCGCAGCGACGCTGCCGGTCTTGGTCACTGAAGCAGTGACGACAGCAGTGCCGTCCCGGTTGGCTACGGCACTTGCCTTGGTCACGCCAGTGAGAGCGACGCCCGCCCCGTCCGGTGCCCCGGTCACTGTGAAGACAGCGCTGCCATTGGCCTTCAGCGAGGCTGCGCTGACTGTCACTGCGAACGGGCTCGCGGCGGCGTACACCGTGCCGCTCGATGCGCCCAACCCGGCGTTGCTCTGGGCGGCGACGGTGAAGGAATACGTCGTCCCGCGGCTGAGCCCGGTAAAGACACAGGGTGATGCCTTACTGGTGCAAGTTGCGCCGCCCGGAACGGCAGTGACGATGTAGCCGCTGATGACCACCCCGGTCGCCGGTTTCGGCGCCGTCCATATGACGGTGGCCCCGCGGTCGGCCGGCAGGGCGACCACCGCGCTAGGCGCCGGCGGCGGCACCAGCGGCACCGAAGGGGTGACTGAGCCGGATGCCGCGGGCGCGCCTGCGCCTGCAGCATTGACTGCCGCCACCGACACCGTCACGGGGACGCCGTTCTTCAGCCCGGAGATCGTGCACGTGGTGACTGAGGCCACCGTCGAGCACGTCTGCCCGGTGCTCGCGGTCGCGGTGTAACGGGTTATGGGTGCGCCGCCGTCGAAATCCGGGGACTGCCAACTGGCTGTCACGGTCGCATTCCCCGCGGAGACTTTGAGGCCGATAGGCACGTCCGGGGCGGCCGGCTGTCCCTGGCCGTCGTCGTTGTTGCCCCAGCAGCGCACAGAACCGTCGGCGGCTACGGCACAGGTGTGGGCAGCGCCAGCGACAACCAGGCGCGTCGTTGCCAACCCCGCGGGGACCGTCGTCTGGCCGTACATGTTGTTACCCCAGCACACGACCGAGCCGGCGACGGTCAGCGCGCATGTGTGAGAGTCGCCAGCACTGACCGCCGTTGCGGTCACACCAGCCGGCACAGCGCTCTGACCGTCTTCGTTGTTCCCCCAGCACACGACGGACCGCGTTTCCAGCAGCGCGCACGCGTGAAGTCCGCCGACGCTCACCGCGGTCACAGCCGCCGGAAACGTCGGCGGCGCGGCCTGCCCCTCGGAGTTGTCACCCCAGCAAGTCACCGCGCCCGCTGTCAGCGCGCAGGAGGTGGCGCCGCCGGCGCTGACCGCATCCACAATGGCCACATCGGCCGGCACAGTCGTCTGACCCTGGTCGTTGGACCCCCAGCAGCGGACGGTGCCGGCCGCAGTGATCGCACAGGTATGGCGCCCGCCGGCGTCGATCGCGGCAACCCCGGCCAGGTCTGCCGGGACGCCCGTCTGTCCGGCGTCGTTCGCACCCCAACACTTCACCGTACCGGCTGTGGTCAGAGAGCAGATGTGGGCGTCGCCCACTGTGACTGCCGTCGCGGGACCGGCACCGGCCGGGGTCGCCGTCTGGCCGTCCTCCGCGTAGCCCCAGCAGCGCACGGCCGCCGTGCCGGTGATTGCGCAGTTGTTGACCCCGCCAACGGCGAATGTCTGAGGGGTGGGGTCAGGTGGCAGCGCGCTGACCATCGGGGCCGCCCATACGCCGACTGCCATGAACACCAGAGCACTCGCGAACACCGCTCCTGTGCGACGCATGCGGCCCCACCTGCCCTCCACCCCGGACCCGGCTGCCCGAAGGCTCAGCTGAGCCTAGGCGCCGTTGGTCGCGGAATCGTCCCGGCAGTTACTGAGAGCAGTCTGAGAGGCCGGCCCACTGTGCGGCGGTTCAGGGGGTGGATGACGAGCCCGAGCAGATTGAGGGTTGGGCTGCACACAGTGCAGCGACCTTGGCCCCCAGTGCCTGAACCGCATCCTTGTCGGCTTTCAATGCGACGTCTGAGCTGTTGGCCTTCAATTCGATGACCTTGGTGATCCCGCTCAGACTCGCTTGGAGTGCTGTCAGCCCCACTTGGAGGTTCGATGTCGCCTGCGTGACGCCTTGCATGGTCGTGGTCGCAACGATGACCCCGCTGGCGACCTTGGACACATCGCTTCGGTCCGCCTTGCCCTGCTTCAGCGCCTTGACCTGCGACGTTAGGCCGGTCACCTGCTTCTGCAGCGCCTTGATCTGCGCTGCCGTCGAGGCTGCCGGCGCGCTCACCGCCGGTTGGACGGCACACACGACCACGCCAGCGAGGAAGCCGGCTGTGAGCGCCGCGATCAAGGTCGTTCGTGGTGCCACATGTGCCATCGCCTGTTTCACCTCAGAAGACGTCGCTGCGAGACTGATGAGAGGGTGTCTGCACGCCCCACTTGGTGACACGACGCCCCACCGACGTGGTCGCGGCGAACCGGATGCTGAATCCGACACCCTCGAACCGAGCCGGTCCGCTGCTTTACCGCGTGACGCTGCCGCAAACCTCGGGCGCAGGGGCAAGCATCGGTCAAGCGGCCGCGCTCTCCTGGCCTGTTGCTGAGCCATGGCACTGCGGCCGTGCTCGTCCGGTAGCGGCTCGGCACCGCAATCGCACGCGGCGTACCCTGACCTCCTGCGGCCGGGCGACCCCGCCGGCCACCCGGATTCATCGAGGACGGACCTCCATGTCATTCAGCGATTCCCACGACACCGCAGCCGAGCTCGCCGACTTGCGCAAGCGCCGAGACATCAAGGAGATGTCCGCCGCTGAGATCGAGCTGCTCGCGTCCAAGACCGCCGCCATGATGATCGAGGCGGCCCACACCCGCGAGGGCGCGGCCGAGTCAAAGGCCACGTCGATGCTGGCAGATGCCAGCCGGCAGGTACAGGCCATGCTGGCAGACGCTGAGGCTGAGGCACGCAAGATCGCAGCCGCAGCGAAGGCGGAGGCTGACAAGCTGCTCGCGGCAGCCGAGGCTGAGTCTGCGGGGCTACGCCGGGAGTTGCAGGCGAAACTCGGCGACATCGAAGGCGAGCGCCGTCGGCTGCTCGACGCCGCCCAGCGCGAGGCGCGGCAGTTGACCGCAGACGCCGAAGCCAAGGTCGCTCAGTACCGCGCCTGGCTGCGTCGGCACGCGGACGATGTTCGCAAGTTGCAGCGAGGGTTGTCTGACCGGCTTGGTGCCATCGCCGAGGCCAGCAGGTCGCATGACGAGGCCATCACCCGCGCGGCAGCGGCCCTGGACGAGATGCACCAGTCGTCGGACCCGAGCTCGCAGATCTGAGCCGCAGAGGAGTTCCCCACCCAGAAGGGCCAGACTGCTGAGCGGTCAGCCTCTCGGGAGCCATGGAACTGAGCGACCCGCGCGCAACTTAGAAGCCGGACTTCACGACCGCACCAGACCCGTCGCACAAAGGCTGAGGGCCGTACCCGCATGGGTACGGCCCTCAGCGCATTCAGCAGCGCGCAGGCTTACAGCCCCGGCCGCTTACCGATCTTCGAGCCCAACCAGCGCAGCGGGTCGTACTTGACGTCGACGACACGCTCCTTCATCGGGATGATGGCGTTGTCGGTGATCTTGATGTGCTCCGGGCAGACCTCCGTGCAGCACTTGGTGATGTTGCACATGCCCAACCCGTGGTCCTCTTGCGCCTCCACCTTGCGGTCCTTGGAGTCCAGCGGGTGCATATCGAGCTCGGCGAGGCGGATGAACATGCGGGGGCCGGCGAAGGCCTCTTTGTTCTCCTCGTGGTCACGGATGACGTGGCAGGTGTTCTGGCACAGGAAGCACTCGATGCACTTGCGGAACTCCTGGCTGCGCTGCACGTCCACCTGCTGCATGCGGTAGTCCCCCGGTGCCACGCCGGCAGGCGGCGCGAAGGCGGGGATCTGCCGAGCCTTGATGTAGTTGAACGACACATTGGTCACGAGGTCCCGGATGACGGGGAATGTGCGCAGCGGCGTCACCGTGACAACCTCGTCTTCAGCGAAGGTGTTCATCCGGGTCATGCACATGAGCCGCGGCAGGCCGTTGACCTCAGCGCTGCACGAGCCGCACTTGCCGGCCTTGCAGTTCCAGCGCACGGCGAGGTCCGGGGCCTGTGTCGCCTGCAGTCGGTGAATGATGTCGAGGACGACCTCACCCTCGTTCACCTCGACTGCGAAGTCCACCAGGCCGCCGCCGGTGTCGTCGCCGCGCCAGACGCGGAACTTCGCGGTGTAGGTCATTGCGCACCTCCGGTGGACAGCCCCGCCAACTCCGCGGACGTGAAGTACTTCTCCAGTTCAGAAACCTCGAACAACCCCAACAACTCAGAGGGAATGACAGGAATCGGCTGCTTCTCGACGGCGATGCCGTCCCCCTCGGCCCGGCAGACGAGGTTCACCTGACGCCACTGGTTGTCCATGCCCGGGAAGTCGTCGCGGGTATGGCCGCCGCGCGACTCCTCCCTCATCAGCGCAGCGCGCGCGAGCGCCTCGGACACCAGCAGCAGGTTCGGCAGGTCCAAAGCGAGGTGCCAGCCTGGGTTGAACGCCCGTCCCCCGGTCACCTTCACTGCGCGCACCCGCTCCTTGAAGGAGTCCAGCCGTGCGATGGCCTCGGCTAGCTCCGCGCCGTTGCGGATGATGCCGACGAGGTCGTTCATCGTCTGCTGCAACTCGGCGTGGATGGTGTACGGGTTCTCCCCGCCCTCGTTGTGGAACGGCTGCAGCGCGGTCTGCTCGGCGGTCGCCACCATCTGCGGGGTCACCGACGGGCGGGACCCGGCAATGCCTTGCAGGTAGTCAGCCGCGCCGAGCCCTGCGCGGTGCCCGAACACGAGCAGGTCCGACAACGAGTTGCCACCGAGGCGGTTGGAGCCGTGCATGCCGCCAGCAACCTCGCCGGCGGCGAACAAGCCGGCAACGCCCACGGCCGCGGTTGAGTCCGGGTCGACTTCGACCCCGCCCATGACGTAGTGGCAGGTCGGCCCGACTTCCATCGGCTCGGCGGTGATGTCGACTCCCGCGAGTTCCTTGAACTGGTGGTACATGCTCGGCAGCTTGGCCTTGATGGTCTCCGCCGGCAGGCGCTTGGAGACGTCGAGGAAGACGCCGCCATGCGGTGAGCCGCGGCCGGCCTTGACCTCGGAGTTGATGGCGCGCGCGACCTCGTCGCGCGGCAGCAGCTCCGGCGGGCGCTTGTTGTTGTCCGGGTCGGTGTACCAGCGGTCCGCCTCCTCCTCGGTGGTGGCGTACTGCTTCTTGAACACGTCCGGGATGTAGTCGAACATGAACCGACGACCCTCGGAGTTGGTGAGCACGCCGCCGTCGCCGCGGACGGACTCGGTCACCAGGATTCCCTTGACGCTCGGCGGCCAGACCATGCCGGTCGGGTGGAACTGCACGAACTCCATGTTGATGAGGCGGCTGCCGCTGCGCGCTGCCAGCGCGTGGCCGTCGCCGGTGTACTCCCAGGAGTTGCTCGTGACCTTGAAAGACTTGCCGATGCCGCCGGTGGCGAGGATCACCGCCGGCGCCTCGAAGACGATGAACTCTCCGGTCTCACGCCAGTAGCCGAACGCGCCCGCGATGCGCGGGGCGCCCGAGGCCTCGTCGAGCAGCAGGTCGGTAATGGAACACTCCGCAAAGACCTTCAGGTGCGACTCGTAGTCACCTGTGGCGGCGAAGTCCTCCTGCTGCAGCGAGACGACTTTCTGCTGCAGCGTGCGAATGAGCTCCAGGCCGGTGCGGTCGCCGACGTGTGCCAGGCGCGGGTACTCGTGGCCGCCGAAGTTGCGCTGGCTGATCTTGCCGTCCTTCGTGCGGTCGAACAGGGCGCCGTAGGTCTCAAGCTCCCACACCCGCTGCGGCGCTTCTTTCGCGTGCAACTCCGCCATGCGGTAGTTGTTGAGGAACTTCCCGCCGCGCATGGTGTCGCGGAAGTGGACCTGCCAGTTGTCATTGCTGTTCACGTTGCCCATCGCGGCCGCGATGCCGCCCTCGGCCATGACTGTGTGGGCTTTGCCGAACAGCGACTTGCACACGATGGCCGTGCGCAGTCCGCGGGAGCGGGCCTCGATGGCCGCGCGCAGCCCGGCGCCGCCGGCGCCGATGACGATGACGTCGTAGGAGTGACGCTCGATCTGAGACATGTGCTGCCCTATCAGAAGAAGTAGAAGTCGCTGATGGCCCCGGTGGCGACGCAGCGCACGTAGTAGTCAGCCAGTGCGACGCCGATGAGGGAGAACCAGGCGAACTTGGGGTGGTGGGTGTTCAGCCGCGACACGAGCGTCCACATCTTGTAGCGCAGAGGGTGCTTGCTGAAGTGGTTCAGCCGCCCGCCCATCGCGTGCCGGCACGAGTGGCACGACAGGGAGTACAGCCAGAGCAGGGTCGCGTTGGTCAGGAGCACCAGCGTGCCCACGCTCATGTGGCCCCAGTTGCCCTCGTGGTCGCGGAAGGCGAGGAAGCCGTCGATGGTCAGGAGGGTGTTGAAGACCAGGCCGATGTAGAAGAAGTACCGGTGCGAGTTCTGCAGCAGCAGCGGCTGCCGGGTCTCGCCGGTGTACTTCTTGTGCGGCTCGCCGACGGCGCAAGCCGGCGGGGACTGCCAGAAGGAGCGGTAGTAGGCCTTGCGGTAGTAGTAGCAGGTCATCCGGAAGCCCAGCGGGAACACCAGGATGAGCAGCGCCGGCGAGAGCGTCCACCAGGCGCCCACCGGAGTACCCAGAAGACTGGACTTCTCCACGCACGAGGTCGCCAGACACGGTGAGTAGAACGGCGAGATGAGCGGCTCGGTGAAGTAGTGCGCGCCTTCGAACGCACGCCAGGTGGCGTAGACGATGAAGGAGAGCAGCACTGCGACGGTGCCGAGCGGCTGCAGCCACCATTTGTCGGTGCGGAGGGTCTTGGCTGCGATCTGCGCGCGTCCGGGCGCGGTCACGCTCATGCCTTACCTGCTTTCAGATGCGACTGACATGCATGGCGTCAACGCCCACGCGTCGAAGAACAACATCCGCTGCCGAACGATGACATGGCCAAATCTAGTCCGGTTGGCGCCACTCGCATCCCGTGGCTCGCGTACGGCGCGGTGGCACGCCTCACACCGATGGTCGCTGACATCGACCGGGCCGCGCGTCCCCCGGAAAGGCTGTTCCCCCCTGTGCCGATGCGCCCCGGTCGCCGCCTTTGGGCGAAAGCCGGGGGCGCCCCGCTCGGGTACTCATGCCCGGCCCGCCTTGCCGGGCCCCCGGACTGACGTAGGTTTTTCAGGACCGCGGTCAGCGTCGCTTCAGACCAGGAAGTTGGTGAACTGCCAGGGGTCCTGCGTGTCGAAGACGCGGCCGTCCCAGCTCGCGAACAACTCATTGCGGGTCTGCAGCGGGTCCCAGTCCGCCGGCCCGGACCACATCTGACCCAGGTATGGGGTCATGAGGTCCAGCAACGGCCGGTAGGGAAGCTCGTCGGGGACGAGCAGGCCCTGCTCAGGGTTGTCGATCATCCAGGCGATGGCGGCGTAGACCGAGGCGGCCACTTGCACGGTCGTGGCGCTCTGGCCGGGGACGAGTTCGCGTGCTGTGTTGATGTCCAGCAGCGAGCCGGTCCACCACGACTTGTAGGGGTGGCCCATGAGCAGGACGCCGAGGCGGTCCTCCCCGCTGATGATCTCCTCGTTCATGATGCGCTGGTTGGCCTGCAGGTCCCATTGACGCATCTGCAACTCGTGCATCGAGGCAATCGCCGCGTCACTCGGGCAGTACGCGTAGTGCACCGTCGGGCGGTACACGGCCTTGCCGTCGTCCCAGACGGTCAGATGGTCCGACATCGTGAATGCCTCACCGTGGCGCACGACCATGCCCATCGTCTCGCACGACGGCACCCACGAGCGCACCCATGTCAGCGCCCCCGGACGGGCCAGCGCGATCTGGTTGCACGGCCCCTCGCCGGCGTGCACATAGGCATTCGCGGGCAGGGTCTTCTCGTGCGTGCCCCATCCCATCTCCGCGGGCGCGATGCCCTCCTCGTAGAAGCCGTCCACACTCCAGGTGTTGACGAACTCGTCGACCTGCTTGGGCTTGTCCGAGACCTGGGTGTCGCGCTCGGCGATGTGGATGACTTTCACCGTCAGCGCCTGGGCGAGGCGGGCGAAGTCCTCGGCGGCCAGCGCCGACTCCACCGCGGCGGCATCGGCTGCGATGCCATCGGAAAGTGCGCGGGTGCCGATTTCGACGAGCGCCTGCTTCGCGAGGTGGCTGACCATGCCGGGGTTCGCGCCGTGCTCCACAACGGCCGTCGCGCCCTTGGTGGGCCAGCCGTCCTTCATGGCTCGCATCCGCATGTGCCGGTGATAGAGCGTGCGCTCCAGCGGCGGCCGGGACGCGCCGGCGATGTACGGGTCCCACTCCTCGACCGAGGTGTTGAGGTACATCACCCCGTGGTCGTGGGCCCAGCCGATGATCGCGTTCGCGTCGATGTTCCACGCGAGGTCCAGGAGGATGTCACCGGCGCTCAGGTGAGCCGAGAGCAGCGAGTCGAGGTTGTCCTTGGTGACCTCGTCGAAGACGTAGGTCGCACCTGCGTCGAGGATGTCCTTGACCCGGCCGCGGTTGTCGCGCGGGTCAATGATGGTGATGCGGTCGGCCGGCATGAGATGGCGGACCAGCAGCGGAAGAGTGCACTGTGAGACCGAGCCGCATCCGAGTGCGACGAGCTTGCCGGTGAACGAGCGTGCCATGACATACCTCCCCAAGCAGGACCAAGGTGAACAGAAGGGGTTACCGCGCGTCAGCCGCGCGGGCGCCGGCAGACAGCCGGTCAGCCGCGTCAGCGTAGGGCACGCGCTCACGGCGGCGGACCACGGTCGGCAAAGCGGCGGCGCGCGCCGGGCCCCTCTGCGCAGACTTCGAACCGTGGGCAACGGCAGACGGCGCATCACCGGCATCGGGCTGACCGCCGTGGCCTGCCTGCTGCTCTTGCTTGTCGGCGGCGCGGTGAGTTGGGTCTGGAAGGCCGGTGCGGACTACCTGTGGCTCACGGCAGCAGCCATCGGGCTGCTGCTGAGCCTGACGAACCTGCTGCGCGGGCTTCGGCAGCGGCGAGTCGGGGTGGACGCGATCGCTGTCATCGCGCTCGTCGGCGCAGTCGCCATCCACGAATACTTCGCGGCCGCAGTCATCTCGGTGATGCTGGCCACCGGAGCGATGCTGGAGGCCCGGGCGGCCAACCGCGCAGTGCGCGACCTCTCCCTGCTGGCCTCGCGGGCACCGGCGTTCGCCCGGCTGCTGCGCGGAGCCGAGGTGGAACGGGTCCCGGTGCAGGACGTCTCACCCGGCGACCACCTGGTGCTAGCCGCCGGGGATGTGGTGCCTGTCGACGGCACGCTCTCCAGCAGCGGCCTCTTCGACGAGTCTGCGCTCACGGGCGAGGCGATACCAGTCAGGCGAGCGGCCGGAGAGCCTTTGGCCAGCGGTGTCGTGTGCCTCGACGCGGGCGTCACGATGTCGGCCACCGGGACGGCCGAGTCGTCCACCTACGCCACCATCGTGGCGCTGACCCGGCAAGCGCAGGCGGTCAGCGCGCCGTTCGTGCGGCTAGCCGACAGGTGGGCGTTCGCCTTCATCCCCGTGACCTTGGCTGTGGCCGCCGGGGCGTGGTGGCTCGCCGGCGCGCAGCGCGCGGTCGCGGTGCTGGTCGTCGCGACCCCGTGCCCATTGATCCTGGCTGCACCGATTGCCTTGCTGTCCGGCATCGCGCGGTGCGCCCGCCAGGGCGCGATTGTCCGCAACGGCCAGGCGCTGGAGCAATTGGCGGCCGCACGCGTGTTGCTGATTGACAAGACCGGCACCTTGACCGAGGGCCGGCCGCGAGTGACATCGGTCAAGACCGCCCACGGCAGCACCGCCGACGTCCTGGCAACAGCGGCCGCACTGGAGCGGTATTCCACACATGTGCTCGCGCCCACGGTGGTCCGCGAGGCGCGCAGCCAAGGTGTGCCCATCCCAGCTGCATCCGACGTCGAGGAGCTACAGGGCAGCGGCGTTGCGGGGGTTGTATCGGGTGCGCGGGTGCGAGTGGGGTCATACGACTGGGTCGTCCCCGCCGGCTCCGACGGCACTGTGGCAGCGTGGCGAGAGGGTGCGCGTGCCGAGTCGGCGTCACTGGTCACTGTGAGCCGAGCGGGCGAGCCCATCGGAGCGATCTTCCTCAAGGACCCGCTGCGCCGCGGCTTGGCAGACACCGTGGCGCGGCTTCGGCACGCCGGGCTCACTCGCATGGTCCTGCTGACCGGGGACCACCCGGCGGCTGCGCACCATGTCGCGCGGATCGCGGGCGTGGACGACGTCCGGTGCGAGGTGACTCCGGCGCAGAAGCTGGTCATCGTGCGGGAAGAAAAGGCGTTCGGGCCGACTGTGATGGTGGGCGACGGAATCAATGACGCGCCGGCGCTTGCGGGCGCCGACGTCGGCGTGGCGATGGCCGCGCGCGGCGCCTCGGCTGCCTCCCAGGCGGCGGACGTGGTGCTGGTGCATGACCGGCTAGGGGCCCTGGCCGATGCCATCGAGACGTCTCGGGCGAGCCTTCGGATTGCCCGGCAAAGCGTGGCCATCGGGATGGGGCTGTCCGCGGCTGCGATGGCCGTGGCTGCCGCAGGCAGTCTGACCCCGGCCACCGGGGCGGTGGTGCAGGAGGGCATCGACTTGCTGTCGCTGCTGTGGGCGCTTCGCGCTGCCGACCGGCACCCGGTCAGTCTCACGGGAACGACTGACAGGCATACGGCACCCGCCGGACACTGACCATATGGCAAATGAGCGCGTCCACGAGATCCTTGGTTGGTACGACCACGAGAGCGTCGGAGTGCGCCGAAATCTCGCGCGCATGCTGATGCACGGCCGACTCGGCGGAACCGGCAAGTTAGTCGTGCTGCCAGTGGACCAAGGTTTCGAGCACGGTCCCACGCGCTCGTTCAGTACGCAGCCCTCAGGCTTCGACCCGCGTTACCACGCGCGGCTCGCGATCGAGGCCGGTTGCTCGGCGTACGCAGCGCCCCCGGGATTCATCTCCGCAGCCTCGGTGGACCTCGCCAGCGGGCTGCCGCTGATCCTCAAGGTGAACTCCGCCGATGTGCTGTATCAAGACGCGGACCCCTGCCCGGCGATGACCGCGAATGTCGAGGATGCGCTGCGCCTGGGCTGTTCCGCAGTCGGCTTCACTATCTACCCGGGCTCCGCCTCGCGGTTGACGATGTTCGAGCAGTTACGCAGTCTGGCCGCCGACGCCCGCTCCGCGGGCCTGGCTGTGGTGGTCTGGGCCTACCCACGGGGCTCGGGGCTCAGCGAGGCCGGCCAAACCGCTGTGGACGTCGTCGCGTACGCGGCGCATATCGCCGCGCAACTCGGGGCGCACATCATCAAGGTCAAGCCGCCGACCTCTCACATCGAGTTCGACTCCAACCGCGCGGCACTGCAGAAGGCCGATGTGGACACGACCACCCTCGCGGCGCGGGTCGCACATGTGGTCCGTTCCGCTTTCGACGGCCGCCGCATCGTCATCTTCTCCGGCGGCCCCGCGCGGGAGCGCGCGGACGTGCTGGAAGAGAACCGGCAGACCGCGGCCGGAGGCGGCTTCGGCGCGATCGTCGGGCGCAATTCCTTCCAGCGGCCGTGGCAGGACGCGGTGCGACTGCTGCACGACATCATGGATGTCCACGCGGCGGCGGCCGCTGCGACCCTGGACCTGCGGGTGCCCGTGTAGTTCAGGCTCTGACACGATTGCCGGGTGCCCGACCTCCTGCTGACCCTGCCCGCGGGCCTGGCTCTCGGCGCGGTGCTCGGGCTGCTCGGCGGGGGCGGCGGGCTCATCGCCGTACCGCTGTTCGGAGCGCTCTTCGGGTGGACCATCGATGACGCCGGGACCGCGTCGATGGCGTGTGTCCTGACGGGCAGCGCCGTGGCCCTCGCCGGCCACCGGGGGACGAATCGGCTCCGAGTTCGCGTCGGGATCACCTACGGGGTGCTCGGCACCGCCGGTGCGATCGCCGGGTCGCTGGCGGCGTTCACGGTCCCCGATCTCGTTCAGCACATCGGCCTGAGCGCGTTGCTCGTGACGTCCGGTGCGCTGATGCTTCGCAAGGCTCGGCGCCTGCGCAACCCCGGAACTGCTGCGGCCCCGGGCGCAGGTCTGGATTCGGGTATCCGCCCCGCGGTCGCCCTCGTGGCAACCGGCATCGGCGCCGTGGTCGGTCTCTTTGGCATCAGCGGCGGGTTCCTGACAGTGCCGGCGCTGGTCACGGTGGCCGGTCTTGCCGTCCCGGAGGCGACAGCGACCGCGCTACTCGTTGTGATGATCAACTCCACCACGGCCCTGGCGGCGCGCTCCTCTCACATCACGCACCTGCCCACGTTGGCCGCATTGGCAGCCGCGACCGGCGCTGGCGCGCTGCTAGGCGCGCGATTCTCGCGACGTGTGAGCGCCTTCGGGCTCGCCACCGGATTCGGCGGCCTCATGCTCGCCATCGCGGTGTGGGAGCTGCACATGGCCGTCTCCGCAACCTGACTCGTGGTCGTCGTTGACTAGTCGCGTTCCCCCAGTGGGGCGGATGCAGGTCATGCGCCCACCCGCAGTGACGGCAACGGCCGACAATCGAACGGGTACGCCCGTATTTGGCCAACACGCAGGGCTGACACCGGCGCAATCATGCGAGGAGTAGCGACATGGCAATTTCGATCAGCCGATTCATCGTGGGCTGGGATTCCTCGCCCGCAGCCACCGCGGCACTGGACTGGGCGCTCGACGCGGCGCGTTCGACCGGCGCCGTGGTGCAACTTGTCCATGCGGTGCTCGCGGTACCGCCGGTCCCGTACGGCGAGATGCCGCTGGACCAAGGCGTCTACGACGACATCGCGAACGCCATCCTCGCGCTCGGGGCTCAGCGGGCTCACGAGCGCGCGCCGGAAGTCCCCATCACCAGCGAGCGGATGTACCGCGGCGTGTCAGGAGCCCTGCTGGAGTGCGCCCGAGCTGGTGATGTGATCGTCATCGGCTCCCGCAGCCACGGAGGGTTCGCGGGGCTCCTAGTGGGGTCGACCGCCGTACAGGTGGCAACCCACTCCGATGTTCCCGTCGTGGTCTTGCATGCACCCGGCACCCGGGAGGGCAGTTATGACCCTGCCGGCCCGATCCTGGTTGGCATAGACGGGACCGAGGCCAGCGCCGACGCGCTGGAGTTCGCGATGGTCCTGGCGGATCAGACCCTTCGGGCGGTGCAGGCGGTACACGCATGGACGTTGCCGCCTGTGGAATTGGTGCCGCCGAACCTGCTGACCTCCGAGCAAGTGACCGCGATCGCGGCCGACCAGGAGCGCGTGGCAGCAGAGGCCGTGGCGGGGGTCAGGTCGGAGTTCCCGGACGTCAGTCTGAGTGTGAACTCGGTGCAGGGAGTAGCGGCTGACGTGCTGCTGAAACTATCGAAAGACGCGAGCATGATCGTCGTGGGCTCCCGCGGTCGTGGGGAGTTCCGCGGCACGATTCTCGGCAGCAGCAGCAACACGGTGCTGCATCGCGCCGCCTGCCCAGTGGCTGTGGTGAGGCACCACGACTGAGCGGCTGCGGCCACGGCAGCAGTAGGGGCCGCCTGCCCGACCGCCCAACGCAGGCCCGCGAGGAGCCGTGTCTTGCACGGACCCGAGCGGCTCATCTAGCCCGGACTTGACGCACGGCCATCATGCGATGGGCAAAGCCCAGCCCCACGAGCGCACAGCGGCGTATGTCCTTCCGCGCCGCGGATTAACAGCCCGCGTCAGGAGCAACATGGCAAGTGCGCCTATGTGAGTCCACGTCTTGTGCGCCCCTGCGGCACACCGACCCACCCCACCCGGAAAGGCATCCGCGAACTGCCAAGGGCGCTGCGAGAGCGCGTGGCTGCGAGTTGTCTCCCGCGCCGCCATGGGTAGCGGAGAGGCAATTTCGCGCACCCGTGGCCGTAGGCTGCCGCCCCGTGACGCATGGGACGAATGGTGTTGAGGCGCGGTACGACCGAATCGTGTGGATCGACTGCGAGATGACGGGGCTGGACTTCCATAAGGACGTGTTGGTGGAGATTGCCTGCGTGGTCACAGACGCGG
The DNA here is from genome assembly GCA_018970205.1 of Actinomycetales bacterium. Classification (GTDB taxonomy): domain Bacteria; phylum Actinomycetota; class Actinomycetes; order S36-B12; family UBA5976; genus RFTO01. The sequence goes on from JAGWWW010000011.1 coordinate 40,893, forward strand.
AACTCGTGGAACTCGACGAGGGCTTCTCCGTCGTCATCCAGACCACCGAGGAGATGCTCGCCGGGATGGACCCGCGCGTAGTCGAGCTGCACACGGCGTCCGGCCTGCTTCCCCTCATCCCCGACGGCGTGAGTGTGGAGGTCGCGGCCGCCCAGACGTTGGCGTACATCACCAAGCACGTCCCCGAGCCCACCAGGGCCCCGCTCGCCGGCTCCACCGTCTACGTCGACCGGGCGTTTCTTGCGCGCCAGATGCCTGAGGTGGACTCCCACCTGCACTATCGCGTGATCGACGTCTCGAGCATCAAGGAACTCGTCCGCCGCTGGTACCCGAAGGTCTACTTCACCGCGCCAGCGAAGACGGGCAACCATCGCGCACTAGGCGATATTCGTGACTCCATAGCGGAGTTGCGCTACTACCGGCAAACCGTTTTCAAGGACGGCCCACTCGCCCGCTAGCATGAGCCTCGCGAGCATGGTGGGCGTAGCTCAGCTGGCAGAGCACCGGGTTGTGGTCCCGGGTGTCGCGGGTTCGAGCCCCGTCGCTCACCCCATGTGATGGGGGCTGGATCTTCCAGCCCCCATCAGCATGTCCGGGGTGATTTCGCCCAGCGCTTCCACATCGCCATCCGAACGGCAGACGAAGACACATCCAACGCCTCCGCGCCCGCGCCAGCGTCCGAGCACCAGGAACCACACTCGACCGGCAACGGCCCGCCGGTGCCAGCTTTCACGGCTACTCATGCAACTACCGTTGCGGCCCACGCTGACCTGTGATGTGCCGTTGCCCTTGCCGATGGCCACCTTGTGCAGTCATCAGCACCCGGGGCCACACTCAACTACCGTTGCGGCCCACGCTGACCTGTGATGTGCCATTGCCCTTACCGATGGCCACCTTGTGCAGTCATCAGCAGCCGGGGTCGCTCAACTACCGTTGCGGCCCACGCTGACCTGTGATGTGCCGTTGCCCTTACCGATGGCCACCTTGTGCGCCTTGCCCCGCTTGATGACGTCGCGCACCCGCACAGACAAGATCCCCTTGTCATACGTGGCCGTGATGTCGCCGGGCTGAACTCCCTCGGGCAGCGCGAACTGGCGCCAGAACGACCCCTGGTGTAGCTCCCGGACTAACGCGCGGTCCCCGTTGCCACCCTCGCTGATCTCGTGACGCCGGGACCCGCTGATGGTCAGCCGCCCGTCCTCTATGTTGATCTCAACGTCCTTGTCGACATCGACGCCGGGCAACTCCAACCGAATGACCACGTCTTTGCCGTCCACATACATGTCCACCGGCGGGACGTAGCCGAACGCGAGCCGACCACTGGTTGCACTCCCCCATGTCCGACGCACCAACTCGTCAAAGTCCTCGTCCAGTTGCGCGAGGACCGTGAATGGATCCCATGCCTGCAGCATCGCTGCCTCCTCTCGTCGTAGGCCCGCGGTCACGAGCCTTGTAGGTGCTTCCCCTTCGCAGGCCGCGTCAAACGCGCAAGGTCCGCTATCAGCCCCAGGTACACACACGCTTATGCCGCGCAGCGCGATCCGCAGGGAACTGTCGCCGGCAACGGGCGGGAGTCGGCCCACGCCGGCATTGGCAGGCCCTGCACCGCACCTGACCCACACAACTGGCCCACACACCTGACCCACACAACTGGCCGACGCCACGCCCGGCTCAGCCCCGCAGGACCTCCATACAAGGCGGTGGATTGAGGGACCCTTCCAACGAGCCTGAGACCCGGCTTCCGAGTGCCTCCAGTGACTCAGCCCAGACCCAAGCGGCGAGGTACGCACCTGCTAGATTTCGGGCTGCTCAGGCGCCGCTAGCTCAACTGGCAGAGCAGCTGACTCTTAATCAGCGGGTTCGGGGTTCGAGTCCCTGGCGGCGCACCCAAGCACCAAGGCAGAGGGCCGTATCCACACTGGATACGGCCCTCAGCCTTCTTGCGGTCCGAACTACGAAGCCGGGCAGAACGCCGGCACCGGGTAGTCCGCGTCCTTGCTGTGGGCGAAGGTCGCCGCGTCGCACAGGGCACCGCGCAACTCGGCAACCTCCGTCTTGTCTGCCTTGCCCGCCTGCAACGCCTGCACAGCCGTGACCACGCCGTCCACGGTGGACTCCAAGGCACCCACGCGGGTACTTAGGCCGGCCGCAGTCGCCGTAACCTGCGCCAACTCGTCAGTCACCGTGGTGAAGCTGCTCACGGAGACCTTGCTGTCGACAAGGCCGTCAACGCGGCCCCAAAGGGTGTTGAACTGCTCCTGCAGTGCACCGATGTCTGAACGGTCGGCCTTGAAGGTGTCCAGAGTCGCGTACACCGCCTGCAGCGCCGTGGTCGTCGCCGCACCCGATATCGCCGACTCCGCGTCAGCGACGCGGTCAGTCAGCGTTCCCAGTCCGGCCGTGAGCTGGTCGAGGGTGCTGGAGGTGGCCGCCGCGAAGGCATCGAGGTTGGAGTCCGCCAGAGCGATTGCCGATGCGAGATCAGTGACCTGGTTCTCGAGGTCGCTGTTCGCGCTGTCGAGGGAGACAAGGACCGCAGCCTGGTCGCCCAGTGCACCCGCGATGTCGTCGAAGTTGGCGTCGACCGACTCTGCGTCCGCCTTCTGCGACAGCATGGCCGACAGGTCGTCCATGCTGGTAACCAGTGCGCCGACCTGACCGGGCAGGCCTTGCAGTGAGTCCACCTGCTCGGCGAGGGCCTGCAGCGAGTCATTCACAACCGCTGCCGACGCACCCGCATCGGCGATAGTCGCAGCCAACTCCGCTGCCACATCAGTGATCTGGTTCTGCAGGTCGGTGTTCGTCTGGTCAAAGCTCACCAACACAGCAGCCTGCTCTCCAATGGCATTCGCCAGGTCGGTGAAGTTCGAGTCCACGGACTCAGCGTCCGCCTTCGTGTCCACCGCAGCCGTCACGTCGTCGAGTTGCGCCTGCGTCGCAGATTGGCGCGCGTCCAAGTCGGACACGTCGTCAAGCAACCCATCAACTGAGCCCGTCAGGTCAACTAACCGCGCCTGCGCTGCCGCAAGTCCAGCCCCAAGAGCCACCACATCGGCGTCCATGGCGTCGAACTCGGCCCGCACGTCCTCAACGAACGCGTCGAAGTCGCCCTGCAGCGCGGAAGCATCCACTTCCTCACCCAGCGAGGCCACCTGCTCGGCGAGCGCGTCCACAACGTCCTGCCCAGCCTTGCCCTCAACCACACCGGACAACTCAGCAACTGAGTCACCCAACGCAGCCACATCATCAGCAGAAGCAGCCTGCGCGGCCGCATCCATCAGGTCAGCGACATCACCGGACAAGACCGACAGGCCCTCAGCCAAGCCATCAACATCATCCTGGCTCGCCTTGCCATCCACCGTGGTCGACAAGTCATCCAGCTGAGCCTGCGTGGAAGCCTGCTGCGCACCCAAGGCCGAGAGGTCGGCGTCCATGGCATCGAACTCAGCCCGCACGTCCTCGACGAAGGCGTCGAGGTCGCCCTGCAGCGCGGAAGCATCCACTTCCTCACCCAACGAGGCCACCTGCTCGGCGAGCGCGTCCACAACGTCCTGCCCAGCCTTGCCCTCAACCACACCGGACAACTCAGCAACCGAGTCAGACAACGCAGCCACATCATCAGCAGAAGCAGCAGCACCCACAGCGTCAGACAACTCGCCCAACACACCCGA
>JAGWWW010000044.1 GCA_018970205.1 Actinomycetales bacterium
GTGTCCGTTAGTTTCTCGTCATACGTCGAGGGGCTCTATGACGAAGTCATCGTGTACTCGAACGAGTACGTCTGGTCTGGCCTGGTCTGAGCAAGATCCCTTGGCGCGAACGTAAGACCCGTTCGGCGTGGACGTCGCTTCTGGTCGGGTCGCCCAATGGTTGCGGGCGACCCGACCCGAGCGTGTCGTGGTCGCCTGCTCCGGTGGCGGTGACTCCCTGGCGCTAGCGCACCTTGCGGCCCACCATGCTTCACAGTTCGGTGTCGCACTTTCGGCCGCGGTCGTTGACCATGGGCTGCAACCGGGCAGCGCAGACACCGCACAGGTCGCGCGCGATGTGTGTGCGGGCTTCGGCATCGACGACAGCGTCGTTCTGCCCGTCCAAGTGCGGGAGTCCGGCAGTGGCCCCGAGGCCGCGGCGCGGGAGGCACGCCGCGCTGCGTTGCACGAGTTCGCGCTGCAGCGTCACGCGGACCAGATCTGGCTCGCACACACCCTCGATGATCAGGCGGAGACCTTCCTGATCGGCCTGACCCACGGCTCAGGCTCCCGCTCTCTGGCGGGCATGGCTGAGCGCGATGGACTGTGGGTGCGACCCGTGCTAACCGTTCGTCGGCATGAGCTCCGCGCGTGTCTGCCTGCGGGTGTGACCGTGTGGGAGGACCCGCACAACGCAGACCCGCGATTCCTGCGCGCCCGGGTCCGTGCGGAAGTCATCCCAGTGCTCGCTGAGGTGCTCGGCGACCGGGCACTTATCTCCCTGGCGCGAACTGCGGCCCTGCTCGCCCGCGACAACGAGACCCTTGACGCCCTCGCCAAGCCCGTGTTCGACGCTGCGATCGGGCAGGACGAACGCGGTCTGCATCTCGCCGTGGCGGCACTGCGGTCACAGCCACCGGCGATCGTGACCCGAGTCGTCCGCGAGGCGTGCCTGGCCAGCGGCGTGCGCCCCCGCGACCTCACCATGGAGCACATCGACCTCGTAGCCCGACTTGTCAGCGACAGGTCCGTGAACGGCCCGGTTGCCCTACCCGGGCGTGTCAGCGCTACGAGGGTCCATGACAGGCTAGTCATCACATCCGCCGAGCAGTGAGCCCAGCCGGTTTCGCTGCCGGGCCGTGAGAGTGAGGACTGACCATGGATTCCCAAGACGCCGGCACCGACATCTCGCACGTCATCCTCACCGAGGCGCAGATCGCGCAGCGCGTCCGCGAGATGGCCCAGCAGGTTGATGCGGACTACGCCGATGACGACGTCTTGCTCGTGGGGGTGCTCAAGGGAGCGGTCATGCTCATGGCCGACCTCGCGCGGGCTATGGCCAAGCCGATTCAGATGGACTGGATGGCCGTCTCCAGTTACGGCTCCGGCACCCGGTCCAGCGGCGTTGTACGAATCCTCAAAGACCTCGACATCGATGTCGCCGGACGCAACGTCCTCATCGTGGAGGACATCCTCGACTCCGGACTCACCCTCTCGTGGCTGGCCGGGAACCTTCGCAGCCGTGGCGCGAAGAGCGTCGAGGTGCTCTGCCTGCTGCGCAAGCCGTCTGCGGTCAAGATTGACGTGCCCGTCCGCTACCTCGGCTTCGACATCCCCAATGAGTTCGTCGTCGGCTACGGCCTGGACTACGCAGAGAAGTACCGCACCCTCACTTGTGTTGCAGCTCTGGCGCCCCACGTCTACCAAGGCTGAGCGGTTATCAAACTGGACTACTCGGAGAAGTACCACACCCTCACATGCGTCGCCGCTCTGGCGCCCCACGTCTACCAAGGCTGAGCGGCCACCATTGCTGAGCTAGGCGAACAGGCGTAGGCCACGCATTGACGCTCGGTTGTCCCTGTGAGCCCAGCACGCACCGGATTTGGCACAGACCGATATGAATCTCTGCGTGGCACCACACCCCCTGCTTGCACATCAGCCGCCGTCCAGCCCAGTTGATAGCCGGTGCCTGCACAGCGGTGACACGTGCACGCCCTCCCCGCTGGCACAGCCGTGCTAGCCCGGGCGGGCACGCCAGGCGGGCCGGATCTGCCACAGAGGCAGCCCTGCCGCCGAGCCCCTGCCACGCTAACGCGCGCGTTCCGACAAACAGTCACTCACGGTCCCGGCACGGGACTACGAACCCCGGTCGCAAGCCGGGCTAGCGGGGAATACTCTTGCCGTAGCCGGGCTTGACACTGGCACAACCGCAGCGAAGGGAGCCGGGCTCGCCGCCCGGGAATCACTGTGAAGCGACTGTTCCGCGGACCCATGATGTGGGTCTTGCTCATCGTGTTGGCCATCGTCACGTTGACCAACGTCCTCTCCAGCGTGGGCGGGCCCAAGAAAGTCGAGACCTGGCAGGTCGTCCGCGAGGTTGAGCAAGGACGCGCGAAGCACCTCCAGCTCGTCGACGGGGATCAGACGATCTCCATCACTCGGACCGACGGCACCAAGTGGGTGGCCCAGTTCGCCGACGGCCAGCAGAAGTCGCTGCTTGACCTTGCAGCCAAGGAGCAGGCAGACGGCAACCTTCCTGACGGCTGGAACGCCGTGCGCCCGCGGCAGAGCCTGCTCGTCTCCCTGCTCATCTCCTTCCTGCCAATCCTCTTGATGGTGCTGCTGCTGTTCTTCTTCATGAACCAGATGCAGGGCGGCGGCAGCCGGGTCATGAACTTCGGCAAGTCACGCGCCAAGCAGGTTGCCAAAGACATGCCCAAGACCACCTTTGCCGACGTCGCGGGTGCGGATGAGGCGGTCGAGGAACTGCAGGAGATCAAGGAGTTCCTCGCCGACCCCGCACGGTTCCAGAAGGTCGGCGCGAAGATTCCCAAAGGCGTCCTGCTCTACGGCCCTCCGGGCACCGGAAAGACACTGCTTGCCCGCGCCGTAGCCGGCGAGGCAGGCGTCCCGTTCTTCTCCATATCCGGCTCGGACTTCGTCGAGATGTTCGTCGGCGTCGGCGCCAGTCGGGTGCGTGACCTGTTCGAGCAGGCCAAGGCCGCCGCGCCGGCCATCATCTTCGTCGATGAGATCGACGCAGTCGGCCGCCACCGCGGCGCGGGCCTCGGCGGCGGGCATGACGAGCGCGAGCAGACGCTGAACCAGTTGCTCGTGGAGATGGACGGCTTCGACGTCGCCGGTGGCGTCATCCTCATCGCCGCCACAAACCGCCCGGACATCCTCGACCCCGCCTTGTTGCGCCCGGGAAGATTCGACCGGCAGATCGCCATCGAGTCGCCGAACCTCGAAGGCCGCCTTGCCATCCTGAAGGTTCACGCCCAGGGCAAGCCGCTTGCTGCAGACGTCGATTTGCACGCAGTCGCCAAGCGCACGCCCGGTTTCACCGGTGCCGACCTCGCCAACGTCCTCAATGAGGCGGCATTGCTGACCGCCCGCACCGGTCACTCCGAAGTCGACAACGCGACCCTCGACGAGGCCATCGACCGCGTCATCGCAGGGCCGCAGAAGCGCACCCGCGCCATGGACGACCACGAGAAGCTCATCACCGCCTACCACGAAGGCGGCCACGCCTTGGTCGCCGCGGCACTGCCGCACACCGACCCGGTGCACAAGATCACGATCCTCCCGCGCGGCCGCGCGCTCGGCTACACGATGGTGCTTCCCGAGCAGGACAAGTACTCCACGACCCGCGCGCAGATGCTCGACCAGCTCGCCTACATGCTCGGCGGCCGCGCCGCCGAGGAGATGGTCTTCCACGACCCCACCACTGGTGCGAGCAACGACATCGAGAAAGCCACCGCGGTCGCGCGAGCCATGGTCACCCAGTACGGGATGACCGAGCGCCTCGGCGCCATCCGCTACGGCAGCGGCTCCAGCGAGGTCTTCCTCGGCCGCGAGATGGGGCATCAGCGTGACTACTCCGAGGACGTGGCTGCGGCCATCGACGAGGAGATCCGCGCGCTCATCGACTCCGCCCACCACGAGGCGTACGACATCCTGCAGGAGAACCGCGCGGTGCTCGACGCCCTCGTGGTCGAGTTGCTCGAGAAGGAGACCCTCGACAAGGCCCAAGTCGAGGCCATCTTCCAGCCGCTCATCCGCCGCCCTGAGCGGGCCGCGTGGACCGGCTCGGCTCGCCGCATCCCGAGCGAGGCCCCGCCTGTCGCGGTCCCCCCGCGCTCGGCCGTGGCCGCGGATGCCCCGACGGCCCATGTAGCCGCGGACGGCGCCCAACCCGCCGGCGCCGGTGAGCCGACTGCGTGACCTCGCCGTGGACTCCAGCATCGACCCGGTCTCGCTGCCGCATCAATCCCCAGCGGGCGAGTTCGACCACGCCCGAGCCGCCGCCGCCGTCCGTGAGCTGCTCCTCGCAATCGGTGAAGACCCCGACCGGGACGGGCTAGCGAACACGCCTGCACGAGTGGCGCGCGCGTATGCCGAACTGACCCAGGGCATGCGCACCGACCCGGCGCAGGTGCTCGGCACAACTTTCGACCTCGGTCACCAGGAACTTGTGCTTGTCAAGGACATCGAAGTGCACTCGCTGTGTGAGCACCACCTCATGCCCTTCCACGGCCGGGCGCACATCGGATACATCCCCGGGGCCGACGGCCGAATCACGGGCCTGTCGAAGTTGGCGCGACTCGTCGGTGTGTACGCCAGCCGCCTGCAGGTGCAGGAGCGGATGACCACCCAGATCGCGGACGCGCTGATGCACCAACTCGGCGCGGCCGGCTGCATCGTCGTGATTGAGTGCGAGCACATGTGCATGTCGATGCGCGGGGTCCGCAAACCCGGGGCCGTCACCACCACATCGGCGGTGCGCGGTGTGCTGCGCGATGCCGCAACCCGCGCCGAGGCGATGGCGCTGATCGTCGGCTGAGCATGCGCACCAACGTGATGGGCATCCTCAATGTGACCTCCGACTCGTTCGCGGAGTCGACCCCTTTGGTCACTGGCGACGTGGTGGATCTCGATGCAGCGGTCGCGCGCGGCATGGCGCTGGCCGATGCCGGCGCTGACATCATCGATGTCGGTGGTGAATCCACCCGACCCGGCGCCCAGCGCGTGCCAGAAGATGAGGAATTGGCTCGGGTGCTCCCGGTGGTGCGCGCCCTTGCGGCGGAGGGCCTGCACGTCTCCATCGACACCACCCGCGCGGCTGTGGCGGGCGCCTGTGTGGACGCAGGCGCCGCCATCATCAATGACGTCAGCGGCGGCACAGCCGACCCCGGGATGCTCTCGGTCATGGCCGATTCCGGCGTTCAGGTCGTGCTCATGCACCGGCGCGGTGAGAGCTCCGACATGTACGCGCAGGCGGTGTACGCCGACCCGCTCGCTGAGGTGTGCGCAGAGTTGGCGAGGGCTGTCGACGCGGCCGTGGCTGCCGGTGTGAGCACTGAGCGCATCGTCATCGACCCGGGTCTGGGGTTCGCCAAGACCCCTGAGCACAACTGGGCGTTGCTGCGAGCGTTGCCCACCTTGGTCAGCCTTGGCCTTCCGGTCCTCATCGGCGCCTCCCGCAAGCGATTCCTCGGCGAGTTGCTCGCTGGTGCCGACGGCAGTCCGCGGGCAGAAGGCGGACGCGACCACGCGACTGCTGCGGTGAGCGCGCTCTGTGCAGCGGCCGGCGTCTGGGCAGTTCGGGTGCACGAGGTCGCCTCCACCGCTGACGCGCTCGCGGTCGGTGCGGCGATGCGTCCCATCGGAGACGATGCGGTGCATACGAGGGCGTTGATGACGCACGGCGCCACCATCCGGCTTTCCGGAATCGAGGCTTTCGGCCGCCACGGCGTCTTCGACTTCGAGCGCGAGCACGGCCAGCAGTTCACTGTGGATGCGCAACTGTGGCTCCCGCACGCGCCGCAAGCGGACTCATTGCACGAGACCATCGACTACTCCGCAGTCGCTGCGCACATCGAGCGCCTCATCGCAGGCGAGCCGGTGAACCTCATCGAGACCCTGGCCGAGTCTGCGGCCGCGGAACTTCTCTCGACCTACTCATGCAGTCGAGTGGCCGTCACAGTGCACAAGCCACACGCGCCCATGGCTGCGGTGTTCGGGGATGTCAGCGTCACAGTGGAGCGCTCCCGATGACCAGCCGCCGCGTATGGCTCGGCCTCGGATCTAACCTCGGTGACCGTCAGGCTCACTTACAACATGTGGTTGACGAGATGGGCCGCAGCGGCAGTTTCACTGACATCGCCGTCTCGCGTGTGTGGAGCACCGAGCCGGTCGGCGGGCCCGCGCAGCCCGACTTCCTCAATGCGGTCGTGCAGGCGTGCACATCGATGTCCGCGCAGCAGCTGCTGCAGTTCGCGCAGCGCTGTGAAGCGCAGCGCGGGCGGCTCCGGGCCGAGCGGTGGGGACCACGCACGCTTGACGTCGACATCATCGCCGTGGAAGGCGAAGCGCACGATTCCCCGTCACTGACGGTGCCGCACCCGCGGGCATGTGAGCGCGCTTTCGTGCTGCTGCCGCTGTCCGACCTAGTCGACCCTGAGTCCGTGCTCGGGCCGCCCTTGGCCCCGGAGTTCGCGGAAGTGTCTGTGTCGGATGCTCACCTGCAGGTCGCAACACCGGACTCCGTAGCGCGGCCGCCCGCAGAGCCACGCCAGCCGGGCCTGCTGGGGGCCAGGCGTGTCGAAGGGGATGCACCGTGACTGTTCAGCAGCGTCGGCTTGCCGACACTCACCGTCGCGCAGAGCTGGGAGAGCAAGCGCCGGACGCGCTTTCAGCGGGCTCCCTCACCGTCGTCCGTGACGATGCACAGCCCAGCAGTGACCCGACACAAGACGAGGTTGGCCGCCCGTGAAACCAACGCGCACCTGGATGCTCCTCGCACTGTTCTGTGTCTCCACCAGTCTCGGCTGGTCCCTGGCCCGGCTGACCACTCAGTGGACGGGGCAGGTCACGTTGGTGGGCTGGTCCATGCCCACCACGATGGGGTTGCTCGCCACTGCCCTCCTGGTGTGGACGCTCTTGGCGCGTCCGCGGTTGCTGCGCAAACCGGGCCACGCGCCCTTGCCTCCAGCCACCGCTGCCCGCACTGCCGCTCTGGCCCTCGCCGCATCGCGCGTCGGCACGTTCGTGGCGGGCACCCATGCGGGCCTGTTGATCGCCGCTCTCGCACACCGGCAGACTGAGGGTGGCCGCGACGAGGTCGTAGTCGCCGCCGTCACTGTGATCCTCAGCCTCGGGTTCGCTGCCGTGGGCCGTTGGCTGGAGTCCCTGTGCCGCATCAAGTCTGATGGCGACCGCCCGGGCTCCGGTCGGGCGACTTCCGCGAAAGACAACCCGGCGGGGTCAGCGGCTCGTAGCCCCAACGCCTGAAAGTCATTGCCACCTTCGCCCCAGCGCTCGTCTTTGCCCACGTTGCACTCGCACCTGCCTGCCTACCGTCACCGAGGCCCAAACGATGGGTCTGCCGGTCCGTCACGGCACGTAGCACGGGGAGGAAGACATGGCACGCGCAACATCCACACCAGAACGGCGCAGACTCGCGCGCACCCTCATCACGCTCACTCTCGGCATCGCCGGCGTGGGGCTGGTGGCGTCGTCCGCACTGTTCACGGACAGCGTCACCATCGGCAGCAACAGCTTCACCAACGGAACGGTCAACATCTCGACCGACCCGACGACAACCGCCTTCACCGCGTCGAACCTGGCTCCCGGTGACTCCGTCTACGGCACGGTGAAGGTCACCAACGGCGGCACGCTGCCGATGCGCTACGCGATCACCTCCAGCGCAACCAACGCTGACACCAAGGCACTGGCCTCGCAGTTGCAGATGACTGTGAAGTCCGGCGTCGGCACGTGTGATGCTGCTGGCTTCAGCGCCGGCAGCACCCTCTACAACGCCGGCGCGCTCGGCGGGCTCGCAAGCGCGATGAACATCGTCGGCGACCCTGCCACTGGGGCGCAGACAGGTGACCGCGCCCTCGCGGCTGGTACTAACGAGACGCTGTGCTTCCGCGTCACGCTTCCGACCAGCACGCCGAACACCTACCAAGCCGCGACCACTACCGCGACGCTGACGTTCGCCGCGGAGCAGACGACGAACAACCCGTGACGCAGCTGACAGCACAGTCGGGCTCCGCGGCGGCGCAGTGGCGCCGCCGCGGGCTCGCGCTGGGCTTCATCATGTGGTTGGCGGTGGCGGTCTACGCGGCCTGCGCACCTGTGTTCGTCCACGCCTCAGACGCCACCTTGGTGCGGATCGTCAGCGGTTCGATGTCGCCCACCTATCCAGTTGGGTCGGTGCTCCTGCTCGACCGGCTTGGTGCAGGACAACACTTGCACGTCCGCGACGTCATCACCTTCAGCCGTGGTCGGGGTTTGCCGGTGACCCATAGGGTCGTCGAGGTCCTCAACCTGAACGGAACCACGGCGTTACGTACCCAAGGGGATGCGAACCGCACGGCGGACGAGCAACTCACCCTGCCCGGCGCCGTCATCGGCAAGATTCGAGGCGCTCTCCCGACGTGGCTCAACGGATCGCTGTGGCTGCAGGGGCGCGTGCAACGGGTCTTGGTCTTCGGCCTGCCGCTGCTCGTGGTCGTCCACGCGGAGACCCGCCATCTGTTGTACCGCCGCAGGGGTCTGCGGGCATGAAGATGCGACTGGCCGCCACTGCGGTCTTGATGAGCGCGGTGCTCGGCCCGCATGTGAACCCGACGCTCGGGCTGCTCGGCAGCGTCAAGACCGGGCCACAGATCTCCATCAGCACCTGGACCGGCTGCCGCGCCAATGCCTATCGCGATGCGGTGCTCGCCACCACTCCGCAGGCGTACCTGCGCATGAGTCCCACCGGAGCGAGTGAGCCGAGCCTGGGGTCTGTCGCGGCAGCGTGGACGTGGACGGTCTCGCCGCAATCAACGTCCGGCGCGCTCGGCTGCGACCCCAACCCCGCAGCAGTGCTCTCGGCGAGCGTCTGGTTGAGCAGCGAGCATGTGGTCTTCGTCGCAGCCGACACGGTGACGTACTCCTATGCGCTGTGGTTCAAGGCCGCGTCAGGAAGTCAAGGCGTTCTTTTCTCCTCAGCTGCGGGGTTGCAGTCCAGTGGCGCCGCCAGCCGCGCCGACCGGGTCCTGTGGATCGCTCCGAGCGGTGTGCTCGCTGTGGCGGTCACCGATGGGCCGGTGACCAAGTGGATTACCAGCCCCTCGGCAGTCACCGACGGCGCATGGCACCTCGCGGTGGTGACGATGCAGACAGCCGACTCCGGAGCCACGCGCGGCACCCGCCT
>JAGWWW010000012.1 GCA_018970205.1 Actinomycetales bacterium
TTCCCTTGCCACTGCACGCCTAGACCACCGGAGTACGAGTAGACGTCATCCAGGACCGACCCGATTTGCAGGCCTGTCGCTCGGATGGGCACCTGGCTGCCACCGTTGACCTCGACGACGACAACTTGGCCCTTGAGCATCTGTCGCACCGCTGCGGCCGAGGCATCGAGCTGCAGGCTGTTGTAGTTCGACAAGTACGGCTGGTCCTGGATGTACTCCGTCGGAAGCGAGAACTCGTATGACAACGGCATGACGACATCAGCACCGCGGATTCCCTCGTCGTCAACTGCAATACCGCCGTTGGCGGCGGAGGCGAGGTAGAACTTGCTACTCTCGGATTCCTCGTAGGGCCAGGCGATGAGGCCCTTGTTCAGCCAGATGGCGCGAGCACGGGTCAAATCAGCAGCGACGCCACCGACCAAGGGAGCGGCCAACGCGGCATTCGCATCGCTGTCGGTGTCACCTTGCGAGTACCACACCTCACCGCCGGTCTGTGCGATGTCAAGGAATTGATCCGCCGGGACCGACTTGTCATTGCCCTTGTGGATGATCCATGCCATCTTGCTCGCACCGTCGGCGAGTGGGACTCGGAAGGTCAGACCCCACACATCCGTTTCCGCCAACGGAGGGAACGCGGCTCCCCAGCTGACGGCTGGGTCACCCTTGCTGGCGTCGTTGCGGTAGCCGTCCCACAGGTGCATACCCCAACCGTCGTAATCCTCCCCGGACCGGTTGTAGTGGATGACCGCGTAGCCATCCGCCCACGCGCGAGACGTGCGGGCCCCGGCGAAGGCATCGGAGAACCATGCCTCACCAAACTTGCGGGCGTCGAGTTTGATGGCCGCGCCGACATTTGCGCCGCTTGACTTCAATTGGACGGTGAACTTGCGGGTCGCGTCCGTGACGGCAATGTCGAAATATGGGCCGAAGTCGTCGCTGCCAGTCCCTGCGACGGGGCCGGCCCCGGTGACAGACACGGAGTCCACCGCCTGCGCAGGAGTGGTGTGAACACGGTAGAAGCCACGCACTGCCGCCAAACTCAATGCGACGTGCCCGTTGGGGCCGAGCCACCATTCGTTGCCTGCGGGCTGAGCTTGGACAGACCAGGTGCGCTCGGTGTCCGTCGAGACAGTGACGGTCCACGGCGTAGAGTCGTTCGGGACATCCACGATGCCGAACCAGCCGTAGTCATCAACGCCATATATCCCCGCCGCAGTGGCATCCTCGCCTTCCGCGCCGATGCTGATGCTCGCATCCGCCGGGAACTGCCGTGCGTCCCCCGGCACGTGGATGACGAACCTGTCCGGCACTGATGCATGTGCCGCACTGTTCAAGAGACTCGGCACGGCCAGCAGCGATAAGAGCAGAGCAGCCACCGCTCCAAGCGAATTGAGTTGAGCCGGTCGTCTCGTGCGATGCAGCAGACGCGGACGCATGCTTTCCTCCAAGTTCGGGAATCACGTGTTCAGTTGCCCTCCCGGCAGGAGCGGCAGGGCACAGTGTGAACGCACGCAACGCGTTGCACAAGCGTTGCCGACGCCGCGCGTCGCGCACGACCGCAATGTGACTGTTTCGTGATGCGGCAGCTTCTTGTGAAAACGCTTTCACGCTTCATCGTCACGGTTTCATAGGGAAGTCCAAAAATTGAAGCGAGGTGCTGCACGTCACAAGCCTTTACACGACGTTCACCCGTGCGCCATGATTCGCGTGGAAGTTGTACGCCCTCCAATGGGGGCGCGCGCCTTCTGCGGACTCACCGCGCACCATCAATGCACTACCAAATCCGGCCCGCTGTGGGCTTGGGTGGACCTGAAACAGGAGGTCGAGCAAATGCTCGCAATTTCCCGCCGCAAGGCAGTGGCCGGTCTCGTCGCCGGTCTCGTCGTCGCCGGCATGGCGACGCTGCCTGCTGCCCAGGCAGCAGCAGCAAAGAAGACCATCGTCATCTGGGCGGACTCCAACCGCACGGCTGCCGTGAAGTCCCTCTTCAGCGCCGGCTGGAGCGGAGCCAAGGTCAGCGTCGTCACCAAGGACTTCGGTGCGATTCGTGACGACCTCGGCACCGTGAAGGCTGACGCCGCTCCGGACGTCATCGTCGGTGCGCACGACTGGACCGGCCAGCTCGCCGCGAACGGCTCCATTGTTCCGTTGACGCTGTCGGCCGCAACCCGCGCTGTCATGCCGGGCTACGCGCTGGACGCCTTCTCCTACAACGGCTCCGTGTACGGCATGCCGACCCAGCTGGAGAACGTCGCCCTGGTCCGCAACACGACCCTGGCCCCGACCGCGCCGACCTCGTTCGAGCAGTTGCGCACCATGTCGAAGACCATCTGCGACACCGGCCTCGCCCTGTCGACCGGCAAGAAGGCCGACGCTGGCAAGCCGATCCCCGGCTGCTCCCGCATCAACCTGCCGATGAACGGCTACCACGAGTACCCGCTGCTCTCCGGTATCGGTGGCGGCGCCTTCAAGCGCACCAACGGCACCGACGACCCGAACACGCCGATCTTCTACAGCGCCGCTGCGCAGGCGAACATCGACGTTGTCCGCGGCTGGGCCAGCGACACCTCCTTCCTCAACAAGGGCGACGAGGACTACAGCTACTCCAAGTTCTTCGCCAAGAAGAACCCCTTCATGGTGACGGGCCCCTGGTCCATCGGTGACCTGAAGAAGTCGAAGCTGAAGCTCGCCATCAGCGCGCTGCCGAACATGGTCCCGGGCACCAACCCGGTGCCGTGGCTGGGCGTCCAGGGCTTCATGGTGACCAAGTTCGCCGCCGGTCACGGCGTTGCCGACCTGGCGACCTCCATGGTGACCGACTCCACCAAGGGCATGGCCAGCGTCAAGGCGCAGAAGTCCCTCGCGACCGCGAACTTCCGTGCCCCGGCCAACTCCGAGGCTGGCGCTCAGGTGTCTGACGCTCTGATCGCGGCGTTCGGCGCTGCGGGTGCTGGCGGTATCTCGATGCCGAACATCCCGCAGGTCGGCTGCTACTGGGGCTCCGCTGGCGGCGCCTGGACGTCCATCTTCAACTCGTCCATCGCGGACCGTGTTGACGCTGGCACCGCGTTCGCCAAGGCGCAGTCCGACATCGCGAACTGCGTCAAGGGCTGATTTCGGCTCAGCAGTGAGAGGGGGGAGTCCCGACAGGGGCTCCCCCCTCTTCTTTTGTCTGCACGCCTGCTCCGCCGGAGTTTGCTGATAGCCATTCAGGCTAGTTTTCGTTACTTTTCTCTACCGTTGCCAACGGTCTCTGATCCATATTGGGGAGTCGCGTGAAGCGTTCATTGCTGCAAGTACTGATCTCGGGCCTTTCTGGTGTGCCCGCGAGGATCATCAAGTTGACATTCCTCGCACTGCTCAACGCGGTGGCCGTCTACGGGATCATGATCGCGATTCCCCTCAAGTCCTATGCCATCGCCGCATTCATCGCGGTCATGACGCTGCTTCTCGACTACGCGCTGCTGAGCCCGCGGAACATACCCCTTAAGTATTTCGCACCAGGAACAGTCTTCCTTGTGGCATTCTCCCTCTTTCCAACTTTCTACACCATCGGTGTCGCGTTCACGAACTACTCCACTGGCCACGCGGTTCAGAAGCGCGAGGCTGTGCAGACCATCGTCGCCAACAGCGTTCAGCAAATTCCGGGTTCCATGTCGTACGACCAGATCCCTGCGTGCAGAGGCACAACTGCAAACTGCAGCACTGCGGCAAATGGCCTCGTGATGATCTTCGTGGACCAGGTGTCCGGTGCGGTCGCCCTGGGCACAACAGAAGGTTTGAAAGGGGTCAGGGAAGCGGACTTGGTGTATGCCGATGCTGAGAAGACTCTTCTGAAGACGGTTCAGGGCTACACCCCGCTCACGCGCACCCAAGTCGCCAACCTCAATTGCAGCACCTTCGTCGTTCCCACAGGCGCGGACTCGTACATCCAAGGCGACTGCCGGACGGCATTCAACAAGCAGCCGACCCTTCGCTACGACGCAAAATCGGACACCTTCACGTCACGCGTCGACGCCAGCGTCTACAAGGACAACGGCAAAGGTTCATATATCGCCGTCTCCGGCCCGCACACCGCGCTGTCCGACCCGCAGCACGAACTCCTTCCGGGCTGGATGGTCCGCAACGGATTCGGCAACTTCCAGCGCATCATCAGCGACAAGGACGTTCGCACGCCATTCATCAGGGTGTTCATCTGGACGGTGGTGTTCGCGCTTTCAACCGTGTTGACCACATTCATCCTCGGGCTCGCCCTCGCACTGGTCTTGAATAAGGCGAAGATGCGCGGGGTCAAGATCTACCGGTCCTTCCTCATCATCCCCTACGCCGCCCCGGCGCTGCTGACCATCCTCATTTGGTCAGGCATGCTGAACCAGAACAACGGCATCATCAACGCCCTTCTTGACGTGCCCTGGATCCACTCCATCGTGTCGCTCATCCCAGGCTTGCCCGACCCGATCCCGTGGACTGGCAATGCATTCTGGGCGAAGATCTCCATTCTGACCGTGAACCTCTGGCTTGGCTTCCCCTACATGTTCCTCATCGCAACGGGTGCCCTGCAGGCCATCCCACAGGAACTGTCCGAGGCTGCCGAGGTTGACGGTGCGACGCCTTGGCAGATTCTGCGGCGAATCAAGGCGCCGTTGCTGCTGATCGCAACCGGGCCCCTGCTGGTCGCATCGTTCGCCTACAACTTCAACAACTTCAACATCATCTACCTGCTCACTGGCGGCGGTCCCGCGATGAAGGACGTGTCATCGGTGGCCGGTGAGACTGACATCCTCATCTCTTACACCTACAAACTCGCCTTCGACGCCGGTAAGGGCAGCCAGTTCGGCTTGTCCAGCGCGGTGTCGATCATCATCTTCTTCATCGTCGCTGCGATGTCGGGCCCGACCTTCTGGCGGTCAAAGGCAATGGAGGCAATGAACTGATGGCTCAAACGACCCTCACGTCCGGAATCCCGGCGCAATCGGCGGTTCGCACACCACCGCCGGCGCCCAAGCGCCGCCGTCTCGCACCCCACCAGTGGCTGGCGCAGTACGCATGGCGTCACGTCGTCATGGTGATTGCCGCGGCGTACGCGCTATTCCCTGTCGCTTACGTCTTCGGGGCGGCGTTCAACCCCTTGAACTCCATCGGCGGCACTGAGATCTGGCCGAAGAACCCGTCACTGGAGAACTTCCGCAGCCTGTTGACCGACCCGACCCAGCCCTTCGCGAGCTGGTACCGCAACGGCGTCATCGTGGCTGCATGCGCTTCGGTCTTCAACGTCCTGCTCGGGTCGTGCGCGGCCTACGCGTTCAGCCGATTCCGATTCAAGGGCCGCAAGGTCGGCATGATGACGCTGTTGTTCGTGCAGATGTTCCCCTCGTTCCTCGCACTCACGGCCATCTACATCATCATGGGCCAGGTCCAAGACGTGTTCCCCGCGGTCGGTTTGGACTCCCTTGCAGGCCTCATGCTCGTCTATCTCGCCGGCGCCATGGGTGTGAACGCATGGTTCCTCAAAGGCTTCTTTGACACCGTGCCGATGGAGCTCGACGAATCCGCCAAAGTCGACGGCGCCACCCACGGCCAGATCTTCTGGGGAATCATCCTGCCGCTCTCGGCTCCGGTGCTCTCCGTCACTGGCCTCTTGGGTTTCACCGGGACGCTGAACGAGTATGTGCTCGCGAGTCGACTCATCCAGACCCCGGAGAAGCGCACACTGGCCATGGGCCTTCAGCAGTACATCTCCGGGCAGTTCGACAAGCGCTGGGGAACATTCTCAGCGGGCGCCCTCCTCGCGGGCATCCCCGTCATCCTCATCTTCCTGATTCTGCAGCGCAACATCGTCTCCGGCTTGACGCAGGGGTCCGTGAAGGGATGATCCCCCGCCCCCACCATGACGGGTCGCCGCTCTATGTGAGTGACAACGCCCCGGCGCTCGGCGCGACCATCACGGTGCGCCTGCGCGTGCCCCGCGCATGCAGCCCCGAGTACGTCGGGCTGCGTTGGATTCACGACGGCGAGGGTCAACACACGCCCGCGACACTCGTGGCACAAGACGACCACGAGTCGTGGTGGGAAGCACCCCTGCACATCCGCAACCCGTTGGCGAAATACCGCTGGCTGCTCTCCGGTGGCGTCTTGGGCTACGGCTGGATCAACGGCACCGGCTGGCACGACCATGATGTGAGTGACGCTGACGATTTCCGGATCAGTACCAGCGCGGACGTCCCGGAGTGGGCCAGGCAGAGCGTGGTCTACCAAATCTTCCCCGACCGGTTCGCGTCTTCGGGCCGGGAGTACGAGTTGCCGGACTGGACGATTCCCCGTCAGTGGCACGAAGTTCCTGAGCCGCGAACCCCCAAGACGGGTCAGTTCTACTACGGCGGCGACCTCTACGGGGTGGCCGAGCGCCTTGATCACATCAAAGCTATCGGCGCCGACACCCTGTATTTCACGCCTATCTTCCCGTCCCGCTCCGCACACCGCTACGACGCCCGCACCTACGACGTCGTCGACCCGCTGCTCGGGGGCGATGAAGCCCTCATCCACCTGACACATGCCGCTCACGAGCACGGCCTTCGCGTGATCGGCGACCTGACGCTGAACCACTGCGGCATTGGTCACGAGTGGTTCGAGCGGGCCGTAGCCGACCCGGACAGCACTGAGCGTGAGTTCTTCTTCTTCACCGACTCCAGCCCGTGGGGATACGAGACGTGGGCCAATGCCCGCACGCTGCCGAAGTTCGACTTGACCAACGACGACTTGGTTCAGCGGCTGGTCACCGGCGAGACCTCCGTCCTACGCAAGTGGATGCAGCCGCCGTACAACCTCGCGGGGTGGCGCATCGACGCCGCCAACGTCGCTGGGCGGTCACGCCACATCGATGTGACGCACGAAATCGCCCGGGTCACGCGGGCAGTGATGCTGGCTGAACGCGAGGACGCGTTGCTGATCGCCGAGAACACGCAGGACGCGTCCTCAGACCTCCCTGGCGACGGCTGGCACGGCACGATGAACTACTCAGCGTTCACCCGACCGGTCTGGGGCTGGCTGCGCCGCGACGACCACATCATGGGGATGGGCCCGGAAGTGCCCACCATTAACGGCAGACAGTTCGTCGCCACCCTCACGGACTTCATGGCGAAGACCCCGTGGCGCTCGTGGACCGCTTCATGGAACTACCTCGGCTGTCACGACTCGGCGCGCATCCGGTCCGTCGTCGGTTCAGCCCACCGGCAATGGGCCGGCCTTGGCCTGCTGGTGGGGCTCCCGGGAACGCCGATGATCTTCGCGGGAGACGAATTCGGGCTTGAGGGGGACTGCGACGACCTCGCGCGCCGCACGATTCCCTGGACTGATGAGGGTCTGTGGGACACGGATAACCTGGGCGTCTACACCGCGCTTCTCAACCTGCGGCGCACTAGCGACGCCCTGAGCAACGGCGGCCTTCGATGGGTTCATGTGAGCGACGACCTGTTGGTCTGGCTGCGGGAGACTCCGACTGAGCGCCTGCTGCTGGCTGTTGCCCGGGCGGCGACCGCAGACGTGACGCTTGATGGCGCCGCCTGGGGCCTCACGGGCGCTGACCTGCTGTTCAGCAGCGATTCCGCTGACACCGCTGCGCCCGCTAACGCCTCAAAGATCGGCTTCGCCCAACCCGGAACAAAGATGTGGCGGCTGTCATGAAGGCCGCCGACTGCACCACCCACAACCCGAAGGAGCCACACCATGGCTGAGGTATCCCTTGACCACATCGAGAAGGTCTACGACAACGGCTTCCACGCCATCAAGGACCTCTCATTGTCGGTGAGCGACGGCGAGTTCCTCGTCCTCGTCGGGCCATCCGGCTGCGGCAAAACCACGGCCTTGCGCATGATCGCCGGCCTGGAGCAGATCACTGCCGGAGACCTGCGCATCGGCGAGCGGGTGGTGAACAACGTCAACGCGCGTGACCGAGACATCGCGATGGTCTTCCAGAGCTACGCGCTCTACCCGCACCTCAGCGTCGGCAGCAACATCGGGTTCGGCCTGGAACTGCGCAAGATGGCCAAAGACAAGGTGCGAGACAGCGTCACCTCGGTGGCGAAGACGCTTGACCTCACCTCGATGCTCAACCGCAAGCCCAAGCAACTCTCCGGCGGGCAGCGCCAGCGCGTCGCCATGGGCCGCGCCATCGTGCGTGAACCTGAGGTCTTCCTCATGGATGAGCCGCTGTCCAACCTCGATGCGAAACTGCGTGTGCAGATGCGCGCCGAGATCTCGACACTGCAACGCAGGCTCGGCACGACCACGATCTACGTCACCCACGACCAGATCGAGGCCATGACCATGGGCGACCGCGTTGCGGTCATGCGCCTCGGCGAGTTGCAGCAGGCCGACTCGCCGACTGAGCTCTACCAGAACCCAGCGAACATCTTCGTCGCCGGATTCATCGGGACTCCCCCGATGACCATGTTCCACGCCGACCTCACCATCGAGGGTGACTCCGCGACCATCCACATCGGGCAGAGGGAGAAGCAGCACATCACGCTCGCGCCGTCCGTCCTTCAGCAGCGCCCAGGGCTGCGGCAGTACAACGGCAGCGACATCGTGGTCGGCGTCCGCTCTGAGGACCTCTACCTCGAGGTGGAAGGCAACGCGCCGGTGGTAGTTGACACCGAACTGGTCGAGTCCCTCGGATCGAGCAAGCACGTCCACTTCCTGCTCGACGCCAAGCCCGTCAGCGAGGACCTGCTCGGCGGCGGGGTGCCCGACCCGGAGGACATAGCCCGCCTCGGGACCGACGATGGAACCCGCGGTGTGGCGGCCCTTGGCCCGCGAGCAGCGGTCCGCGCCGGTGAGCGCATGACCTTGGGCGTCGACACCGAGCACGTCCACTTCTTCTCTCCCGAGACAGGGTTGGCCATCCGCGCCTAGCCGCAGTTGCACGCGATGTCGTGGAGCCCCGAGACCTGCTCCCGGTCTCGGGGCTCCGCCATGTCACGGCCGGCGTCGGTGGTGTCTGGGTGAGTGCCACACAATGACCTAGTGACCAACGGGCCTTTGATCGTCCAAAGCGACAAGTCCCTGTTGCTGGAGACCGCGCACCCCGAGGCGGCGCAGTGCCGGCGCGCGATTGCTGCCTTCGCCGAACTTGAGAGGGCGCCCGAGCACATCCACACATACCGGCTCACGCCGCTGGGCTTATGGAATGCGCGCGCCGCTGGCCACGACGCGGAGACGGTCATCGACACGCTCATCCGCTACTCCCGGTTTCCGATTCCGCACTCCTTGCTCGTCGACATCGCCGAGAGCATGGGGCGCTACGGGCGCCTGCAGTTAGTTGCCCATCCCGCCCACGGCCTCGTTCTCCACGCCACCGACTCAGCGGTCCTGGAAGAGGTACTGCGCTCCCCGAAGCTCAAACCGATGCTCGGTGCCCGCATCGGCCTTGATGCAGTGGTGGTGCATCCCAGCGAGCGGGGCAACGTCAAACAGCAGCTCATCCGCCTAGGTTGGCCGGCCGAGGACCTCGCGGGGTACGTCACCGGCGAGTCACACCCGGTGGAACTGCGCCAAACTGGATGGACACTGCGGGACTACCAGCGCGAGGCGGTAGAGACGTTCGTCCACGGCGGATCGGGCGTCGTGGTGCTTCCCTGCGGCGCGGGGAAGACCATCGTCGGTGCCGCGGCCGTCGCTGAGCTGCAGGTCACCACGCTCATTCTGGTGACGAACACAGTGTCGGCGCACCAGTGGCGCAACGAGTTGCTCGGGCGCACGAGCCTGACTGCCGATGAAATCGGTGAGTACTCCGGCTCTAAGAAAGAAGTTCGACCGGTCACGATCGCCACGTACCAGGTGCTGACGACCAAGCGCAAAGGCGTCTACGCGCACCTCGAGCTCTTCGAGGCGCGCGACTGGGGCCTGGTCGTCTATGACGAGGTCCACCTGCTGCCCGCGCCGGTCTTCCGGTTCACGGCCGGCATCCAAGCCCGTCGCCGGCTCGGGCTCACCGCCACCTTGGTCCGGGAGGACGGGCTGGAGGACGAGGTCTTCTCACTCATCGGCCCGAAACGCTACGACGCCCCATGGAAGGACTTGGAGGCACAGGGCTGGATCGCCCCTGCCGAGTGCATCGAGGTGCGTGTCACCATGGGCACCACGGAGCGTCTGGACTACGCGACCGCGCAGCAGAACGAGAAGTACCGCTTTGCCGCAACGTCAGGAACCAAGTCACCGGTGATCCGGGCGCTCGCCCAGCGCCACGAGGGCGAGCGGGTTCTCATCATCGGCCAATACCTCGACCAATTGGCGGCTCTTGGTGAGACTCTGGCGGCTCCGGTTGTCACGGGGTCAACGCCGGTGAGCGAGCGCGAGCGGCTCTTCCAGGAGTTCCGCGAAGGCGCCTTGACCGTGCTCGTCGTCTCGAAGGTCGCCAACTTCAGCCTGGACCTACCTGAGGCTGGCGTCGCCATTCAGGTGTCGGGCACCTTCGGCTCGCGCCAAGAGGAGGCGCAGCGGCTCGGGCGAATCCTGCGGCCGAAGTCCGATGGGCGCTCGGCCCGCTTCTACACGGTCGTCACCCGCGACACCGTGGACCAGGACTTCGCAGCACACCGCCAGCGGTTCCTGACTGAACAGGGCTACGCGTACACCATCTGCGACGCGGAAGACGTCGTCAGCGGCACGTCCGACTGAGCCCGGGAGTGGGCGGTGCCCCCGGGAGTGGGCGACGCGGTTGGCGCTAGTGCGATGGCCTGCCACTCGCTGCGGTAGTGCGGCCCGCTTCGGCGGCTTCGAGCACGAACACCACGTGTCGATGACCAGATGACCGCCGACCAGGCAAGTCCCCTGACATGACAGTGGGGGCACCGGCATCTGCCGGTGCCCCCACTGTTGCTAGGGCGCAGTGGGCTCAGAAGTCCATGCCGCCCATGTCGCCGCCGCCTGCCGGGGCGGCCGGGGTCTTCTCAGGCTTGTCTGCGATGACGGCCTCAGTGGTGAGGAACAGCGCTGCGATCGACGCCGCGTTCTGCAGCGCCGAGCGGGTGACCTTCGCCGGGTCGATGATGCCCGAGCCGATCATGTCGACGTAGTCACCGGTGGCAGCGTTGAGGCCGTAGCCCGGCTCGAGGTGGCGCACCTTCTCCACCACGACGCCGCCCTCGAGACCGGCGTTGACCGCAATCTGCTTCAGCGGGGCCTCGACGGCGACCTTGACGATCTGCGCGCCGGTGGCCTCGTCACCCTCAAGGGAAAGCGTGGCGAACACCTTGTGGCTGGCCTGCAGCAGGGCGACGCCGCCGCCGGCGACGATGCCCTCCTCGACCGCGGCCTTGGCGTTGCGCACAGCGTCCTCGATGCGGTGCTTGCGCTCCTTCAACTCGACCTCGGTCGCGGCGCCCGCCTTGATGACAGCCACGCCGCCGGCGAGCTTGGCAAGGCGCTCCTGCAGCTTCTCGCGGTCGTAGTCGGAGTCGGTCTTGTCGATCTCAGCACGGATCTGGTTCACGCGACCAGCGATCTGGTCGGCGTCGCCGGCACCTTCGACGATGGTCGTCTCGTCCTTGGTGATGACGACCTTGCGGGCGCGGCCAAGCAGTTCAAGGCCGGTGTTCTCGAGCTTGAGGCCGACCTCTTCGCTGATGACCTGGCCGCCGGTGAGGATGGCGATGTCCTGCAGCATGGCCTTGCGGCGGTCGCCGAAGCCGGGTGCCTTCACTGCCGCGGAACGGAACGTGCCGCGGATCTTGTTCACCACCAGGGTGGCAAGGGCCTCGCCCTCGACGTCCTCGGCGATGATCGCCAGCGGCTTGCCGGACTGCATGACCTTCTCCAGGATCGGCAGCAGGTCCTTGACGTTGGACACCTTGGAGTTGGCGATGAGGATGTACGGGTCCTCCAGAACCGCCTCCATGCGCTCGGTGTCGGTGACGAAGTAGGGCGAGATGTAGCCCTTGTCGAAGCGCATGCCCTCGGTGAGTTCGAGTTCCAGCCCGAAGGTGTTGCTCTCCTCGACTGTGATGACGCCTTCCTTGCCGACCTTGTCCATCGCCTCGGCGATCATCTCGCCGATCTGCGTGTCCGCGGCCGAGATGGACGCCGTCGCGGCGATCTGCTCCTTGGTCTCGACCTCTTTGGCCATCGCCAGAAGCTCACTGCTCACGGCAGCCACAGCCTTCTCGATGCCGCGCTTGAGTGACATCGGATTCGCGCCGGCAGCCACGTTTCGCAAGCCTTCGCGCACCATGGCCTGTGCGAGCACGGTCGCGGTGGTGGTGCCGTCACCGGCGACGTCGTCGGTCTTCTTGGCGACCTCCTTGACCAGTTCGGCACCGATCTTCTCGTAGGGGTCGTCGAGTTCGATTTCCTTGGCGATAGAGACACCGTCGTTGGTGATGGTGGGGGCGCCCCACTTCTTCTCCAGAACGACGTTGCGTCCCTTGGGGCCAAGGGTGACCTTGACCGCGTCTGCCAGGGTGTTCATCCCGCGCTCGAGGGCGCGGCGGGCGTTCTCGTCGAACGCGATGATCTTTGCCATTGCTTGTGATCCTCCGTGGAACACGCTCGGGGTCGAGCTGGCTGCCTTCCGCGACGTGCCTCGCGATGAGCGAGACGGGCCGCCGGCCAGACCCGGGGTTGTGGCACTCAGGGGTGCCGAGTGCTAAGCGTATTGTTGGCACTCACCCGGGGAGAGTGCAAATCGGGGGTTGGCAATCCCCACGCGCTGACCGAGCGAGGTCCGTCGAGCGGATGACCTGAAATCCGGCGAACCGGACAAGTAATACTTAAGGGTTAGCGGGCCTCACGGCGGGCGACCCGGGCTTGATGACGTGTTTGGCGCAACCGGAGCAATCTCCGGACGAGGATGGGGTCGAACTCCAGGGCCTGCGGATCTTCCAGCAGCGCGCTGAGAACTTGGTGGTAGACCGCCGGTGTCATGTCGAATTCTGCGCGGATTGACTGCTCTTTCGCGCCGGAGAACCGCCACCATTGGCGCTCAAAGGCCAAAATCGCCTTCTCGCGCTCGGTCAGCGACGACGCGCCCATGGGCTCGCCATACGGATGCCCGCAGGCTCCGCTGCCGACTGCGGTCAGGTGTGGCGCTGAGGCTTCGGCGGGGCTACCCATGTCCCTGAGGGTACACGGAGAATGACATCGTTGTCATTACCCCCGTCAGACGGCGGCCGCCTTCGCGGCTGGGCCAGCCGGACAGCGTCCGTTGGACGGAAATTCTCCGCAGGCGGGGCCGTGCTGGCCTAGGCCGCGACCGATGTGACCAAAATGCCCGCGCCCGGTGACTAGCCAAAGCGCCCCAATTAGTGCCAAGATATGGGCGGCGTCGAATAGGCGCGTAGTCAAACTCTTGGGAAGGGCCCAGCATGAAAATCGGACAGCATGCTCGTCTTGTGGCGGGCGTTGTAGTCGGACTGGTGGTGGCTGGCGGAACCGCCTACGCGACCACCGTCGACAGTTCAGGCACCGAGACCGCTGCCTGCATCACCCCTGCTAAGTACATCCGCGTCCTTGCGGATGGCGCTGAGTGCCGCCGTCGCGAGACTGCCATTTCGCTGCCGTCCATGGACACGGTCATGTCGCTGCAGGACACCATCAACGCGAACTCTGACCAGTTGGATGCTCTGCAGTCGTCAGTTGACGACCTGCTGGGCGCGTTCGACCCGGCCACCATCGACGCCTTGTCCAGTGCGACTGGGCAAGCGGCCAGTGACATCGCCGAGCTGCAGGACCTCACGAACTCCAACGCCGCCGACATCTTCGGGCTGCAGGGCGACCTTGCGGGCGAGGCTGAGCGTGCGATGGGTGCCGAAGAAGAGCTCATGGCGAACTTCGACAACTACACCACCTCCGACGACTTGCAGGCGACGATTGACGACCTGCAGGCGCAGATCGAGTCCAAGGCTGACGGCGAGGGCACGGACGCGAACTTCAGCGACCTGAGCTCGGCCATCGGCGACATCAGCGCCACGCTGGTCGCGTTCGACCAGACCGCGAGCGACCTGCAGAACCAGATCACCGACGTGGCAGCTGCTGTTGACACGAACGCCGCCGACCAGGCTGCGTTCAGCAACGACGTGCTCGCGACCCTGGACGACTGGTCGACGCAGATCAACGAGTTGCAGGACCTCATCAACGGCAACGGCGCCGACATCTTCGCGCTGCAGGGTGACCTCGCAGGTGAGAAGAATCGCGCAATGGCCGCTGAGGATGACCTCATGGCTGAGTTCGACAACTACACCAACAGTGACGACCTTCAGGCTTCCTTGAATGACCTGCAGGCTCAAATCGAGACCAAGGCGGATGGCGAAAGCACTGATGCCAACTTCAGCGACCTTGCTTCTGCCATCGGTGACATCAGCTCCACGCTGGTTGGCTTCGACCAGAATGCAAGCGACCTGCAGAACCAGATCACCGACCTCGGTGCTGCTCTTGACGCCAATGGCGCTAATGACGATGCGTTCGCTGCCGCCACAGGCTCCAGCATTGACGCCATTATCGCTGGTCTGTCTGCGAACAATGCTGCCGATGCAGTTGACGCCTCCAACTTGGCCGACGCGATTGCAGCGCAGGGTGCCATCAACAGCTCGGTGAGCTCCAATGCCGCCAACCTGGCCTCGTCCGTCGCGTCCATCCAGGGCTCGCAGGACTCGCTGAACAGCGCGTTCAGCAGCCTGTCGGCATCGGTTGCTGGCACGACTGACGCCATCGCGAACCTCGCGAACAGCGTCTCGGTCGGCTTGGCCGCCTCTGCCGCTGACACCGCGGCGTACGTCGCAGCGTCGCTGGGCAGCATCAACGCTGGTATCGACACCCTGACCGGGAACTACAACTCCCTGTCTGCGGCTGTTGCTGCCAACGCTGACGCGATCGCCAACCTGGCGAGCAGCGTGCAGTCGGCTCTCGACCTGCGTGACCAGGCCATCGCGGCGCTGACCGCCCGCGTTGCGGCTCTGGAGTCGGCTTCGGCGGCCAACGCGGGTGCAGCAGCCAACGCTCAGGCCACGGCTGACAACGCTCAGGCCACGGCTAACATCGCCGCGTCCGCGGCTGACTCCGCCCAGCAGTCGGCCAACTACGCTAGTGGCGAGGCATGGAACGCGTGGATGATGGCGTACACCGCTAAGAACAAGGCTGACGACGCCCAGACCGCCGTGGACAGCGCGTGGACCGCGATCTCCAACCTGAACGGCGAGCTGAACAACGGGCTCATCACCCTGCAGAACCAGATCAACAACCTGCAGAACCAGATCAACGCACTGGTTCCCTGATAGCAACAAGCAGGTCAGAGAACCCGCCCCGGGCACCCGGGGCGGGTTCTCTGCTTTCATGTGTCATCCATGATGAGTGCCGCGCGCGCACCGGTTCAATGAACTCCGGCAGCGATCGGCGCGCGACGCCGACGGGCGAGCCGTAACGGTGGCTGAGCCTGAATCAGCCCGAGAATCTGCAGAGCCCGCGCACACGCTTGCACACGTGTACCCCAGCGACCAAATATGTGTCGAGCGTCACCTGTGCACGCAGGGCGCACCATCGGCGTCGCCGTCGTCGATGCCCCTGGCGGCTCACGGCCGGACATCGAACCTGCTGCCAGGCGACTCACTGCCATGACCGACAGCCCCCGGGCCTGGTCCTGCGAGAGACCGTGGAGCCGACGAGGGGACTCGAACCCCTAACCGCCCGATTACAAGTCGGGTGCGCTACCAATTGCGCCACGTCGGCCGGTGCACCCCGGGTCGCCCACTGTGGCCCTCGGGCCTGGGCCTGTGGGCCCGTCAGTCATGGCACCTCAGGGGTATGCCGCAGCCCGTAAGCCTACCTCCGCCCGTTTGCGGCGAACCGGCAACGGGAACAACGCACGCATGGGCAACAACGTGATCGTGGTCGCCAACCGACTCCCCGTGGAGTGTCATGAAGCAGATGGAGCCGCCACCTGGGTCCGTTCGCCTGGGGGGTTGGTGACGGCCCTTGACAGCGCTCTGAGCCGACATGCCTGCACCTGGATCGGCTGGAGCGGTCGGGCATGCGACGAGCAGTCCATCGCGGCAGACCTGCCCACCCGCATCCACGAGTGCGAGCTGATCGAGGTACCGCTGACGGCTGAGGAGGTTGCCAGCCACTATGAGGGGTTCTGCAACGCGACTCTGTGGCCGCTGTACCACGATGCCGTGGCGCCGGTGGTCTACAACCGCAGCAGTTTCGAGACGTACGAGGCGGTGAACCGCCGGTTCTGCGACATCGTGGCATCTGAGGCCCCTCGCGGGGCGACCATCTGGGTGCACGACTACCAACTGCAGCTGCTCCCGCAGATGCTGCGGCGGCTACGGCCGGACCTGCGTGTCGGGTTCTTCCTGCACATCCCCTTCCCCCCGCCGGAGCTGTTCGGCCGGCTGCCGTGGCGGCAGCAGATCCTCAACGGCGTGCTCGGCGCCGACGCCATCGGCTTCCAGACTGCCGACGCATTGGAGAACTTCCTCGCATCAGTGTGCAACCACACACAAGCCAGCGGCGCCGACGGGTTCATCAGCGTTCCGGGCTCGGCCGACGAGCCCGAGCGCACGGTGACAGTCGGCGCCTTCCCCATCTCCATCGACGTCGAACACATCGGCGCGCTGGCCACCGACGCCGCCACCGCCGAACTCGCCCGCCAGGTTCGCAGCGACCTCGGAGACCCCCGCACGCTGCTGCTCGGGGTGGACCGTCTGGACTACACCAAAGGCATCGAAGTGCGACTGCAGGCAATCGTGGAGTTGTTCGAGGACGGCTCACTGAACCCCTACGAGACCGTGTTCCTGCAGATTGCGAGCCCGAGCCGGCAGAACGTGGAGCAGTACCAACGCATCCGCGAGCAAGTCGAGGGCGCCATCGGCCGGGCAGTAGGCGACCTGAGCCGGCTGGGGACCAGCCCGATCCAGTACCTCTACCAATCGATGCCGTCGGATGACCTGGTCGCGTTCTACATGGCAGCGGACGTGATGCTCGTGACCCCGTTGCGCGACGGCATGAACCTGGTGGCCAAGGAATACGTCGCCGCCCGCATCCACGACGACGGCGCGCTTGTGCTGAGCGAGTTCGCCGGCGCGGCCCGCGAGTTGCGCGACGCCTGGCTCATCAACCCCTACGACACCGACGGCACCAAACGCGCCATCCTGCGCGCGGTGCGGGCGTCCAAGACCGAGAAGGCCCGCCGGATGTCGGCGATGCGGCAAGCGGTTGTGCGTCACGACGTGCAGCGCTGGTCTGATGAGTTCCTCTCCATCTTGGCGACCACCGACCGACAGGAGATCATCGACCTCCGGGAGCGGTCGGGCCTACCGCTGTGAGACCGGACCTCATGGACGCGCTGCGGCAGTTCGCGCGGGCGCCGTCCATCCTGGTGGGCTGCGACTACGACGGCACCATCGCGCCGATCGTGGACGATCCCACGCACGCGACCCCGCTGCCGGAGTCGGTGGTGGCGCTGCGCGCCCTCGCGGGTCTCTCGCACACGACCGTGGCGGTGGTCTCGGGGCGGAGCCTGCGGGACCTAGCCACGCTCTCACGCCTGCCCGGGGAGATCCACCTCGTGGGCAGCCACGGCTCTGAGTTCGACGCGGACTTCCTCAGCGACCTCGAGCCGGGCCTGGCCGCACGGCTGCGTGAGGTCACGCGGGTCATCGAGGACCTGGTCTCGGGGGTGCCGGGGGTGCTGGTCGAGCACAAGCCCGCCAGCGTGGCGGTGCACCTGCGCCGCTGTGCCAGCGCCGACTCCACCCGCCTGGCCACCCATCTGCTCACCGGACCGGCGACGCTGCCGGGGGTATATGTCACCTACGGCAAGGCCGTCCTGGAGTTCGCGGTCATCCGGATGGACAAAGGCCACGCATTCGAGGCCCTGCGCGCAGGGCACGGGGCCGCAGCCGCGCTCTTCATCGGTGACGACGTGACCGACGAGAGCGTCTTCACCGCGCTCAGCGGACCAGATGTGGCCATCAAGGTGGGCGGCGGGCAGACCGCGGCCCGCTACCGGGTCGACGACCCGATCGACGCCGCCCGGGTGTTCGCCACCCTCGCGGAGGAGCGGCGCATCTGGCTCGCCGGCGCCGAGAGCACGCCCATCCAGGACCATGGCCTGCTCTCCGACGGCACCACGGTGGCCCTGGTCACCCCGCACGGGCGGGTGTCGTGGCTGTGTCACCCCGGCGTGGACGCCCCAGCGGTGTTCGCCGAGCTCCTCGGCGGGGAGACGGCCGGTCACTTCACGATCGCGCCGGTGTCTGGCAGCGCGCCGCTGTCGCAGACGTATGTGCCCGACACCATGACCATCACCACGCGCTGGGCCGGCCTGACGGTGACGGACTACCTCGACCGCAGCGACCAACCCGGGCCGGGCGCAGCCGCACCGGCAGCTTTGTCCACCCGGCTGGTGCGGGCGGTGCATGCGAGAGT
Organism: Actinomycetales bacterium; assembly: GCA_018970205.1. Classification (GTDB taxonomy): domain Bacteria; phylum Actinomycetota; class Actinomycetes; order S36-B12; family UBA5976; genus RFTO01. The sequence goes on from JAGWWW010000012.1 coordinate 18,421, forward strand.
GCCGGCTCGCATCGTGTTCGCCCCACGGCCGGAGTTCGGGCAGGTGACCGTGCGACTGGACATCACCCCCGACGGGGTCCGCGTCATGGGCGGCGCGGAGCCCATCACCTTGCGCTGCCCCGAAGCGACGTGGGACATCGCCCATGACGGGGTGCATGAGACTGCGATCGGCACGCTCACCCCGACGGCACAGTTGCGGGAGTTCACGGTCGAGTTGCGCACCGGCACCGACGACCTCTCGCGCCACCGGCTCCCCGAGTCGCAGCGCCGCAGCATGACCGAGGAGCACTGGCGCACCTGGGTACAGCGACTGAACGTGCCGGAACACCACCACGAGCATGTGGTTCGCTCGGCGCTGACGTTGAAGGCCCTGTGCCATGAGCGCACTGGCGCGATCCTCGCGGCCGCCACCACCAGCCTGCCGGAGGGCCTCGGCGGGGTCCGCAACTGGGACTACCGCTACTGCTGGCTGCGCGATGCGGCGCTGGCGGCACAGGTGTTGGTTGCCCTCGGCAGCACCGAGGAGGCGCAGGCCTTCCTGCTCTGGCTTCACATCGTCATTGCCGGCGCAGCGGCGCCGGAGCGTGTGCACCCGCTGTACACCGTGCACGGCACCCCCTTGGGGTCTGAGGCGGTGGTCGACGTACTGCCGGGCTACGCGGGCTCCCGGCCGGTGCGCGTGGGCAACGCCGCACAAGGGCAGGTCCAACTTGATGTGTTCGGCCCGATCGTGGACCTCATCGCCGACCTGGTGAAGCTGCGCGGGCGGGCCACCGACGACGACCTGTGGCTCACCCGGGCGTGCGTGCAGGCGGTTGCCAGCCGCTGGCGTGAGCCGGACCACGGCATCTGGGAGATTCGTGACCGCCCGCGCCACCATGTGCACAGCAAGGTGATGTGTTGGCTGGCGGTGACGCGCGGAATCGAGGTGATGGAGTCCGTCGGACAGCCGCAGCCGGAATGGGTTGCGCTGCAGGCCGAGATCGCTGCTGACGTGCTCGAGCAGGGCTGGCACGAGCCGCTGCAGTCGTTCGTGTGCGCATACGACCGGCCCGAGTTGGATGCGGCCGCGCTGCATGTGGCGCTGACCGGGCTGCTGCCGCACGACGACCCGCGGCTGGTCTCAACCGTCGAGGCAGTAGAGGCGGCGCTGCGGGTCGGACCGACGGTCCTTCGCTACACGTACGACGATGGCCTGCCCGGGCGCGAGGGCGGCATGACCATCTGCACGACCTGGCTCATCGAGTGCTACCTGCGCGCCGGCTTGCGCGAAGAGGCCGAGGAACTGCTGCGGCAGGTGCTCGAGTGCAGCGGCCGCACCGGCCTGCTGTCGGAGCAGTGGGACGCCGCCGGCTCCCGAGGATTGGGCAACCACCCGCAGGCGTACAGCCACATCGGGGTCATCCGGGCGGCGTTGGCTCTGGACGGCATCTTCCTCAGCTCGCGGTAGCCTGACCGCCGGCACGAGGTGAGGAGGGCGCATGGCAACCGTCGAGTTCTTCGACGCCACCCGCACCTACCCCAAGCAACCCCATCCGGCGGTGGACCGGCTCAGCATGTCGGTGGCTTCGGGGGAGTTGGTGGCGATTGTCGGGCCTTCTGGGTCGGGTAAGTCGACCACCTTGCGGATGCTCGCCGGCCTCGAGCCATGCGACCGAGGTGCCATCCGCATCGGTGACCGCGACGTGACGGCGCTGCAGACCCGCGAGCGAAACGTCGCGATGGTGTTTCAGACCTTCGCGCTGTATCCCCACATGAGTGTGGCGGAGAACATGGCGTTCGCACTGAAGATGACGAAGATGCCAGCAGAGCAGATCAAGGAGCGGGTGCTGCGCGCGGCCGAGATGCTCGACCTCACCGATGTGCTCAACCGGCTGCCCAAGACACTTTCCGGCGGGCAGCGCCAGCGAGTTGCCATGGGACGAGCCGTGGTGCGCGAGCCGGATGCGTTCTTGATGGACGAGCCGCTGTCGAACCTCGACGCGCAACTGCGGCACCAGACCCGTATGGAGGTCACGGCACTGCAGCGCCGGCTCGGCACGACGATGCTCTATGTCACGCACGACCAGACCGAGGCGATGACCATGGGCGACCGGGTCGCGGTGCTCGACCGCGGCGTCCTGCAGCAGTTCGCCACCCCGCAAGAGGTCTACGACCGACCTGAGAGCCTGTTCGTCGCCACCTTCATCGGCACTCCCCGCATGAACATCCTCGAGGTCCCGGTTGCCGGCGGTGCCGCGCGAGTGGGCCAAGGCGAGGTTGCCGTGCCACGTGAGACCGTCGAGGCGCAACGGGTGATGCTCGGGGTGCGCCCCGAGGACATCGTCATCGACGACGCCTCTGCGGTGCGGGTGCGCGTGGAACGGGTGGAGATTCCCGGCGCGGACACACTGGTCTACGGGACTGTCGCTGGTCAGCCCGGGGCCGCCGTGACCGTGCGGCTGGCTGCGAGAGCCGGCGTCGCTCCTGGCGACGACATCGGCATCACGATCCCGGCCGAACGGCTGCACCTGTTCGACGTCGAGTCTGGGCGCCGCCTGAACTGAGTCGGCAGCGATGCCCGCGGCGGGCTGGACCGTCGGCTCACTGCTGCTCGCCGTCTGGCTCGCAGGACTTCGATTGCAAAGACGGCTAGCCATGTGGTCTCATGCACTTTCGCCGCAGTGCACAACGCGATGCTCGTCGCCACCGAAGGGTTCAACGACTCTGTGGCGAGGATCTAGAGCCCAGCAGCCTTGCGCGCCCTCGCCGCCTCGTACAACGCGATGCTCGTCGCCACCGAAGGGTTCAACGACTCCGTGGCGAGGACCTAGAGCCCAGCAGCCTTACGCGCCCTCGCCGCCTCGTACAACGCGATGCTCGTCGCCACCGAAGCGTTCAACGACTCCGTGGCGGAGTCGATATCGATGCGCACCACCACGTCGCAGGTCTGGCGCACGAGCCGTGACAGGCCCTCCCCCTCAGAGCCGACGACGATGACGGCCGGGCCGTCGAAGAACTCATGTGCCGCGTCAGCGAGGCTCTGGGCGCCGTCGCCGGCCAGGCCGATGACGAAACATCCCGCCTCCTGACACTCCTTGAGAGCCCGTACCAAGTTGGTCGCCTGGGCGACCGGGATGCGCGCGGCCGCGCCCGCGCTGGTCTTCCAGGCGGCAGCCGTGACACCGGCAGCCCGCCGCTGCGGGATCACGATTCCAGTCGCGCCGAACGCCGCGGCCGAGCGGATGACCGCCCCGAGGTTGCGCGGGTCGGTGACGCTGTCCAGGGCGACGATGAGCGTGGCACCGCCATGGAGCAGGTCTGAGGTCTCGCGGTACTTGTAGGCAGGGATCCGCGCGGCGACACCTTGGTGCGCCATCTCCGATGTCATGCGGTCGAGGTCGGTGCGCGAGACCTCCAGCAACTGCAGGCGCTTGGAGCGGCACTGGCCGATGATCTCCCGGATGCGGTCGTCGGAGTCGATGCCCGCCATCACATACACGACATCAGTCGGGACCCCCGCCTGCAGCGCCTCGAGCACCGCGTTGCGGCCGCTGATGACCTCGGTGGTCGTGACCTTGCGCCCGCCGGACGTGGACCGTGCCGGCCCGCGGGTTGCCGGCGTCCGACTTCCGCCTCGGGCTGCGGCACTGCGGCTGGCACCCTTGGTAGCGGGACCGCGGCCGGCACCCTTGACAGCCGGGCCACGACCTGCGGCCTTGCCCCCGGCACCACGACCTGCGGCCTTGCCCGATGAGGACGAGGCGGCGCTGCGCGGACGGTCGCTCGAGCCACGCTTGGCAGCACCCGTGCCAGAAGCGGCTTTGCCGGAGCCTGCCGACTTCTTGGCCCCGGACTTTGCCGCTGCGTGATAGGGCCGATCTGCAGCCTTCGGCGTCGGACCCTTGCCAGCAAGCCTCGCCCGGCCCTTGCCTCCGGAGCCGACAGAGCGCGTCTTCTTGGCGCCGCGAACAGCGCCCTTGCGGGATGAGTTTCCTGCCACGGTCACTGCCCTCTTCCATCTGCCAGGGACCAACGTGTGCCGTCGGCGGTGTCCTCGATCTCGATTCCCATGTCTGCAAGCGTGTCACGGATGGCATCGCCCTGAGCCCAGTTCCGCTCGGCGCGGGCCGACGCGCGTTCGCGCAGGTGGCCTTGGACCAGCGCGTCGAGTGCCCGCTCGCGCGCGGCGTCACCGCCGGACCGGCCCGCCCAGTGCGGGTCCTCGGGGTTGCAGCCGAGCACCGACAGCATCGAGCGGACCGCATCCGCCCGCTGTGCTGCCGCTGACCTGTCGCCGGCGGCGAGTTCCTGCTGCCCGGCGCTGACCTCCCCGAACACGACGGCCAGGGCGGCGGGCACTGAGAGGTCGTCGTTCATGGCGTCAGCGAACGGCTGCGGCCACATGGGAACGCCTGCGGGCGATTCGCCGTGCTCATTCATGCTAGCTGCGGAGTCGGATTTGGCTTCCACCCCTGCCCCGGTGCCCAGCCCTGCCTCAACCGCCGAGCCGGCGCGTCCGAGGAATCCCTCGATTCGACGGAATGCGACCGCCGACTCCTCCAACGACTCGAAGGAGAACTCGATGGTGCTGCGGTAGTGCGCGCTCGCAAGGTACCAACGCAACTCGATGGGTCGCACCCGGGTGCTCACCTCGGTCACGAGCAATGAGTTGCCCAGGCTCTTGCTCATCTTCTCGCCCGCAGTGGTGACCCATGCGTTGTGCAGCCAATAGCCGGCGAAGTCCGATCCCGCGCAGCGCGACTGCGCGATCTCGTTCTCGTGGTGGGGGAAGATGAGGTCGATGCCGCCGCCGTGGATGTCGAAACCGGCGCCGAGGTAGTACTGCGCCATCGCCGAACACTCCAGGTGCCACCCGGGGCGGCCCGTCCCCCAGGGCGTCGGCCACGCCGGCTCCCCCGGCTTCGCGGACTTCCAGAGCGCGAAGTCGCGCGGGTCGCGCTTGCGGTCCGCGTAGTCGCTGTCGCCCGCCGGCTGCATGTCCGTGGGTCGCTGACCCGAGAGCGCGCCGTAGTCCGGGAACGAGCCGACGCTGAAGTACACGTCCCCGGCCGCCGGGTACGCGTGGCCGCGGTCGATGAGCCGTTGCATCATCTCGATCATCTGCGTCACATGGCCGGTTGCGCGCGGCTCCACCGTCGGCGGCAAGCAGCCGAGGAGGTCGTACGCGTGCGCGAAAGCGCGCTCGTAATCGGCTGCGACGGCCCACCAGGGCCGGTTCTCATGCTCTGCCTTGTGCAGGATCTTGTCGTCGATGTCGGTGACGTTGCGCACGAGTGTGACCTCGTGGCCGCTGGCCCGCAGCCAGCGCACAAGCACGTCGAAGGCCACGCCGCTGCGCACATGGCCGACGTGCGGGCGCGCCTGGACCGTGGCGCCGCAGACATACATCGAGACCTTGCCCGGCTCGCGCGGGATGAAGTCACGCAGGCTGCGCGTTGCTGTGTCATATAGACGCATGCTCATCACTCACCGATCCTCGTCGCACCAACACGGCCGCTGTCGCCGCGATGCCCTCGCCGCGGCCAGTGAACCCGAGCCCGTCAGTGGTCGTGGCGCTCAGGAAGACCGGCACACCCACCACCGACGTCAGCAGATCCTGCGCCTGCTCGCGGCGCGGGGCCAGCCGGGGGCGGTTGCCGATGACTTGCACCTGTGCGCTGACGCATGTCCAGCCCGCCCCGGCCATCAGTTCCACTGTGTGCTCGAGCAATCGGATGCTCGCCGCGCCCGCCCATCGCGGCTCGGACGTTCCGAAGTTTGAGCCAAGGTCGCCGAGGCCGCATGCCGAGAGCAGCGCGTCGCACAGCGCGTGGATGGCTGCGTCGCCGTCGGAGTGACCCGCCAGAGCGGGGTGTTCGGGCCACACCAGGCCGGCCAGAGACAGCTGCCCTGAGTCGGCGAAGGCGTGGACGTCGGTGGCGAACCCGGAGCGCAGGTCTGCCTCGCTGCCGGTTGCGGCCAGATCGGTTGCAGGCAGATCGGCTGGGGTCGTGATTTTGATGTTGCGGGGGTCGCCGTCCACCACGGCGACCGGGAGCCCAGCCGCGGCAGTGACGCTGACATCGTCCGTGGCGTTCGACAGGGTGCCGGCGGCGGCGGCGCGGGCGTAGGCCTCGCGCAGCGCTGAGGCGGCGAATCCCTGCGGGGTTTGCGCGCCCGCGAACGCAGCGCGGTCGGTGTGCTCAACCACATGGCCGCCGCGCACCTGCTTCAGGCTGTCGGTGACCGGCACCACGGGCACAACTGCCAGCTCCCCGGCGGCCAACGCTGCGAGTACCCGGTCGATGACCGCCGTCGGCAGGAACGGGCGGGCGGCATCGTGGACCAGGACCACATCCGCCTCAGCCGGCACAGCAGCAAGTCCTTGCGCCACTGACTGGGCACGGGTGTCCCCGCCGACGACCACCTGCACCTGCGACAGCCCGTGCGCGCGCAGCGCGTCGGCGACATCAGTGTGGTGCGAGGGCGGCGCGGTGACGACGACATGGTCGAATGCCGCGAAGGGCCATACCGACCGCACCAACATCGGGACGCCGTTGACGTGCACGAGGGCCTTGGGCACCGGGTGCCCGAGCCGCACGCCGGAACCGGCGGCGGTGATGATGGCTGCGCGTACGGTCATGGCCTGCTCATTCCGCTACGACCGCACGCCCAGGCGAGGCAGCGGCGTCATTCCGCACCCCGCCGCAGCAGGTCAGGAGGCGAGCACCTCGTCGAGGATGGCCTCAGCGGCGTCCTCGTTCGTCTTCTCAGCCAGCTTGACCTCGGAGATGAGAATCTGCTTGGCCTTGGCCAGCAACCGCTTCTCGCCCGCGGAGAGGCCGCGGTCCTTCTCGCGGCGCCACAGGTCGCGGACAACCTCGGCAACCTTGATGACATCGCCGCTGGCCAACTTCTCGAGGTTGGCCTTGTAGCGACGCGACCAGTTGGTCGGCTCCTCGGTGTACGGCTGGCGCAGCACTCCGTAGACCCGGTCGAGGCCCTCTTGGTTGACCACGTCGCGGACGCCGACGTCCTCGACCTTGTCGACAGGGACCTTGACAGTCAAATCGCCTTGGTGGACCCGCAGGACGAGGTACTCGCGCTTCTCGCCACGGACTTCACGCATCTCAATATCAAGGATTTGGGCCGCTCCGTGGTGCGGGTAAACAACTGTGTCCCCAACTTTAAAACCCATGGAATTATGCCCCTTTCACCAAGAGCAAAGGCTACCACGCAGGGTCCCGCCGATGACAGGCAGTCCGCATCAGTCGTCCTAGACTCATGGGCGTGAAGAGCACTGTGACCACCCCCGAAGCCCCGGACCAGGCCTCGTGCGCCGCAGGCGGCTCGTCTCGCTCTGCGGCCCGCCGTTGGCAGGTGCGAATCGCCGCGGCACTGGTGTGTGCGACCGCGCCGCTGGGACTCACCGGGTGCTGGCAGGGGCAGAACGCGGCCACCTACCAGCAGGCTGCACTCGGCGCGACGGGGGACGGCGTTGAGACTGACTCCGCGGACAAGACCGTCGGCATCAGAGGCGCGCTGGTGGTGTCCAATGGCAGCAACTTCTCCGTCGTCGCCACGCTGGTCAACCACGGTTCGAGCACCGATTCGCTGCGCGGGGTCGACATCGAGGGCGGTGATGTTCTCCAGCCGGAGTCGGGCATCGATGTGCTGCCGGATTCCACGACCACCATCGGCCAGGCGAACTCCGAGCAGTTCGTCTTCGGCTCCGGCCTGAGCGCTGAAGGCAGCAAGTTCGTCCGCGCACGGTTCGTGTTCGAGAAGGGCGGGATCATCGAGACCAACCTGCTCGTGCGCGCCAATGACGGAATGTGGGCACAGATCCCGCTGCCGTGAGACGGGCTTTGATGACGGTCCGGCCGTAGCTGCATGGGAACGTCATGCGTGTCCGGGGCCGGAACGTACCGCCGCTGCCGCCCACACCCTGCCCCTGACGAACTCCACCGCATACGGCTGTCCCGGGAACGCAGCGCCTGCACGGCCCGCAGGCGCGGTTTAGCAGCCGTGCGCTACGCCGACGGCGCCTCGAGGCGGTAGCCCAAACCGCGGACCGTGAGCAGATAGACGGGGTTTGCGGGGTCGGGCTCGATCTTCGCTCGCAGCCGCTTGATGTGGACGTCCAGAGTCTTGCCGTCGCCGACGTAGTTCGCGCCCCAGATGCGGTCGATCAGCTGACCGCGTGTGAGGACCCGGCCGCTATTGCGCATGAGCATCTCCAGCAACTCGAACTCCTTCAGCGGCAGGGACACCGCCGCCCCTTGGACGGAGACGATGTGGCGGTCGGTGTCCATCCGGATCGGGCCGACCTCGAAGACGGTGGCAGCGGTGTCGGCGGCCTCGCCGCGCCGGCGCAGCACCGCGCGGATTCGCGCCACCAGCTCGCGTGAGGAATAGGGCTTGGTGACGTAGTCGTCCGCGCCGATCTCGAGCCCGACCACTTTGTCGATCTCGTCGTCCTTGGCGCTGACGATGATGATGGGCACATCAGACTTCTCGCGGATGGCTTTGCATACCTCGGACCCAGACAGGCCAGGGAGCATCAGGTCTAGCAACACGATGTCGCCGCCGCTTCGGTCGAACTCCGCCAGGCCGCCGACACCGTCGGTGGCGCTTGCGACCTCGAATCCCTCTTTGCGAAGCAGGAAGACCAATGCCTCCAGGATTCCGGGCTCGTCTTCGATGACCAGAATGCGGGTCACAGCTGAATCCCTTCTGTGCGCGCAGTCGCAGGTGCCACGGGTGATTCCTCATCGTCGTCCGGGTCGTCGAACAATCCGGCTGGGTCGATGAAGACCGGCAGCCGCAGGGTGAACGTGGAACCCTCGCCCACGACGGACTCGGCGACGCAGTCCCCACCGTGGTTGGCGCAGACGTGTTTCACGATAGCCAACCCCAATCCGGTGCCGCCGGTCTGCCTCGACCGGCCCGGGTCCACCCGGAAGAACCGCTCGAAGATCCGCGTCAACGCCTCTTCCGGGATGCCCTCGCCCTGGTCGGAGACGCCGATCTCGACGTAGTCACCATTGCGCGTGACCGTCAGAGTGACCACCCCGCCTTCTGGGGAGTACCCGACCGCGTTGGTCAGGAGGTTTCGCACGGCCATGACCAGCTGCTCGCGGTCGCCGTAGATCACCAGCCCGCGCTCGCCTGACACCACCACCTGCACGCGCCGGTTCTGCGCGATCTGCGACACCGCGTCGGTGGCGGTCAAGACGAATGAGTCGACCTCGATCGGGTCGATGGCGCGCAGGCCCTCGTGGCTCAGCAGTGACAAGTCGAGCAGGTCCCCGACGAGCACAGCGAGCCGCTGCGCCTCGGCCTTCATCCGCGAGGTGAAGTGCCGCACCGCATCCGGGTCCTCAGCTGCCTCCGCCACCGCCTCGGCCAGAAGCGACAACGCGCTCACTGGGGTCTTCAACTCATGGGAGACGTTGGCGACGAAGTCGCGGCGCACGGCGTCGAGCCTCTTTGCCTCCGAGACGTCGTCAAAGGTCAGCAGCAGGGAGCCGTCGCTGAACGGCGAGGCGTGGACGATGAAGTCGTCGCGCTCCTCGCCACGTTTGAGGTCCCACTCGCGGCTGGCGGGCTGGCCGAGGGCTTGTGCGTCAGCGATGAACTTGCGCAAGCGCGAGGAGCGCAGGCGGTCGCCCCGGACCAGGCTCAACGGGACGGCCGGCGGGGACACGTACAAAACTGTGCCGTTCTCCTCGACCAGCACGATGATGCCCGGCAGCGCCGTGAGCAGCTGGTTCAGTTCCGCTGACACAGCCGCGAGTGTAGGTAGACGCATGGACGACGGCGACTGCCCGGACACCCCGATGCGGCCGCTTCGCCCAGAATTCACCACCACGCTGCCCGGAGTTCACCGTGCGGCCCGGGGACGCGCCCCCTGGGCTCGGACGGACTTGCTGCACGCGGTCCTTTGGCCGATGGGGGACGAGGCCGCGCGGACTCCACGGGGCGCGGGCCTGGTGGCGGGGCTACCCTGACTGCGTGGAGAGCGCCGCCGTGCCCCCGGCACCGCGCCGAGAGGTGCGCCGGATCGCGGTCCTCAGCGTCCACACCTCGCCCCTAGACCAGCCCGGCGTGGGCGATGCCGGGGGTCTGAACGTCTACGTCGCGCAGACCGCGAAACACCTCGCGCGCGCCGGTGTCGAGGTGGACATCTTCACCCGGGCCACCGCCTCATCTCTGGAGATGACCACGGCGCTGGGAGACGGCGTCACCGTGCACCACATCGACGCCGGCCCGTATCAGGCGCTGCCGAAAGAGGACCTGCCCGCGCAGTTGTGCGCACTGACCGCCGGAGTGCTGCGCGCGGAGTCCGCGCGGCCGGCTGGGTGGTACGACCTCATCCACTCCCACTACTGGCTCAGTGGCCACGTCGGGTGGCTCGCGGCCGAACGCTGGCGCGTTCCGCTGGTGCACACGATGCACACGATGGCGCGGGTGAAGAACAACCACCTCGCGCAGGGAGATACCCCGGAGCCGGGCATCCGGGCGATCGGCGAGCAGCAGCTCGTCGACATCGCCAGCCGTCTCGTGGCGAACACCGACGATGAAGCGCGTGACCTCGTGACCTTGTACGCCGCCGACCCGCAGCGCATCAGCGTGGTGAACCCGGGTGTGGACCTTGATGTCTTCCACCCAGGAAGCCGGACATTGGCCCGCACCGCGATGGGCTTCGCCCCCGACGAGCATCTGCTGCTGTTCGTCGGGCGCGTGCAGCCGCACAAGGCTCCAGATGTGCTCATCCGGGCCGCTGCGGAACTGAGGCGCCGCAACGGTGCCGCCAAGGTGCGGGTTGTCGTGTGCGGCGGCGCCTCCGGAAGCAGCGGCTACGGCCCAGCTGAGCTGGCCGCCACCGCGAGCAGCCTCGGCATCGCGGACGCGGTGACCTGGATGCCACCGCGCACCGCTGCAGACCTCGCACTGCTCTACCGGGCGGCCGACGTGGTCGTGGTGCCGTCGCACTCCGAGTCCTTCGGCCTGGTCGCGTTGGAGGCACAGGCCTGCGGGACGCCTGTGGTCGCGGCTGCGGTCGGCGGATTGCACACCGCGGTTGCCGACGGCGTCAGTGGGGTGCTCGTTCACGGCCACGATGCCTCGGCCTGGGCCGAAGCCATCGGCGGGCTTCTCGATGATGCCCCGCGCCGCGCGACCCTCGGCGAGGCTGGTGTTCGGCACGCCTCGCGCTTCAGTTGGGCGACGACGTCGCAGCGGCTCCTGCAGGTCTATCAAGAGACCGTGCAGAGCCCCGTTGCGCTAGCGACCCTGCCCTAGACTCCGCAACGCCTACAAGCCGCGCACACGCGCGCGCAGCAGCCGCGTTCAGAGAAGCAGACGCTCGATTCGGAGAACTCATGACCCACCACACACTTGTCCTGGTTCGCCACGGTGAGAGCGAGTGGAACGCGAAGAATCTCTTCACTGGTTGGGTGGATGTGCCGCTGAGCGAGCGCGGCCGTGATGAGGCAGCCCGCGCGGGCCAGATGCTCGCCGAGGCCGGCGTGCTCCCGGACGTGGTTCACACGTCACTGCTGCGCCGCGCGATATCCACCGCGCACATCGCACTCGACGCCTGCGACCGGCACTGGGCCGCCACGCGCAGGTCGTGGCGCTTGAACGAGCGGCACTACGGCGCATTGCAGGGCAAGGACAAGAAGGAGACCCTCGAGGCATTCGGCGAAGAGCAGTTCATGCTCTGGCGCCGCTCATACGACGTGCCGCCGCCGCCGCTGGCGCCAGATGCGCCATGGTCGCAGTTCAACGACGCCCGATACGCCGGGCTGCCGCCGGAACTGCGCCCGGCCACGGAATGCCTCAAAGACGTGGTCGAACGGATGCTGCCGTACTGGTACGACTGCATCGTGCCCGACCTCGCGACCGGCGCGACCGTGATGGTCGCGGCGCACGGGAACTCACTGCGCGCGCTGGTCAAGCACCTCGACGACATCAGCGACGCAGACATCGCCGAGTTGAACATCCCCACTGGCATCCCGCTGGTCTACGAACTCGACGCGCAGTTCCGCCCGCTCACCGTCGGTGGTCGCTACCTCGACCCGGAGGCTGCGGCGTCGGCTGCAGCCGCTGTCGCCAAGCAAGGGCGCTGACCCCACATACCCCGCAGTACCGCCCTCGGGCGTTGCGCGGGCAGTCATCGCTGTGGGAATCGGCGCACCACTGGTGGCGTGCTCCGCTGCCACCGCTCGGACGGGACTGTGCCGCACTGAGCTCGTTCAGATCCCCGAAGCCACCGCTCAGTCGAGCAAACATCCATAGTCGACGGTGACCTCACCGAGCCGCCACCGTTGCTCGTTGTCGGCCACCGGCCAGCCCCAGTCCCGCAATTGACGCGCCGCGGCGATGAAGCGTTGGCGCGGGCTGAACACAGCCAACCCCGCATGACTGGCCCAGGCACGGTCGAAGTCTGCGAGCAGCCGGTGCAAGGCCGTTCCGGGCACATGGTGGTGGATCAAAGATTTGGGCAAGCGGGTGGCGAACCGCGACGGCTGCTCGAGGGTCGCAACCTGCGCCGACAGCGTCAACGACTGTGGTTGCGGCCGACCGTGGATGTCCCTGCACACGGCGAGCCAGGTCCCGAGACGTCCGACCTCGTCGCAGGTTCCATCAATGAGCACGCCGTCGGGTGCGAGCGCGGCAGCCATGAGCGTCCAGGCGTCGACGACAGCTGACTCGTCGTACTGGCGCAGGACGTTCATCGCACGCAGCACATGCACGGGGCGGCCACCCGTGGGGACCTCGAAGCCGCCGTGCGCGAACGACAGGCCCGGTGCGGCCTGCGCTTGCGCAGCCGCGACACGGTCACGGTCGATTTCGATGCCGAGGACCTCGATGTCTTCGCGCACGTGGGTGCGCATAGTCTCACGCCACTGCGCGGTGGTCCACGGCTCGCGGCCGTACCCAAGGTCTACGCACAGCGGCGAGTCCACCGTGCGCAGATACGAGCAACGGGCGTGGATGACCCAACGGTCCACCCGTCGCAGGCGATTCACGCCAGTGGTGCCGCGGGTGACCATCCCGACGGCGCGACCGGTGCGAGGCGCGCGCTCGCGGCGCGGGCCGGGTTCGTGGTCGGACACAGCCGCAAGCGTAGGCAGCGTCGCAAGCGGCGGCAGGCGGGGCGATCGCGGAAAAACAGTGGGGGCCGCGACCTCACGGTCGCGGCCCCACCCTTGGGAAGTGCCTCAGTACGCGCGTGCCGAGGCGTCCTGCGGGTACAGGAACTTGGTGACGCTCCAGGATGCCACTGCGGCGACCAACTGCACCGCGACGAGCACCAGAGCGGCGACGAACGTGGGACCGGCCTTGCCGGAGAACACGGTGCCGAAGGACACGGCCGGGTTGCCCAGGCCCTGCGGGAAGGCTCCGGCCATCACGACGACCCAGCCGCCGAGGGCCAGGGGCACGAAGTTGGCCTTGCCGGCGCGGATGGTGGCGTGGACTGCGGTCACGAGGACGAACGTCGCGACGAACTCCGACACATAAAGCCACGGGTCCAGAGTTCCCTTGGCTCCGATGGAGCTCGGTGCGGACCCAGTTGCCGCGTAGATGGCGATGAAAGCGCCGACGATGCCGCCAAGGATCTGGGCGACGGCGTATGAGAAGAACTCCGCCGCTGAGAGCCCCTTGAACAGGAACGCACTGAGCGACACGGCGGGGTTGAAGTGGCCACCGGAGACGGCGCCGAGTACCACCACCATCACTGCCAACAACAGACCCACGATCAGCGCGCCGCCGAAGCGGTCAACTGACTGCGCTAGACCAATGCTCTTGAAGTCAGTCGTCGATGTCTTGGTGGAGTTGAGGCGGATGATGGCGGTGACGATGCGTCCCGAGCCGACAACCGCGACGAGGAGCAGAGCGGTCCCGATGAACTCGGCGACCAGTCTGCGCGCAAGAGTGTTATCCATAACTGTCAAGCGTTCCACACCAACGTGAGAGAACTCTGAATTTGCCCCACGACACGCCCGCCGCCGAGGACAGGCATCTGAGACCACGCAGGAGTGGAGCCGACGACGCCCAGGGCTTGCAGCAGGGCGGCGAGCACGACCGGACGGGGTCGGGCGGCGCCGTCGGCTACCTTGATGGCGAAACCGGTGGCTGGGTTGGAGTCGGCAGAGTGGAGTGCGCCGGCAAGTACGCCCTCAGCGCCGTCCTTGACCAGCAAGCCCGGTGTCGCCTGCATGGCAGCGGTCACGTCGCGGCCTCGGCCGGCGACCAGCACCGGGTGCTCGCGCATCGCATTCGCGACCCGGGCGGCGTTCGACGTCGGCTCCGCGTCGGCCAGCATGGCGAGTCCGCGGGCAAGTCCGGCGGTTGTGCCGCTGAACAGCGGCGCGCCGCAGCCGTCGACTGCCGTGTGGTCGGCGCGGTCGCCGGTGTACGCCTCGATGGTCGCGCGGATGCGCTCCTGCAGGGGGTGCGCCGGGTCTAGGTAGGAGTCACGCGGCCACCTGTTGACCACGCATGTAGCCAGCATGGCCGCGTGCTTGCCGGAGCAGTCGCCGAAGAGCGATGCCTTGGCCGTGACCCCCTGCTCGCGCAGGTCTTGCCGGGCGGCCGGGTCCATCGGGAGGGCGGGGGTGTTGCGCAGGTCCGATTCAGACAGGCCGACCCGCGCGAGGATGGAGCGCACCTGCTCCAGGTGCTCGGCCTGACCTGAGTGCGATGAGGCCATCACTGCGAGGTCGGCAGCGCTCCATGGCCCCTGCGAGAGGCCTGCGTCGAGCATCGCGACGAGTTGGAACGGTTTCAAGGATGAGCGGGCGAACATGGTGGCACCGGTGTCGCCGCTGTGCGCGACCTCGACGCCGCCGCGCACGACGCTCACCGCCCCGCTGTGCCGGGACTCCACGACGCCGTTTCGGACGACGTCGGCCAGGGGGCCGTAACCAGGCTCACCGCTCATGCGAGCAGATTGTTCACCCCGGCCTCGCCGTTTCGGTGTCGCACCGTCAATTCCTTGCTCATGAGGTCCACCACAGCCTGCACTTGTCGGCGCTGATCAGAAACTTGGCGCTCCTGCGTCGCGAGTTGTGCGCGGACCTGTTGCAGACCCTCGTCGCTGAGCGCGGTGACATAGGAGACGGCCGGGTCCGCGATGAGCCGCTCCACCGCCCGTCGGTGCTCCGCGAGGCGCGAGGGTTGCCCTGGCAGGCTGCGGGAGCCCCGCCCCAGGGTCGGCGCCGGCGTGGAGAGGATGCGAACCACTTCTGCCACCACGTCCGGGGAGTCCCGCCGCGAGGAGCGGCGGTCGATCTCCGCGTCGAGCATGTCAAGTCGGCCGTGCAGCACCCGGCGCACGTACGACAAGTCGTTCTCCTCGGCGTCGGCCTCCATCCGGCGGGCCCGAAGTTCGGCGACCGACATCTGTGCGAGGTCTGCGATGAAGTCAGGGGCCAGGACCCGGTCGATCCGGCGGCGGGCGGGGCCAGATTCGGGGGCATTCGTCTCGGTCACCCCCACATGGTCACATCAGCGGCCGCGACCTGCGTCGGGAATGCCCAACACGTGTCCCGCTGGGCTACGCCGTGAAGGACAGGCCGACTCCGCGTGCGGCGCGGTCGTGCCGGGGCGCAGCGGCCCGCAAGTCAGATCACCACGACAGGCTGCTGCGACGCCGCGATGTCAGCACCGTCGAGGCGCACCGCCAACTGAGCCAGCGGGTCGACCGCGCGCTTGACGACAGCGAGCGCGATCTGGCCAAGGTCGCAGTGCACCACCGCCGTCCCGATGTAGCCCACCTCGCGTGCGTCGCTTGCCAGCACAGGAGTGCCCGCGCCAGGAAGCGCCTCGCTGCTGCCGTCGAGGTGCAGCAGCACCAGCCGCCGAGGGGGGCGGCCGAGATTGAGGGTCCGCGCGACGGCCTCCTGGCCCCGGTAGCAGCCCTTGGCGCGGTGCACGGCCGCGCCGATGAGGCCCACTTCATGCGGCAGCGTGCGGTGGTCGATCTCGAAGCCGAGCCGCGGCACTGCGGCGGCCACGCGCGCGGCCTCCCACGCCCACATCCCGGCCTTCGTGCCCAGGTGCGGGAGGTCCGCGCGGGGGACGATGGCCAAGACCGCCGGCCACGGGGCGGGCCGGACCGGGACGTACGGGTCGTCGGTGCGATCGGTGGTCGCAAGCGCCTCGGGGGCGTGCCAGAGGAGGTGGTCACGGTCGCCGCCGGTGTCCGCGCCTGTCGTCGCGCCCGGCACGCTGAGACTGCCTGTGACCGCGTACTCGCCGCTGACGTCACTCACCTCGACGCGGTACATGAACACCATGGACTGCAGATATGCGAGTAGGTCAGCCGACGTGCCCGGCTCTGCGATGAGCCAGGTGGATTCGCCGTCGTCGATGACCTTCAGATCGTGCTCGATGTGGCCGGTTGCGGACAGGATGAGCGCCTGCACAGACACCCTGGGCGCGAGGTGCTCGACCGCCTGCGTCAACAGCAGGTGCAGCCACGTCAACCGGTCCGCGCCGCTGACCCTGACGACGCCGAAATGGCCGAGGTCGACGTGGGCGCTGCCGGCGAGGAGTGCGCGCTGCTCCCCGAGCGGGTCGCCGAGGTGCCACGCGACGGCAGCGTCGCGTTCGGCGCAGGCCGACTCAATCATCGCGACCGCCTAGCCTGCAGACGGAGCACCGCCCAGCCATCGCCATATGCGTGGGATCGATGTCGAATCCGTGCTCCCTCGCGACGCGGCTGCGCAACTCAGCGGCGAGGGCGGCATCCACTGAGACGACCTGCCCACACCCTTCGCAGACCAAGTGGATGTGGGCGTGGTCCTCGATGGCGTGGTAGGTCAGAGGTGTGTGCCCGAGGTGGGTGTGGCTCACCAATCCAGCCGCCTCCAGAGCCTCGAGGCAGCGGTACACGGTGGAGAGGTTCACCCCCGGCAGGACCGCGGTCACTTCAGCGAGGATGGTCTCCGGTGTCGCGTGCCGGAGCCGGTTGACCGCGTCGTAGATGTGGTGCCGCTGCGCGGTGACGCGCATCCCCGATGCCCGCAAGCGGTGCTCGAACTCCGTGCGAGGAAGTGGGGTCACAACGCGGTCACTCTCTCCAACTCTGCGGACACGTGCGAGCCCAACTCCTGGCCCATGGCTTTCATGTCCATGACCCAGAGCAACCTGTCGCCGACGAGGCCGTAGAGGCGGGTGCCGCCGTTGTAGTCCTTGGCGGTCTCGGTGCGCAGCAACCCGGCGGTGCGCAACTCCATCTGTGCGCCCGTGACCTGCGCGCTGGTGTCGGTGAAGTCCCAGCCCTTGACCGTGATCTCGCCCATCCAGACCTCGACGTATCCCGTGGGGTGCGCGAGCAGCATCTCCACGCCCATGTCCGGCGCGGGCCGCAGGTAGCCGGTCTCCGCAGCCAGCGGCTCCCCGACCGACCCGTCGGGAAGCAACCGGCTGGTGCGCGAGTGATAGTGGACGAACGGCCGACCGTCGGTGGTGAACACGGCTTCTTGTACGAACTCGAAGCCCTCCAGGCCCGGGTAGCCGCCGACGCCCTTGCCCCGCCAGACGCCGAGCAGCCACGACATCGGAAGGATGTCCTGCGGAAGGCTCGAGGGCAGCGCCTGCCCCTGGGCGATGGCGTGTGCGGCGGCTTGCTCGAAGAACACAGCCGCATCGTAGGCGGGCCGCCGGAGCCGGTTCGCCGGCAACTGCCGACCCTGAGCAGTGGTCTCAGGCGCTGGGTACCATGAGCCCGTTCGCGGGGCTGGAGGTGGCTGTGTCACTGCTCTTGCTCACGAATGCCGCCGGCGGGTCAGTGGATGTCCTGCCCGCGCTCGGATTGCTCCGTTATCAGTTGCGCGTTGTCGCCGCTGAGGTCACCGCCCTGATCAACGCCGGCGCCTACGACGCCGTCCTCGTGGACGGGCGGCGGGACCTGATCGCCACCAAAGCGCTGTGCCGGCTCATCAGGACCACTGGGGTCGACGCCCCGATGCTGCTGATCACGACCGAGGGCGGTTTGGCCGCAGTCAGCCCTGAGTGGGGCGTCGACGACATCGTGCTGGACACGGCCGGGCCCGCGGAGGTCGATGCGCGCCTGCGGCTCGCACTAGGCCGCAACGAGCAGATGTCGCAGGCGCCGGCGGAGATTCGCAGCGGCGACATCACCATCGACGAGAGCACGTACTCCGCGCGTGTGCGCGGGCACGTCCTCGACCTGACCTTCCGGGAGTTCGAGTTCCTGAAGTTCCTCGTGCAGCACCCCGGCCGCGTGTTCAGCCGCGAGCAGCTGCTGCAGGAGGTCTGGGGCTACGACTATTACGGCGGCACTCGCACGGTGGATGTGCATGTGCGGCGGCTGCGGGCGAAGCTCGGCCCGGAGTACGAAGCCGCCATCGTCACCATCCGCAACGTCGGCTACCGATTCGACTCCGGCTCCACCGTCGTCCCCGAGACTGCGTCCGCGGACGCGCTGTCGTGACCCGCGGCTGGCACGTCGACGTCGCTCGAGGCGGGCTGCCGGTTGCCACCCGCGACGCAGTGCTTGCCCTGCTCAACGGCGCCACCCGCCACGACGGGCTTCGCCCACTGTCTGAGCACGCGACGCTGCACCTGCGCTACGGCGGTGACCGCGAGGTCACACATCTGATGGTGTGGGACTCGCAGTCCCTCGTCGGCTACGCCCACCTCGACACCACCGACAAAGTGGCCGGGCCGAGCGCGGAACTCGTCGTGGAGCCGACCCGACGCGGGCAGGGAATCGGCGCCGCCTTGACAGACACCGCGCTGAACGTGACAGACCTTCGCCCGCTGCGCCTGTGGGCCCATGGCGACTCACCCGATGCCGCACGCCTGGCCCAAGCCCGCGGCTTCCGCCGCCACCGAAGCCTGCTGCAGATGCGGCGGTCGCTGTATGCGCCGCTGCCGTGCCCCTTGCTGCCCCCGGGTGTCCACGTGCGCGGGTTCATCCTCGGGCAGGACGAACCCGCTTGGCTGGCCCTTAACTCGCAGGCCTTCGCCACCTTGCCCGACCAGGGCGGCTGGACCCGCGCCGACCTCGACGCGCGGCTGCGTGAGGCGTGGTTCGACCCGGCCGGGCTGCTCGTCGCATTCGACGACTCCGGCGCGATGGTGGGCACCCACTGGACGAAAGTGCACGGCGCGGCCAACCACCACGACCATGTGCACGACCCGATCGGCGAGGTGTACGTGCTCGGCGTCGCCGAGTCCGCCCGCGGCACCGGCCTCGGCCGCGCGCTGACCATCCTCGGTTTGGAGCATCTGCGCGAGCGGGGGCTGGATGCGGTGATGCTTTACGTGGACGACTCGAATGACGCGGCCAAGAAGGTCTACGAGGGCCTGGGGTTCACCGCGTGGGACGCTGACGTGCTGTATGTGCACGACGGGCAGGCGTGATCGCGTTCCGCTGCCCGACGCGGTTCTGGTCTATCTTTGACGCATGTCACGCCGTGCTGTCCTCGCCGTGGTGTTGACGCTCGTGCTCGCTGGCGGCAGCACGGGCTGCTCCTGGCTGCGTCGCGGGCACGACAACCCTGGGCACAGCGCAACCCCGACGCCGTCGAGCACCGGCTCCGCAACTGCCACCACCAGCCCGAGCACTGACACCCGCCCCATCTCAGAGGTGCTCAGCCGCAGCAGCGACGCCGGCGGTGCCAGCGTCGCCATCAGTGCCAGCCTCACCGGTGTGAGCAGCACCCGGCTCTCCGGGCTCCTTGCTCTGGACACCGGCGAAGGCAGCGGCGACTACACCAGCGCCTCCGGGCGGACGACGCAGCGAATCATCACCGGCGGCAAGACGTACACATCCACCGGTGCGGGCTGGATTGCCACACCGCAGTCCGGGCGGGGGCTCGCCGGCGGCGACCTGCCGAGCCTGTGGTCTGCGCTGCGGGCGGCGGGCATGCGAGTGGATGCCAGCGCGGTGCGGACCTACTCGGGGACGCTGCCTATCCGGACCGCGCTCGCGCTGTCCGGCATCGACGCCAACACCGTCTCATCTCTCAATCTCACAGGGGCCACCGCATCGGCGACGCTCACCTACAACTCCGACGGCATCGCGACACTGATCAGCATCGACGGGTTCATCCCCGCCGCTGGCAAGACGTTGGCCACTGCGATGTCCATCACAGACGTTGGCCAGATCGTCGAAATCGAGGCGCCGAGCGTTGCCGTGACAGGCGGGCCGGAGGGCCAGTAGGCCGCCGAAAGGCTGCCGCCGGTGTCCCCTGCTGCATCGCCACAGGGCGCACTCATCGGCTCAGTTCGGGCCGACGACCGTGCCCTTGGGAACAACGATGACGCCGTCGGCGCTGATACTGAAGCGCTGCGCGTCGAGCACCGGGTCCACGCCGATTTGGGCGTCGTCTGCTACGGCCACGTTTTTGTCCAGGATCGCCCGGCGCACGATGGCGTTGCGCCCGATTCGCACCCCGGGCATCAGCACCGAGCCAGCCACGAAGGAGCCGGCGTCGACTCGCACCTGGTGTGAGATGACCGAGTCGCGCACATGCCCGCCGGCGATGATGGTGCCGGTGCCGACCATGGAGTCGTGAGCGGTCCCCGCCTCCACGAACTTCGCCGGCGGCAGCGGTGGGAGCTCGGTGTGGATGGGCCACTTGCCGTTGTAGAGGTTGAACACCGGCTCCACGCTGATGAGGTCCATGTGGGCGTCGTAGTACGAGTCGATGCTCCCCACGTCCCGCCAGTAGTGCCGGTCGCGCTCCGTCGACCCGGGCACGTGGTTGCGCGAGAAGTCATAGACGTGGGCGTCGCCGGCATTGGTGAGCATCGGGATGATGTTGGTTCCGAGGTCGTGTTTGCTGGAGTCATCCTCGGCATCGGCACGCAGCGCATCGATGAGCGTCTGCGTGGTGAAGATGTAGTTGCCCATGGAGGCATAGCAGTGTTCGGGGTCGCCGGGCACGGTGGCGGGGTCATCGGGCTTCTCGCGGAACCGCGCGATCTGCGTGCCCTCCCCGAGTTCGATGATGCCGAAGTCGCCTGCGCTCGCGCGCGGCACCCGCAACCCGGCGACGGTCACGCCGGCTCCGGACTCGACATGCGCGTCGACCATCTCCGCGGGGTTCATGCGATAGACGTGGTCCGCGCCGAAGACGGCGACGTAGTCCGGGCGTTCATCGGTGATGAGGTTCAGGCTCTGCAGGATGGCGTCGGCGCTGCCGGTGTACCAGCGCTGGCCGAGCCGCTGCTGTGCTGGCACGGAGGTGATGTAGTTGCCGAGCAGGGTGGTGAGGCTCCAAGCCGTGGTGATGTGTCGGTTCAGCGAGTGCGACTTGTACTGCGTCAGCACACAGATGCGGAGGTACCCCGCGTTGACGAGGTTGGAGAGGACGAAGTCGATGAGGCGGTAACTGCCGCCGAAAGGCACCGCTGGCTTCGCGCGGTCCATCGTCAGCGGCAACAGTCGCTTGCCCTCGCCGCCCGCGAGCACAATCGCAAGGACCCTGTGTCGCGCCGCCATGCGCCAAGCGTAGACCCACCCCTAGGGTTGCCCGCATGGGTTCGCCGGCATCCGTCGCCATGCTCACCCGGGAATGGCCTCCTGAGATCTACGGCGGCGCCGGCGTTCACGTGTCGTCCCTGACCGAGGCATTGGCGCCTTTGATGCAGGTGCAGGTCCACTGTTTCGGCTCGGACCGGCCGGATGCAAAGGGCTACGGGGACAACCACCTGCTTGCCGCGGCCGACCCGGCGATGCAGGTTGTGGGCATCGATGTGCAGATGGCGGCAGGGGTCGCTGCCGACTCCGCGCTCGTGCACTCGCACACCTGGTACACCAATCTCGCCGGGCAACTCGCCGCACTGCGCCTGGGTGTCCCGCACCTCATGACAGCTCACTCGCTGGAGCCGCGGCGGCCGTGGAAGGCCGAGCAACTCGGCGGCGGGTACGCCCTCTCGTGCTGGATCGAGCGCACGGCGTACTCCGGGGCCGATGCGGTCATCGCCGTGAGCGGCCACATGCGCGCCGACCTCCTCGACTGCTACCCGCAAGTCGACCCGGCAAAGGTCCATGTCATCCATAACGGAATCAACCCCACGCTCTACCTCCCCGACCCCGACACGGCGCTGGTCGAAGCCGCCGGCGTGGACCTCTCCCGCCCGTATGTCCTCGCGGTCGGTCGCATCACGCGGCAGAAGGGATTCGGGCACTTCCTGCGCGCGGCCGCGGCGCTGCCGCCAGAGGTCGGGGTGGTCATGTGCGCATCAGCCCCCGACACTGAGCAGGTGCGCCTCGAAGTGGAGTCGGCCTGGGCGCAACTGCAGGCGGTGCACCCGCGCGCTGTCTGGCTGCGCGACCATGTGCCGCAGCCAACGCTTCGGCAGCTGCTCACCCACGCTGCGGCATTCGTCTGCCCCTCCATCTACGAGCCCCTCGGCATCGTCAACCTCGAGGCGATGGCCTGCGGCACGGCCGTCGTGGCCAGCGACGTCGGCGGCATCCCCGAGGTGGTGGACGAGCGCAACGGGATGCTGGTCCACTACGACGCCAACGACAGCGAGTTCTTCGAGCGCGAACTCGCGCAGGCGATGCTCACCGTGGCGGCAGACCCCGCGCGCGCGGCGGCACTCGGCGCAGCCGGGCGGCAGCGGGTCGAGGCGGAGTTCTCCTGGGACCGCGTCGCGCGTCGGACATTCGACCTGTACGCGAGTCTGGTGTGACCGGAGAAGCCACAACTCCACAGCACGCCCCGCGGCCGCTCGTTCGGCGCCGAGGCTTCGGCTACGCGACCTACATGTCGGCCGTGCTGCTCTTCAGTTTCAACGGCAGCGTCTCCGCGGCCATCATGCAGCAAGGCATCTCACCGGAGCGGTTGAGCCAACTGCGCGCGACGGCCGCATTCCTCGTGCTGCTCGTCATCTGCATCGTCACTCGTCCGAAGGCGCTCAAAGCCGGGCCCAAGGAGATGGCGCTGCTCGCCGTCTACGGCATCATCGGCGTGACACCGGTGCAGTATCTCTACTTCGTGGCGATCCACCGGCTCCCCGTCGGCATCGCGCTGCTCATCGAGTACACCGCGCCGATCTACATCGCGCTCTGGGTGCGCTTCGTGCGCCGCCAGCATGTCGGCCGCTCGCTGTGGCTTGGGATGGCCCTCGCCCTCGGCGGTCTGGCGCTGGTCGCGCAGGTGTGGCGCGGCGCGACCCTTGACACCGTCGGAGTGCTCGCGGCGTTCGGCGCGGCTGTGGCGTTGATGATTTGGTACCTCGTGGGCGAGCGCTCAGCAGGCATGCGTGACCCGCTCACCATGACCACATGGTCGTTCGGGTTCGTCGCGCTGTTCTGGGCCGTGGTGAAGCCGTGGGCTTCTTTTCCGTGGCGCACACTGCGCGGCACTTCCGTGCTGGATTCCGTCGCCGGTCAGATTCACCTGCCCACATCGGTGTTGACGGGGTTCATGGTGATCGGCGGGACCGTGATGGCGTTCAGCCTCGTGAATGTCGCGCTACGCCAACTCGGCGCGAGCCATGCCAGCGTCATCGGCATGACTGAGCCGGTGCTCTCAGGGATGGTGGCCTGGCTCGCCCTCGGACAGAGCCTGGTTGCGGTGCAGATTCTTGGCGGGCTGGTGGTGCTCGGCGGCATCCTGCTCGCGGAGATGTCGCGCCAGGAGCGTCACGCGGCGACGTGAGGGGCCGCTGATTTCTGGCGAGCCCACAGCAAGACGCAGCCGTACGCGAGTGCTGACACCGCGCCTTGACCGAAGAAGAACCATCGCATCGGCGTGAACGACCCGGGCGTCAACGCCGTCAACAGTGTGGTGACGGTCTCCGCCGTGAATGTCACGGCCGTGGCGGTCATGACCACCTGCGCTGCGCACTTGCTGACGATCCACAACTGACCCGCCAACCCGAGCAGGCAGGCGCCGATGACCTGCACCGCCCAACGCACATCCGCGGACGCGCTGTCGATGTTCAGCCACGCCGCCATGCTCCCCGGCGCGAGCAGCAGCACCGGCGCGCTCGCGGCGAACAACACCGCGTTGACTCTGATGACCAGCGATGCGAACCGGACTGCGCCAGATGGCGCCGCGGCCTCCGGCGTGGAGCCTTGAGTCTGTGCCATGACCCGACGGTACGCCCAGCGGCGCCGCCTACCGCGAGAATGGCCCCGTGTTGACGCCCACGAACGCAGCCGTCGCCTGCGATG